>DASYKK010000001.1:0-8430 GCA_035995565.1 Candidatus Angelobacter sp.
GCTGTGAGCTTTGCATTCGTGCGTCCGGTGCTGGGAGCGCTGGAGATTGCCGCGCAACGCGGAGTGAGGCGATGAGCGCGTCTTCCACGGGTGAAACCCCGATACATGAAAACGAAGGTTCGCAGGAAGCGCCGGAACAGCCTGAACCGCCGCGCGTTCGCAGCGAAACAAAGAAAATTACACTGCCAGCGTCCGCCGACCTGGACCGGCTGGTGCACGATTCTTCTCCGGAAATCCTTACTGCCGTGGCTGCCGATGCGCGCCTGACGGAAGACCTCGCGCTGGCATTACTCAACCATCGCGACCTGCCGCGCGAAGCCCTGGAAGCGCTGAGCAAGAACGGTCTTCTGATGCGCCAGCGCAAAGTGCGCATGGCGGTGGTGATGCATCCCCGCACGCCGCGGCATATATCGGTGCCAACCATCCGCCATCTTTATACATTTGAGCTGATGCAGGTGGCGCTGCTTCCCTCGGTCCAACCGGACGTGAAGCGCGCAGCAGAAGAAGTACTCATCAGCAAGCTGGCGAGTATCTCGTCGGGAGAACGAATTACGCTCGCGCGGCGAAGTTCAGGCCGTGTGGCGGCAGCATTGTTGGTCGACAAAGAAGAGCGCATCATGCAGGCTGCGCTGTCTAATCCGCAGATGACGGAAGTGTCGATTGTAAAGGCCTTGAAAGTCGAACATGGGACGGAGTTGCTCGCGCCCGCAGTTTCACGCCACCAGAAATGGTCTTACCGCAACGACGTGAAGGCCGCGCTGCTGGGAAACAGGAACACGCCGTCAGGCCGGTTGATCCCTCTGGCCGCGGAACTTCCCATTAATTTGATCAAGGATGTGTTGAGAAGCGGCCGGCTGAGCTCGCAGGCGAAGAACAGTTTGCTGGCGGTGCTGGAAAAGCGCGGAGTGAAAGCGTAGTCCAGCTAAGGAAAAACCTTGAAACACAGAGGAAAGGAGGCAGCGGAGGAGTTCTTGAAGGCTTGTTTCGTGAGAACTCCCTGACGCTCTATGGTTGAAGTAATAGCTTCCGGGATGCTTCGACTTGCTCTCGCATCGCGAAGCTCAGCTCGAGCGGCGCTCAGCATGACAGATTTAACCGGATATTGTTGCCCTGCTATTTGTTCCAACCGAAGCTGTGCTGCAACCCAGAGGTACTTGATATCTTTATTCCTCTGCGTCCTCTGTTCCCTGTGTTTCAAAGGTTTTATGTGTAAGCGGAATACCCGTCGTCCCTTCCCGGCACGATCAACTCATCCAGCTTCAAAAACTCCTGCACAACTTCCTCGCTGGCCCGTTCCATTTCATGCACTGATCCCACGAAGATAGCGCGGGCTTCGTGCAGAAATACGATGCGGTCAGCCAGTTTCTTGGCCAGGCGCATGTCATGCGTTACCACAATGCTGGTGAGCTTCAACTGATGTTTCAGTTTCTGAATGAGGTCGCCGAGCAGCTGCGCCATGAGGGGATCGACCATGGTAGTGGGTTCATCGTAGAGGATGCATTCCGGCTGCGCCGAAAGCGCCCGGGCGATGGCCACGCTGCGTTTCATCCCGGTAGAAAGGTCGGAAGGAAGAAGGTCGCGCATGGCCTTTACGCCCACCATGTCGAGCAGTCCGTCCACGATCTGGTAAATCTGTTGTTCGTCCAGGTCATGGCGTTCGCGCAGGGGGAAGGCTACATTTTCACCGACCGTAAGTGAATCAAAAAGTGCGCCATTCTGGAAGACCATGGTCACTTTCTTGCGGATCAGCTCCAGTTGAGCTTCGGTGGCGTCGGTGATGTCCTCAAAAGCGACGATCACGCGGCCGGAATCGGGCTTGAGAAATCCCATGATGTGATGGAGTGAAACGGATTTGCCCACGCCACTGCGGCCCAGGATGCAGAGTGTTTCGCCGGGAAAGACCTGAAAGGTTACGTCTTCCAGCACCTTGTGATCGCCGAATGCCTTGTAAACGTGCTGAAACTCAACGTACGGCTTTTGTTCCGGATTAGGATTTTGAGGAAGATTGCTCATGTGTCCTGACCGGAGAAGCGGCGCCGCGCGCGGGCCAGGTCCTCAGGCGTGTTTAGATTTTCAAACATATCGGCGGCGAAGGCAAACTGGCGCAGCTCAGCCTCTTTGATTATGAGCGTCCGGCCTTTCGGAAAGAGCGGCACAATCTTGTAATTGCCCAGGCGCAAGGCGTGTTCCGCGATGGAGTGGAAGTCGAGAGAATAAATAGTGCAAAGCGGCTGTGTGTAATCGTCAATCTCTGGCGTGGTGACGACGGCCCCAGAAGCAATCGCCTTGTCCGCCAGGTAAGAGAGAAACTTCGGAGCGAGAAAAGGGGTGTCCACGGCGATGATGAGATTGAACTGCGTTTTTGAGTTCGAAAGAGCGGCATGAATACCGCCGAGGGGGCCGCATCCGGGAAAGATATCTTCGTAGACGGGCGCCAGTGTGCCATATAGCTCGTGTTTCCCGAGGATGGCAACGTCACGGCATACTCCGCGTAAGGCCGCCAACGCATGCTGCAGCAAGGTAAGCCCATTCAGGGTGAGCGCGGCCTTGTCCTGGCCCATGCGTGTGCTCTTGCCGCCTGCAAGCACAAAGCCGGAGAGCTGGGAGTGAACCATCCCGCCAATTTTAGCCTGCGGCCGTTAGAACAAAAAACCTAAAAATGAAAAATGGGACACTGGCGCACGAGGGATTTACTTGCCCTGGTGGTCTTCATGTCCCTGATGGCGCGCGTTCTGCTTCGATGGGAAGCTACTGCACGGTAATAGTTTTGGGCGCCTTGTAGATGTTGCCCTTGCTGTCCCATGCCTGAAAGACCACGTTATGCGTCCCCTTGGGTAGGCTTAACATCGTGTCAACATGAGCGGCGGCGACCTGATGCACCAATGCGTTGTTAACGTAAATGTGCATGGCGGTGATTGGAGCGGTCGCTTTGGCATCAGCGACTGCATGAACGCTGGGGCCGACGACCGTGCTGGCAGTGGGGGCAGAAATCGTGATGTTGCCCGCGGATACGCCGCCGCCGGCATTGTTCTTGAAGAATTCACGCATGTCCGGCGCGGTATTGGCTGTGGCAGGGAAGTTTGCCGTGGTTCCCATAGCTTCGAGCACGGTACGCAGTACGCTTTGGTGATGATAGGTGGTGGTGGACTTGTAACCGGCTTTAATTTGAGGACCGATCATCGCCACCAGAATGTGGCCACCGCAGCCGGTCAGCACGGTAGCGCTGCACCGATTGTCAGAACCAAGGTCAGCTTCGTCCGCCCAGATGATAAGTACGCCGTCGCCGCCGGGCTGGAAAGGTGCGCTGGCCAAGAGTGGGCCAATCGTGTTCTTCAGGAAATTATCTGCGGCTGCAAAGCAGATGCCCAGGTTGGCGCTGCAATTATGCATGTCGTTATTGCCGTCTGGGGTGATAAAAGCAAAATTCGGCAGAGTGCCGTTAGCGATGTCTTTGGCCAGTTGCGTGGTGGAAACATGTTCTTTGATCAGGCTGCTATTGGCCATGTCAGTGTAATAAGGCAGCGGAGCATGCCGCTTCATGTACGCGCCGGAGTAAAGCCCGGTATAGCCGGGAAAAGGCAGAGTTTGCGCATAAGATTTAAACGTCATGCCGTTGGTCAGCAGGTGGCGTTCAAGGTTATCGACGTTGAAAACCGCTAGGGTGTCGTTGTTGTGCGTGAGGTACTGCCCTGAGGTGAGAATCAGATAGTTTTCCAGTGAGCCGTGCTCGTTGGAATAGAACTGCGTGGCCACGGCGCCCCTGGCCAACAAGCTGTTGAGGTACGGCATGGAAGCGCTGCCGACGACCCGTTCATAGCTGCGGTTTTCTTCCGCCACAATGTACACGTGTTTCGAGCGGGGAACTTGAGCGAATACGGACACGGACACGCCGATAAAGAGCGCCAGCGCGACAGACATCTTTCCTGCGATGGTTGTGAGTTTTGATCGGTTTATCATGCAGGCACTATGAGGGAACCCAGCTTGGCAAGAAATCAGTCAGGACTCTTAGTGTGTGTGAGAGGCTTACCCGACACAAACCAAGCAGAGTAGCTGGATTAAGAGGGTTTTTGACAGTTAAGATATTGTAAAGAGAGACAGATAGGCGGCTGAAGCATAGCGTACTAGGGGGGAACTAAGGCGATAGAAAAATTTCGGGTACTCAGAGGGAAAACCTAAGGCAGAGACTCTGGATTTTGGCAGGAGAGACTCTGGTTTCAACGAAGAAGCTCCTAAGGCACCTACGTTGAAAGGCCGCTCGACCGAATGCTAGTTAATTTCCAGCCCCATGATCCGGCCCGCCGCATCCAGTTCCAGAGTTCCCTTTCCCTGAAGCACCGAGTCGCCGTTCAAACCGGGGACGGTGATGAAGACCTTCTCGTCCACCAGGGTAGCGGAGTGGGTATGGTGAAGGTATTCCAGGGATCTGCGGCTGCGGCAGTGTTCCGGCAGGCTGAAGGCGAGATCGGCGAGTTCGCCCGTTTCCGTGACAGAAATGGCAACTGGCACAGAGTGGCTGCCGTCTACGCCACGCTCTTCGGCGGTGGGATCGAGCGTAGGCTTGAAAGACACGTAATAGTGAAAGCGTTCTTTCTCCGGATTGTAGACGCCACGCGCGACGCGAAGTGACATAAGAGGGAACGGAATTTTTATCATATTTTGTCTGAAATCTCGAACGCCGTCTTTCGGCACGAGAGATTGCAAGAAAACAAGCATTAGAATCTCTTCATGAAAGTCTTTCTCACCGGCGCGACCGGGTTTGTTGGCATGAATATGTTGCGGCAACTGCTGGCCGAAGGCCACGCGGTGCGAGCGGCGCTGCGGGGGTTGCCGGGGCAAAAGGCGCGCCTGGTCCAGGGATTTAGCGAGGCGGGAGACTTTGCATATGTTCCTGGTGACATAGTCGAAGGAACTCGGCTGGAAGAAGGCATGAAGGGCTGCGATGCGGTGATCCATCTTGTAGGCATCATTGTGGAGAAGGGAACGGATACTTTTGAGCGCGTGCATCATCTGGGGACGCGCAATGTGGTGGAAGCGGCCAAGCGGACAGGAATCAAGCGTTTTGTGCAGATGTCGGCACTGGGCGTGCGGGACGATGGCGTTGCCACGTATCAAACCACCAAGTGGAAGGGTGAAGAGGAGGTCCGGCAGAGTGGAATACCGTTTTGCATTCTGCGGCCTTCGCTAATCTTCGGTGAAGGTGACGGTTTTGTGACGCAGATGATGGCGACTATGCGCTCGGCTCCGCTGTTCCGTCCTGTGCCGGGTGATGGCACGCCAAAATTCCGGCCCATTGCAGTGGACGATGTGACTACCTGCTTTGCGCGTGCGCTGACCGCTGAAGTCGCGATAAACCAGACCGTCGATCTTGGCGGCGCGGACGAGTTGACGCTGAATGAAGTTTTGGCAGAGATCGCGCGGTGTGCGGGTGTGCGCAAGCCGGCAGTGCATATCCCGATGCCATTAATGGTTGCAGGTGCGGCCTTGGCACAAAAACTTCTGAAAAATCCGCCTGTAACAGTGGACCAGTTACGCATGCTGAGAGAAGGATCTACCTGTGACATCGAACCGATGAAGCGCATGTTTGACATCAATCCGCGGGGGTTCAAAGGGTGCGGACGTAGCCAAGAATTAAGCTGATTTACCAGATACCTCTAGGGCTGAATTCAGCAACTGTGAGGCGTGCGCGGGGTTAGAATGGGGGTAGCAGATCCGGACCTCTGGCCGAGTGGAGTCTGCTCTGGGCGGTACGCCTGTAAGTGATTGATTTACAAAATTTTACACTCAGGAGCAGTCAATTCCAGCTGCTCTGCATCTAACCAGGCATACGCCACCACAATTTTAGAGGAGTGTGTCATGAAGAGAAATCTTTCGGTGGTCCTGATTGCTGTTGCGTTGTTGGCAGCTGGCTGCTCACGCATAGGCAGCCGCACGGACGCGCAGGTCGCCTCCGATGTGCAGAACAAGATCAACGGGGACGGCAGTATCCCGGACAAGCAACTCAACATTAACGCCAATAATGGCGTTGTGACGCTCACCGGAACTGTGGCCAGCGATGCGGCGCGCAATGCAGCGGCCAACGACGCGGCGCAGATTGAAGGCGTGAAAACGGTTGTGAACAATCTTGAGGTCGCATCAGCTTCAGCGGCGAACCAAACGACACAGCCGCAAGACCAGGCGAACTATAATCCTCCGCCTCCAGCAAGGGAAGAGCGGCGCCCCTCACCCAGCGCGCGCTACCGCAGTCCGCGTCCATCTTCCAGCAGGTCGGCTAACAACAATGGCGGCGATACCGGTTTGCGCACAACCGTTCCAGCCGGCAGCGGAAACACAAACAGCAGTTATGACTCATCGCAATCGACGCCCCCGGCAGCTCCAACGCCGGTGCCGTTGCCGCAGAAAGTTACAGTGCCTTCCGGAACACAACTGAGCGTCCGCTTGAATGACGAAGTGGATTCAGAAAAGGCGCAGGTGGGCGATGTGTTTCACGGAACAATCTCAGCGCCGGTCGCCATTGGGGAAGAGACGGTCATTCCTACCACGGCCGATGTTGAAGGCCGCGTGGTGGACGTGAAATCGGCAGGCCGGTTCGCCGGACAGTCCGTGCTGACGCTGGAACTCACCAAGCTGACAATGAACGGAAAGACTTATAGCCTGCAGACCAGCCAATGGACGAAGTCAGGCAATGGACGTGGCAAGTCAACGGCGGCGAAGGTTGGCGGTGGAGCAGCGGTAGGCGCGGTGCTCGGCGGAATCTTTGGCGGCGGAAAAGGCGCAGCCATTGGTGCAGCAGCCGGCGCAGGCGCCGGAACAGGCGTTTCCGCAGCCACCAAGGGCCAGCAGATCGTCCTGCGTCCGGAAGCGGTCATTGCCTTCCAGTTGCAGAACCCGATCACGGTCACGCCGGGAGCCAGCCGGTCGGCAATGAATCAGTAATAGAACTCTGCATAGTTTGCAACCGACGCCGCCTGAAAAGGCGGCGTTTTTTCTTGGAATCTTTTTTCTTGTCGCTTCGCTCCCAACCGCCATAGACGGAAGCTCTGACTTTCATCATCGCGCTCCTGATGAGCGCGGCTCGGCGCGCAATTCGGCCTCCTACCCCAACACGCGAACGACGCAGCGTGCCGGGGGCCCAGCCCTCGCCACTGTGAAAGATTTTCGAGACCCCGCTCATCGGGAATTCAGCATCTAACCTGTGAACGGCAAGAACCCAAAGGCTAAAACTGAATGGCAAAAACCAAAATAAGCGCCTTGATCCATACGTGTGACAACGCTCGTTCACTCGGACGCGCGCTGGATTCACTGCGTCCGTGCGACGAGGTGATCGTAGTGGATCACGGTTCCAAAGACGAAACGATTAAAGTGGCAAAAGAGCATGGCGCGAAGGTGATCAATGCCGTGCCCGGCGTGAGCAATGGCGCGTATGCGCAGAACACGCGCAACCAGTGGGTTCTGTGCCTACTGCCGCAGGAAGCCATCGCGGAAGATCTTGAAGCATCATTGCTGGAATGGGCTGAGGTTGAGCAGGACGCGAACCAGATGGGTTTTAACATGGAGATCCGGGAACAGAACGGTGCTGGCTGGAAGGCGGTTGAGGCGGAAATGCGTCTGGCGAATCGCAAGCAGATCAACTGGACCGGAGACCTGCCGCCCGCGAATCCCAAAGTGTCGTCGCTGCCGGGGCACATACTCAGAATTCCGGAAGAACACTGACGATAATTTGGTAAATGGATAATTTGGCAAGTGAGTAATTTCTAAAAACAGGCCCCTCAGTCCGTGTTCCGTTGCAAGTCCAATTCAAAGGTGCTGGCCCCGCGGTTCTTCACTCACTCAATTACCAAATTACCCAATTACCAATTCTTCCATATAATCTCCCTCGAGCCACATCGAAGCGGAGCGAGCCCTGAATACTTTTGATCTTGCCGGAAACGTGTATTTTCTTGCCACAGCGTTTTTTCTGTTTGGGCTGGTGTTTGGCAGCTTTTTGAATGTATGCATCTACCGCATGCCGCGGGAGATTTCTGTGGTTAGCCCGCGCTCGGCGTGTCCGGCGTGCGAAGCTCCAATCGCCGGATACGACAACATACCGGTGCTGAGCTGGCTGATTCTGGGCGGCAAGTGCCGCCAATGCAAAGCTCCCATCTCGGCGCGTTATGCGGGAGTGGAACTGCTAACCGGCCTGCTGTTTGCCTTCTCTTACCTCAGCGCGCCGGCCATGGCACGTCTGATCACGAAACAGTGGCCGATCGACGTGACGGCGAACGAACACCTTATTGCGGCCAAGCTGTGCGTGCTGTCTTTTCTGTTAATTGGCCTGATTTTTACCGATGCGGAAACGAAACTGCTACCGGACCTGCTGACCAAGCCGGGAATGGTGGTGGGCTTCGTTTTCAGTCTGCTGGTTCCGCTGGAAGGGCCGGCGCATTACTTTCT
>DASYKK010000002.1:0-14503 GCA_035995565.1 Candidatus Angelobacter sp.
GTGGCAACCGAACCCGCCCTGCGATTACGACTTGAATGGCTTGAACGCGCCGGATATCGAGTACGAACCGCTTGCAGCCTGAAAGAAGTGGACCAGGCATGCCAGAGTCAAATCTTTGATGTGGTACTCATTGCCGATAGCGTTGAGCCGCGTATGAAGAAGGCCATTGGCCATAGCGTGAGACACCATCTTCCTGAAGCGCCGATTCTTCAGATGGGAAGGATTCGTCCAGATTTGGACGGCAATAGTTTTGTGACTGGCGACTCACGCGAAGGTGTGTTGCAATCGGTTTTGAAAATTCTGAAAGGCCGGGACGAGATCAGGCCGGCAGCTATCTAGCGTTCAGATTTTTTATCAGAAATCAAAAGAGGAACCCGCGAGGGGTTCCTCTTTTCACGTGGCTTGAAACACGGAGCTATTTTGGGGCCGCACTGGTGACTGATGCTGTCTTGAGCCCGATGGCTTCGCCGGAGAGTACCAGTTCAACGCGCCGGTTCTGCTGGCGTCCGTCCGGCGTGTCATTTGTGGCCACTGGCTGGTTCTTGCCCAGTCCGCGCGACACGATGGAGTTATCTGATATTCCTTGCTGGACCAGGTAATCACGCACGGCCTGCGCGCGGTTTTCGGAAAGCTTCTGATTGTAATCATCGCTGCCGACGGCGTCGGTGTGGCCTTCCACTTCAAGATGCAGCCCGGGATGGGCGATTACGATGCCGCTGACCTTGGCCAGCCGCTCGCGCGCACCGGAAAGCAGTTCATAGCTGCCGGTTTTGAACAGAACGTCTGACATATTGGCGATCAGCCCGCGCGCGGTATCGCGCGTGGCCAAAATAGTGTTCAACTGCTGTAGCAGTTGCGAGCGAAGGTCAGCTTTCTCTTGTTCCGCTTGCTGGCGCAGGCGGTCGGATTCTTCCGCCGCTTTGCGCGCTTTGTCCGCTTCCACTGCCAGTGCCTGCTTCTGCTGTTCAGCGGCAGCGCGGGCCGCGTCCGCTTCCTTGCGAGCGGCTTCGGCTTCCTGACGTGCTTTTACCGCTTCAGCTTTCATGCGCTCTGCGTCGGCCTGGGCAGCCTGGGCCTGTGCGCGGGCTTGCTCCGCTTGCCCGCGTGCTTCCTCAGCGGCCTGGCGGCGTTGCGCTTCGGTAATGGCATCCTGCCGGGCCTTGGCCTCGCGATCTTCGGCGGCTTTTTTGTCGGCGGCAGCTTTGGCCTGCGCTTCCTCTTCCGCTCTCTGCTTTACCGCCATCACGCGCGCTTCCTCAGCAGTGCTTACGGTTTCGCGCGCCAGTGTTTCAATGGTGCTCTTGTCTCGCTTCTGTACGTAAGCTTCCTCGGCCTTACGGAGTTGCTGCGTGGCGCTGGCGAGGATAGACGGCGCGTATTTATCGGCCGTGGCTAGATTGGCAATGCGCACGGCGTTGCGGGCTTCAAAGAGCACGCGTGGCGTTTTGCGGTCGATGCCAAAAATAGCGTCCTGAATTTTCGTGTTCGTTGCCGAGTAAGTCCCGCGTCCCAGCAGCTCATACCTGGCGTCGATGTTCTCCTGGCGGCCCACCGTGGTTGCGCCAACAATGTTTTCCATTACCACCATATTGCCGGGCTGGTTGACGGCGAAATAAGGTTCTGCCGTTACGATCATGCCAAACGTCTGCATGTCAGTGATTGCCTTCACGCGGCTGCCGTTGTGGTCCACCACCAGTTCGCCCAGGTTTACTGCGCGACCTTCGGGCGAGATGGCCCACAGCACAAGCGAGAGATATTCCAGGCCGAATTTGGTGGGATCATCCAGGCCCTCGAATTTGGCGTCGATTTCGACGCTGCTTTTTTTGCCTGTGACCTTGGCTTCGCCGGAGGCGTTTTGCATGAGTTCCGTGCCGTGAAAGTCGACCTTCACAGTATCGCCGCGCAGCCGGTAGTTGACTGCCTTGGTGGTGCGATGCACCGGCGCCGTTGCGGGCACGGGGGACTGGCCCAGTCCAGCGACGCTGGACACGGCCAAACAGAGGAACAGGAAAAACGCCAGACACTGCTTCATGGCTCGCCTCACTTCAAGTCTTTTTTACTGGATCAGTTCGTATAACTGTATGTGACACTGGGTATTATGAAAAGATGCTCCGTGGTCAAAGGGGTGATAGCACTTTGGTGACCCCCCTCGGGCAAAACGCGGCTTGCGCCAGAAAAACACGCCCCGGCATGCGCTACCTGATACCGGCCTGCCGGGCGATCATAACTTGCTTTCAAGTGAAAGGAAATCAAAAGATGCAGCAGAAACAGTTAGCAATTGGAGTCTCATTCGTCATGTTGATCGCCGTGCTGGCGATTGCGCAGCAGCCACCGCAAGATAAAAGCAAACGGCCAAGTCCCCATGAGACCGCATCAGTCACGCTTAAGGGCAAACAAGTAACCATTGATTACGGCCGGCCTTTTCTCAAGGGCAGAAAGTTAGGGCAGGAACTTGCTCCCTACGGCAAAGTGTGGCGCACCGGCGCCGATGAAGCCACCACGCTGACAACTGAAACCGATCTCAATGTTGGCGGCGTCAAAGTGCCCGCGGGAAAATATACGCTCTACACTCTGCCTTCCGAAGGCACGTGGAAACTCATCATTAACAAGCAGACTGGTCAGTGGGGAACCAGGTATGACGAAAGCCAGGACCTTGGCCGCGTCGACATGGAGGAGTCAGCTCTGCCGCAATCTGTTGAGCAGTTCACCATTTCCTTCTCCGCGGATAAGGAGGGTACAGCCGAGCTCAATATGGATTGGGGAAATACGCGTGTTTCCGTGCCGCTGAAAATTGACGAGGGAAAATAAGAAGGCGGGCAGGAGTTGCCGGGCGCTAGTCGCAACCGCCGTTGCCGGATCCCACAGACTTATCACCGACGATGGTGGGACCACCAGGAAGAGCCAAACGAACCTCTCCGCTTTCGCTGGAAGAAATACTGCACCTGCCCGAAACGCCCGACTCCGGCGATGCGCTGACGGTATAGCTTGTCGTGGGCTTGTTTCCATCGCCCACGATCTCAAATATGTAGCCGTTCTTCAGCCCGCTGGCGAGCGCTTCATCCATGATCAGGCAGGCGTTCGTACTTGTGGGTTGTTCACAGGAACTGCCGTGGCTGCCAAGATTTGCCAGACTGCTGGAATACCCCACCTCTGGATAGGCATTGTTGTACATGAGCTCCGCGGTATTGATCGTCTTCACTGAAGCGACAGCCGCAGCTTCATTCGCCCGCATCTTGCCATGCACCAGATTCGGAATTGCGATGGCCGCAATGATCAGGATCACCATCACCACTACCAGGATCTCAACCAGCGAGAAACCAGCGAGTCGCTGGTTCGCTTTTCTGATACCGTCTTGTGTTCTTACCGTGGGCATAGCACAAAGGTAACCGCTGAATTGAACCCTAGGATACCCCAAAAAGTTGAGCAACTCTCGATTATTAAATTTTCTAATGTGTTTACAGCCTAAGCGAGAAACCTTAAGTGCTTTTGATTCAATAAAACGTGGTGGTTACTTTCGATTGTCAGAGGATGTACTTCCGGTTGCAGGCGATGGGTGGCGCACTTTTTCATCAAAAGGCGTCCAAACAAGGCCGGTCCGATTGTTCGTTTCGGCTATGGACAGAAATATCTCCTGTCGAAGCGCGGCGGAGGCTTAGGATTTTTAATTCCGTTTTAAGCATGACGCCAGCCATCCGCTGCCACCATTGCATGGCAAGAGGTGGTTATGGGCAAGCTAATCCAGTTTTATGTACCTGTGAGCTTTCCGTTGCGTCCGGCAATCTCGCTTTTACCCTCGGAACGTGGAAAGGTCATTGAGTTCCACGCGATGCAAGACAAGAAAACAGCTTAAGCGGCGGAGCGGTCATTGCCCGATCCGGCGGTTCTGGTCATAACGTCTTGCGCCTGCTCGCCGGAGGCCAGAGGCGCGTCTTCTTCTGCAGCTTCCCTGGTGGCAAAGGGTAGAAAGACGCCACAGCAGGTGCCGTGTCCGGCTTTATCGGTACGGCTGCGCAGACGCAGGCTACCCTGGTGTTTCTGCACAATTCCCTGGCTTACCCACAAGCCCAGTCCGGTGCCTTTGGAATCCTTCGTAGAAAAGAACGGCTCAAAGATTTGCGGCATGTTTTCTGCCGGGATGCCGCAACCATCGTCCGCGACAGTAACGCGTATGCCTTCGCGGCCGTGGCCGTCGTGCCCATGCCGCACACGGATATAGATATTGCCGGGGCCTGAAATAGCCTCAATTGCGTTCAAGACCAGATTAGAAAACACCTGCCGCAATTCGCTGGGAAAGGCAGCCAGTTGACCTACTTCATTGAAATCCCGGTGTACGGTAATCTGGCCTTGCTCGATGCGTGCGTCATACGCGGCCAGCACCTCCTCAAAGAGTTGCGGCACCGAACTCAGCACCGGAGAAGATATCTCACGATAGAAGCCGAGAGTCTGCTTGGTAATGTGCACCACACGGGCCAGTTCTTCCTCTGCAGTTTTTACGTAAACCAGCGCTGACTCCGGCATTTTTGAGTTAGTGCGCAGAATGTACAGCGCGTTCATCACTGAGGCCAGAGGATTGTTGATCTCATGCGCGATGCTTGCCGCAAGCCGCCCGGTGGCAGCAATCTTCTCCGATTGCCGTAGCGTCTGCTCCGCCGCCTTGCGCGAGGTAACGTCCATGGCCACGCCCAGCATGCGCACCGGCAGGTCACCAATGACAATCGTGCGTCCGCGCGCTTCTAGCCAGTGCAGGCTCTTATCGGCCATGTAAACGCGGTATTGAACTTCGTACTCGCTCTTGCTGGCCAGCGCGTCGGTAATCGACTGATGCACCTGCTGGCGGTCTTCGGGCACTATGCTTTCCATCCAGCTTTCATAGCGGCCGTCAAATTTCTCTACTTCGATTCCATGCAGCCGGCGAATCTCATCCGACCACGCCAGTTCGCCCGTCTGCAAATCCCACTCCCAGATTCCGATTCCCACATACTGCTGCGCCAGTTGCATGCTTTCTTTGCCGCGCTCCAGCATCTCCTGCGCGAGCCTGGTTTCAGCAATCTGCTCCTGCGCCTCCCGGTAGAGCCGCACGTTGTCAATGGCCGCGGATGCCATGTGGGTGAGTTGGACGAGGATGGCTTCGTCGTCGGGGGAGAACTCGCCGCTCAGTTTTTGCGAGAGCTGGATCAGGCCAAGATTGCGCCCATCGCGCGTGAGCAGCGGAGCGGCCAGCCATCCATAACGAGTGGCGTCGGTGGCCCGGCGTACCGGGCCCCATGTGTTAGCGCGCGCCCCGGCGTTCAGCCGGACCGGTTTGTTCAGGTTGCACGCCAGCATGAACATTTCAGAGCTTTCTTTCGCGAACTCAAGCGCTGCCTGCCCTTCCGCCACAGACACGCAGGTAATACTGCGGTTCCAATCGCCCCGAGGCAGCAGCGTGGTGAGCGCCTGGCGCGCTCCGATGATATTGCGCGCCTGGTCAGTGATCTCCTGGAGCAATGAATCGAGTGCAAAGACGGAATTGATTTTGACGGAAGCTTCGGCCAGAGAACGCAGGACCGCAGTACGCTGCTGCTCCGCCGCCAGGGTTTGCAGTGAATCATGGTAAAGGCGCGCATTATCCAGCGCATTGGCCGCCTGCCGTGCATACAGCTCCACTAGCCGCGATTGGCGGTCACTGGGAGAATGCGGCTTGCGGAAGAAAGTTACCACCACTCCGAGCGCATCGCCTTTGACATTGACGATTGGTGTACTAAAGACAGACCTGAAGCCAACCTGAGTGGCTGCATCAACAAAAGGAAAATATGTTCCGGATTTTTCAATGTCTTCGATCAACACGCGCCGCTCGGGAGAAAAAAACGAGGCCGGCAGCTCGCCAAAAGACTTGATCTGCTCCGCGGTGAATCCGGTAAAGGTCGTTACTTGAAGCGTTTTGCTGGAGCGCTCAGGAAGCAGCAGCAGCATGGCGAGATCGGTCTTTTGCAGTGCGGCAATTGAAGTCAATACGTCATTCAGCAGGCGCTGCAATTCCAGGCTGCTGGAAAGCCGGACGCTGAGATCGTGAAAGCGCTTGAGGTCGCTGCGTTGCGACTCAAGCTCGTCACGCAGCCGGGCAAGATCACTGCTAAGCCGGCCCGCGACCATCTCCGCCGCTGACCATTTCTGCCGCGCCAGACCTACAACCAGCGCCACGGCAATCAGCAGGGCGGACCAGAGCTGATTGCTGGTGGTTGAAATCTCCGGCTGGTAAAGGAAAGAGAATCCAACCAGCGCGGCCGTGTTCAGCAGCGCTCCCGCAATCGCGGCAGGCAGGCCGCCGATGACCGCGGAAATGCATGCAGCGGCAATAAAAAACACACCAACACCGGGATGGAAAAAGGGCAGGCTGTACCTGGCAAGGCTCCAGGCGGCCGCGGGCAGCAAGAATGTAAGGACCCACGTAAACACGCGCAGACGAGTCGTAGATGGGGAATGCATCTTTCTCGTTTACTCCTGCTCTAAAAATGAGCGTTCGCAGACGAGTGGCACTCCGAGCATACCACGCATCTGACTGTGAATTCCTCTCATGGGGGCTAAGGCATTAGGACGAGACAGGCAGTGGACTGATCCAGAGTAGAAGCAGGAAAATAGCGCCGATTCAGGTGGTCTAGAGTGAATAGCCCTTACACTTAAGTCACTGCCAGAATTTGGCCTTGTAGTTCACTGCCTTAGAAACCCGTAACTGCATTCTGGAATGGCTTAGATCGGGATCAAGCCTTTTCGAATGCCTACGCTTACAGCTTCTGTACGGCTGCCTGCCTGCAGTTTGCTTAAGATGGAACTGATGTGGAATTTGGCCGTATGCTCAGAAATCGCCAGCCGCGCGGCAATCTCTTTGTTACCGAGGCCCAAGCTCACCAGGCGGAGGACCTCGGTTTCGCGGGCAGTCAAATCTTCTCTTAATCCTTGCCCAGATAAGCCGTCAGCGGCGAGATCGTTCGTATCGGTCATTGAATTATTTTGAAGCAGGGGATTATCTTGAAGCAGTCCGCGAACCGAAGTGGGATGGAGAAGCACAAACCCGGCTTCAGCGGCCTGCAGCCCCAGTTGCATATCTTCCGCAGTCGCATCACGCGAGATCACGGCATTGAGAGAGTTTCTCAACGCGGACCGCACCCATGCTGGATCGGGATCGTCGATCAGAGCCACCGAACCGGCGCCGGCGGGAGCATCTTCGAGAAAATCAAGCATCGCGGCGGCCGAAGTCGGAGTGTCCAGATCGGCAACCAGAATGTCGGATTTTGTAGCGGCAAATCTCGCTAATGAGATGCGAGAGTCGGGAGTGACATTCACACCGCGGAGCGCCTGGGACGTCACGCCAACAAGATATGTGCGGCGCGCAGACGTACTCGCAACCACCAGGACCCGCAACGGAATGTCGCCGCTCTTTTCCATTTATTGAGTTTGCTAAGCCGCTCTGGCCTCCAGTCGCACACTAATCGTGGTCATTGCGCCACCGCGAATCAGGCTTGCTTCGACTGCGTCACCGGGTTTGTATGAGTGCAAAAGGTGTTGTACAGAATCGATGTCAGAAACCGCTTTGTCTCCCAGCTTGATCAGTACGTCGCCCAGGAATATCGCGGCTTTTTCCGCCGGGCTTCCCGGTTCAACGTGGACCACCAGCAATCCCTCGCTGGCGGTTAGATTCAAGCGGGTTCGTAAAGATTCCGGCAGCGGCGCGGCCTGCATCGCCAGACCCAGGTACGGGCGCTGGATGCCGCCCTTTTCCAGTAGTTCAGCAGAAACACGCTGCACAGTCGCCGCCGGTATCGTGATGCCCGAACGATGCAGTCCAGCAGTGTTGATGCCCAGAAATTCCCCCTGGCTGTTGACCAGCGGACCGCCCGAAAAGCCGGGATACATGGTGAGATCGGGGCGTATAAATTGATCGATTTCACCGCCGCGCCATGTACGCATGGGTCCATGGATCAGTCCGGAAAGGATTCCGGAACTCGCGACGACGTGGCCGCGGCGTGTGCGCGCCAAGGCCAGCATCAATTCGCCGACGCGAAGGCTGGACGTAGAAGCCCAGTGCACGGCGGGCGTATCAATTGCCTGCTGCAGGCGCAGAACCACCAAATCAGTGCTGGGATCGCGTCCGATGACGCGCGCTGATAGTTTTTGTCCGGGCTCGGTAATCACCGTGATGTCATCATCGCGACGGACCGCATGGCTGGCGGCGACCACCGCATCTTTGGCAATCATGATGCCGCTGGAAGGATGGCGCGCACCCTGTACCGCCACCACTGATTTACCCGCTGCGGCGGAGACCTCCGCCAGTTCGTTTGAAAGCTTTGTCCAGATATTTTCCATACCGATTTCCTCTTTGACTTTTGTCTCTTTGTTCCAGTGATTGCAGTATGAAAGAATCACGGGAGCGGGCACATCCGCCATTTGGCTAGGATTTGCGTTTATTTTTTGGCAGGTCTAAATCGTTTTGACAGCAAGCAGCGGATAGCCGGTGTTCTTCGCATGCCCTAAAGTGGGTTTGCGGAGAAAATACATATGCAACTGCAAATGACATCAAGCAGCCCAAATCAGAAATGGACCCTTGTGCTGGCGCGCAACACCAAGGCTGACGGCCGGTTCGTTTATGCGGTGAAGTCAACCGGCGTTTTCTGCCGTCCTTCATGCCCCAGTCGACGGCCAAAACGCGAAAACGTTGAGTTTTTTGACTCGCCCACGCAGGCGCAACAGGCGGGATACCGCGCCTGCCGCCGCTGTATGCCGCTGGAACGCAACCCGCAAACGCAGAAAGTGGAAGCGGCGTGCCGTTACATCGACCAGAACCTGGACATCACGCTGAGCCTGACGGCGATTTCGCGCCATGTTGCCATCAGTCCGTTTCATTTTCAGCGGCTGTTTAAACGCATCCTGGGAATCAGCCCAAGGGAATATCAGCAGGCGCGTCGGGCAGGAAAATTTCGCCAGGCGCTTCTCGGCGAAGGCAGCGTGACCGAGGCGATTTATGAAGCGGGTTACAGCTCCAGCAGCCGCGCTTATGAAAGCATTCCGGCACAGCTGGGGATGACTCCGTCGGCGTTTCGTAAAGGCGGTGAAGGCATTGAGATTCGCTGCACCGTAATCTCGACCGAGTTGGGCAAGCTGTTAATCGCTACAACGGCGCGCGGCGTCTGTTCGGTGCGCTTTGGCGAAAGCGAAGCCGCGTTGCTGGCCGAACTTAAGCATGACTTCGAGGCCGCGGAGATCTATCGCGATGACGCGGGCCTGGAGCCCGTGGCAAATCAGGTAAAGCAACGGCTGAAGGGATCGACTACACCTCTGAATATTCCGCTTGATCTGCGCGGTACCGCGTTTCAGCAAATGGTGTGGAAAGAGTTGCAGCGCATACCCTCAGGCGAGACGCGCAGTTATACCGAACTGGCGAAGACCATTGGACGACCCAAGGCAGTGCGCGCCGTGGCCAACGCCTGTGGTTCGAATCCTATTGCGGTAGTGGTGCCATGCCATCGCGTGGTGCAGAAGAATGGCAGTCTGGCTGGCTATCGGTGGGGTGTGAAGAGGAAGGCAGCGCTATTGGAAAAGGAAACTGCTAGCCACTAGCCGCTAGCCAAACCAGATTTCGTACGCGGTTTGAGGGGTGAAAAGCTGATAGTTCTTGGCTTGCAGAACCAAGTGCCAAGGCTAGCAGCCAGAGACTAAAACATGGTTGCTGCTGCGCGAGCAAGCGCGCATCTATTTCTGCAGAAAAAACGAGAAACCCTCAAACTTATATTCTGACCAGTGCTCGGCTTTGACCGCCTTCATCTTTCCGCTTCGGGCCAGTTTGATGGCTGCGAGGACGCGAGGAAGGTCGGCAGGATCGGCCAACGGCACGTTGTGGGCGGGCAACAGCAGCTTAGCTTTCAGTACCGCCATCTTTTCTATTGAAGCTTCATAGGCATCCAGGTCCGTTTCCGCACGAAAGAGGAAGATCGGCCCTGGATAGTACATGTCGCCGGTGAAGAGCAGCTTGTTTTGTGCGTCCCAGAGCGCAATGGAATCTGGCGTGTGGCCGGGCGTGGCGATCACATGCAGCACGCGGCCGCCAAGATCAATGGCTGATCCGTCATGGATCCAATCGGTGATATGGAACGGCTTTACTGAATACGTTTTGGGATCAAATCCGGCGGGCAGATCGCCGCAAATTGCTCCAGGCACGATCTCTTCCTGCGCTGCCGCAACGGTGCCCTTGGCATGTTCTCGCGTGAAAGCCGTGTCCATGCCGTAAATAGAGTTGAAGCGCCAGTTGTCGCTTACGTGATCGTTATGCGTGTGCGAGTTCATTACACTTACCGGCAGATTGGTCAGGCCTTCTACAACCTTCTTGATGTTGCTGATACCCATGCCGGTGTCGAAGAGCAAAGCCTGTTTTTCTCCGACGATCAGGTAAGAAATAATTTCTTCCTGCTGGTGGGGTTCGTAAATAGCGAACAGGCCGGGGCGTATTCGATACACCTCGAACCAATTGTTGGACACGTTTACGCGCTCCAACTTGCTATACGCCGGGCGCGGCAGTTGGCGGCACCACTCTGGTTTCCGGCCGGACTGCGAAGCGAGAAGAGCAAGGAATATGCCTGCGGCAAGATGCATTTGTTTTCCTGACGAACAATATTTTTTCAGGCAAGGATACCCGTTACGTCAGGTATGAGGTAGCTGCAACTGAAAATAAAAAGGCGCCCTGCCCGGGACGCCTTTTTCGGAGGAGGCTGGCTGCTTATTATTTGGGTTGGGGCGGCGCCTGCTGGTGCTGCTGCTGGAAATGCTGTTCCTGCTGCTGCACCAGTGCGTCGAATTTCTTTTTCTGGTCGTCATTGAGCGCAGTGCGGACCTTGTTGATGGTGCCTTCACGGATCGAGTGAATCTTCTGGATCTTATCGTCGCGTGCCATTGAATTGTCCTGCACGACGGTCATGGCCTGGGTATGCTGGTCTTCCAGAGCGGTCTTGACCTTTGCCTGTTGGTCGGCGGAAAGATTCAACTGCTGGGACAGGGATTGAACCTGATCGTCAATGCTGGGGCGTCCGGCAACGGATGAGCCCTGGGACTGCGTTGCTGCTCCCGGCTGCGCGTTTTGATCTTGCCCCGGCTGTGATGGCTGGGTTTGAGATGGTTGAGAAGGCTGCATGCCAGGTTGTTGCGGTTGCATGGGTTGAGTCGCTTGGCCGCCTGCTGGGTATTGTGCGAATGCCCCCAATGCGAACAAGAATGTACAGGAAATGAGTGCGGTCCTGATAGTTTTCATCGGTACTTGGTCTCCTTAGCGCGTGGTGCGGCCAGTTCTTTTGAGATGCTTCTTTTTGTCCAGAGGAGGGCAATGCAGCTCACGATAGGAAGAAAGATTTCGCTGCAGAGCAGCTGCTTCAGCAGCACGGAAAATTGCAGGGGGTGAGGACTAGCTTTGTTCTTTGCGAGTGAGCCCATGACGTGGGTGGGATTAGGCCGGAAGGACCTTGTGCGTCTCTTCTAATAAATTCACAGTATTATCAGACCCAATAGCGCAAACAACGGCCCGTTTGAGGCCCTGCTCCCACGCTGAAGAGAACGCGTGCTCGCTTTACGGCCGTCAGGATGACGAGCTAGGGACGGCTGCACAATACTTGCCGAACCCAGGCCGACGAAACACGGAGGAAATGAAAAAGGCATCCGCAATGCGAACGCCTTTGGAAAATATGTTCGATTACTTATGGTCTTTATCGCTACTGTGCTGTGCGTGCATGCGGTCTTCCATGTCTTTCACCATGGCATCGAATTTCGGTTTCTGATCGTCGGTGAGGATGTTACGCACTTGGGCGTGCACAGACTCATGCATTTCCTTCATCCTGGCATGCTTCTGCTCTTTAGATAAGGACTCGTCTTTCGTCATGCTTTGGATCTTCTGGTGGTTTTCTTCCAGAATGGACTTGACCTTGGTCTGCTGGTCGGTGGTGAGGTTCAACTTGGTCGTAAGTTCCTTAACATGATCGTCGACATTGCCCATGCCGGGGCCCATGTGCCCGTTATGCTTGTGATCTCCGCTTTCCTGCGCCGGAGGGGTCTGCTGGGCAAGAGCTGCCATGGAAAACTGGCAAGCCGCAACTAAAGTTAAGAGTCGCATCAGTTTCATGTGTGATTCTCCATTTCGCTGCTTATGGACGTTTGGTACGCGTATGGTCGTGAACTAACTCATCGACCACATAAAGCATGTCTATAAGAACACAAATTCGCGAAGAACCGGTAACTGCCGCAAAGGACAACATTCTCCGATGGAGCTGACTATTGGGAGCGCGCGATTGCTTTAGTCGCCAAAGCCCTGCTTGCGCATGTATTGCAGCGTGGAATTCAGGCGTTCATAGTCCTGATCGCTGAGCGCAATGAAGCGGAAAGGATAAGTGCAGGATCCGACCTGCGCCGGAAGGAATTCCACCAGCCCGCTGACTGGGCCGGAGAGCGTGTTTACCTTGGCTTCGGCAATGGTGGCGCTGCCTATGCTGCCGGTAAATTCAGCCAGGCCCCCGGTAAGGGAAATCTTTTGCAGCACCGCGGAGACCTGCTGGCCGCCGAGGTTGAAGCGAATCGATTCGTTGTTGGGCACTCGTACTCGCGGAGACCGCGTTTTCGTTTGCGTTTGGGGAAAGTGTGGCATGAAGAGATCATCGTCTCTTTATGCCGAGCCTGAAAGATTACCGAAGCCGCTGCCCAAAACCACGCGGTGATAGTGAACAACTAATCGCTAAGTTACCTGGGTACATGCGCGGCGGCGAGCCCGCTACAATGGACGGCGAACCAATAGATGACAAACCAGTGAATCTTCCAATCGACAAACTTTTTTCCCTGATCGATTTTCTTGGCGTGTTTGTGGGCGCATTTGGCGGAGCGCTGGCGGCGGTGCGCGACATGCGTTACAAGTACGATCTGGTCGGAGTGACTGGGCTGGCGCTGGCTTCCGCGCTCGGCGGCGGCATTACCCGCGACCTGATCCTGCAAAAAGGGCCGCCGCTGGCATTTGCCGACCCGCGCTACCTGATCACCGCGTTGGCTGGCGCCGTGATTGGAATGGTGTTTGCGCAGCGGATCGGCAAAAACACGGAGCGGGCCATCATTTTTATTGATGCCGCCGCACTCGGCCTGTTCGCGGTTGCCGGCAGCACGCGGGCACTCAACGCTGGAATGACCCGCCTGCCGGCATTCCTGCTCGGTGTCACCACGGCCGTGGGCGGAGGGTGCATTCGTGACGTGCTAAGCGGGCGTACGCCGAAGATTTTCGAACGCGGTGAACTCTATGCGATTGCTGCGGCCTTTGGCGCGGCAACTTTTCTGGTATGTGACGCATTCAAGTTTCCGCGTGAAGTTTCAACTCTTGTCGGTTCGCTGTGCGCGTTCGGATTGCGATTGCTGGCGCTGCGCTATCACTGGGAGACAAGATCGATCAGGACGAGTGAGAGTTCCTCATGACAAAGTAGTTATGCCGATCCGTTTACAATATGCGCTTTGGTATTGAGGAAAACAATTGCCACTCACCATTGTTCAAGCCGGAGAGCCTGTTCTGCGCAAAGCTGCGCGGGCGTTGCGCCCCAATGAAATCCGCAGCCGCGAAATCCGCGAATTGATCCGGCAGATGAAAGAGACCATGTATGCCGCTCCGGGCGTGGGGCTGGCTGCGCCGCAGATTGGGCAGGGCATACAACTGGCGGTGATTGAGGACCGCCCGGAATACATCAAAGACTGGACGCCGGAGCAACTGGCGGAACGTGAGCGACAGCCAGTGCCGTTTCACGTAATCATCAATCCCAGAATCACGCTTCTTGGTGAAGAGCGGGTTGAATATTTTGAAGGCTGCCTTAGCCTGGATAACCTGATGGCGCTCACGCCGCGTGCACGTCGCGTGCGCGTTGAATGCATGGATGAAACGGGTGAAGCCAAAGTCATCGAGGCCAGCGGCTGGTATGCGCGCATTTTGCAGCATGAAATCGACCATCTTGCGGGGACTATGTATGTGGACCATATGTACGCGCGCACACTCATGACGGTAGAGAACTTTACCCGGCATTGGAAAGGCAAGACCTTGGCGGAACTCAAGAAAGAACTGCTCGCCGCAGATTTACGCAGATGACCGCTGATGACGAACGAAACAGGTGATGCTTCCAGGAGTTGCTGGCAGCATATTGTCCATGTATGCAGAAAACTCAGATATGGGCCAGTGAGTTAATTGATCAACGTCCATCTTGTAAAATCTGCGGCGATTTCTTTTCCCGTTTATCCCTTCAACCCAATGCAAATAAAGACCCTATTACCTCAGTAATCTTATCTTCCCCAGGCTTCCAACATAAACTGGCCGTTCATGAGTATCGGGCGACGAATTTGTGTCTTGTTTGTGCTCGCCGCGGGCCTGGTGGCTTCTTGCGAAGCCCGGCAACTGGCGGTCATCGTGGACAAGACGAATAACACGGTTGGTTTGTCGAATACAGACCTGGCAAAGGTGTTCAAGTTTGACAAT
>DASYKK010000003.1:0-7256 GCA_035995565.1 Candidatus Angelobacter sp.
CTATGCTGACTGACTCAAGTAAGTGCACCCGGCGGGCCAATTTCGGAGAGCCGCTAAAGCCTTTGGTTTCAGCAACTCTGGTTGATTAGAAAGCGGAGCTGAGTTGATCTGACTCGAACACCGTGTCTTGCGGATACAACAGAGGCTGGGCTATTTCCGTCGCACAAAAAAACGCGGCGCTGTTCCAGAAAAACAAAACGGCACCGCGGTTTCTATTTTTGGACTTTCAAACCTTCATCAGCGCGACTCTATGGCGCGTCAGGCGGCTTGCCGCCGTGATGATGATCATCGTGATCGTCGGACCCAGATCCGGAACCGGATCCAGATCCAGATGAATGGTCGTTGTCGGAGCCAGAGGAACCTTTGCCGCTATCTGATCCAGAGGGATCACCGCTGCGATGGTCGCCTGTATCGTGCTTATCAGACGCTCTGAGGCTCTTGATGGGATCGTCATCATCGAGAGACGCTCTTCCGCCGTCCCGGCGGCTGGGGCGGTCGAGCTGCGGCCGCAAATCCTGCGTCGGGCGGGGAACTTCCGGACCGGTCTCCATACCCACGCGACTGGAGAAGCCGGCAGTAATCATCACGGACTCGCCGCGGCCAGTCACCGCCTCAAGTTCGACCACGCCTTCATCTACATCCACTTCGGTGAAGCCGCGACGATCAACCTCTACGTCAAACTTGGTGCCACGGACGGAAATGACCGCGCTGGGTGTGCCGATCTGGAATGCCGGCGATCCGCCCATACGCTTTTGAATCTGCGTGCGCACGCGGCCGACCAGGATCTGAAAATACTTCCAGCCACTGGCCTCCGGTTGCTTTAACAACAGCTTGGTATGAGCGCGCACCAGTACATCGCTGCCATCAGAGAGCTTCAGCAGCAGGCGTCCATCGTCCGTGCTTACCGTTGTATCGGGCGGCAGGACCTCGCCTCGGACGGGAGCAGCGAAAGCCTGTGCAGGAAGCTGAATGCTGACTTTCCCCTTGAAATCGGAAATTGTGGCGCCGGCATAAGGCGCGCTGGCGGCTGCCGCCTGCGGCGCTTCCTGCCCTGGGGCGGAAGTGAAATACAGCGCGAAGCCGATTAATGTAAGAAACAATTTGGTTTTCATAGTGTCACCTCTGAAACTTCACAGGCGCCGCGCGGCAAGGTAAATGCGAACGTGGTGCCTGCAGATTCATTGCTTGTTACCTGGACCCTTCCGCCGTGCTGCTGAGAAATCCGGCGGACAAAACTCAGTCCCAAACCCCATCCAGGAATCGATTCACTGCGGGCGGGACGATAGAACCGTTCAAATAATTGCTTGAGTTCGACTTCTGGAATGACCGGCCCCGAGTTCTGTACTTCAAAGTTTACTTCGTCGCCGGAAGAATACACGCGCATCAGGACATCTGTCCCCGCGGCGCCATACTTAATGGCGTTACTCACCAGGTTAAGCAGGGCGCCGGAGATGAGCGTCTCATCGCACAGCACAAACTCATCGTCGCAATCCAATTTTACGCGCACAGTGACTTTAGCTGCGACGGCTAGAGGCTGCACCACTTTTTCTACATGCTCGATCATCACGCGGATACTGGTGCGAACCAGGCGTAGCGGCCGGGCCCCGGCGTCCAGACGAAGAACTTCCAGATAGGTATTGATCATCGCCACCAGGCGGTTAGTCTCGCGAAAGATGGTGGATGGAGCTTCGCGGGTCGCCGGAGAATTCGGATAGCGCATCAGAAGTTCAGAAAAGCCTTGGATGGAGATGAGCGGAGTACGGAGTTCATGCGTAACAAAGCTCAGCGCTTCAGAACGCGCCTGGTCGCGCTGGCGGCGGGCAGTGATATCTTCTGCGACCAACAAAAGAGCGCCTGCTTCAGCAAAGGAAGTCCAGGGCAAACGGACAGCATGGAACAGCCATAACTCTTCGCCCAGCGAAACTTCATTTTCGGCCCAGGATGCCGGATCAGGCGGCAGGTCCGCGAGTTCCTGCCAGCCTCCGGCAAGTTGCATCACAGTCGAGAGTTTGTCCGTGACAACAGTATGCCGGGCGCAAAACGCCTTCCATGTTTCATTGCTGAAGAGCAGTGCGCCATCAGCACCGTAGACGGCAAGACCTTCATTCATGGTTTCAAGCAGCGTCTGGTTGAAGGAATACAGCGAAGAAAGTTCTGCCTGAAGATCTTTCAGGGCCGCCAGCTTCCAATGCAGGCGATCGGACGCAGGCCACCTGGCTAGATCAATGCCGGGCTGAGCGGGCTTGAGTTGTCCATAGTGCGGACTGATGGCTTGGCGTAGCTGTTGCAAACGCGAAGTGACTTCGCGATCTACGATCAGCAGATTTTCCAATTGCGCGATAGGCGCAGCCAGTACACCGGCAACCAACAGCGGTCCATATGAAAGCAGGTGATGAAAATTCTGGAACAGGAAATATGCCGCCAGATACCCGCCACCCAGCATGCCGAGGAGAATTAAAAGTCCACGCACCCCGGGATACCGCACCACCACCCAGAGCGCAATCGCGCTCATCAAACCCACAAGCGTGAGCTGGCCAAGGTTGCCGATCTGTGACAGCATCCGGCCGCTGAGCGCCATGTCAGCTACATTGGCGTTGATTTCAACCCCAGGCATGGGAAGCTGATTGCTTACGGGAGTGATCAGGCGGTCACTGATGTCGATTCCTCCGAAGCCGATCATCACCGCCTTGCCTGCAAGCTCCGGAGCGCGCTTGCCGGCCAATAGATCGCCTGCCGACACGACGACGAAAGGCGGATTCGGCTCTCCGGGCTCAAACTGAGGCCGATAGTCGACGAGCATTGGGGGCAGTGAAGCCATGCGCTCGACTCCGGGAGAGGTCGCTTCGGTAACATTTTTCGAAGTTCCCAATCCCGATTGCGCCAGTTCAGCCAATTTGAGCGCGAACGCCGGACGTACTCCATCAGCGCTGGGTTCCTGCACGGGAATGCTGCGGCAAAGACCATCAAAATCGATGATGGCCTGAACGTGTCCTACGCCTCTGGCCGCGTGGGCGAAGCGAGGCTGCGGATCCACCCACAAATTGCCTGTCGGAGATGTAGAAATCTTGGCTGCCAGCACGATGTTGGGAGCGGATTGTAGCGCGCCGGCCAGCGCGGAATCGTTCTGTTCGTCCTCCGGTTCGGGCAGCAGGATGTCCATGCCGATGGCTTTTGGGTTCTCTGCGCTGACAGCACGAATAAGCTTGGCCAGCTCTGTGCGAGGCCACGGCCAGCGGCCATACTGTTCCAAGGTGGCATCGTCAATCAACACCATCGCGACCTGGCTGGAAACTGGCAGCGGCCGGCGGACACGAAAGAAGAAATCGTTCAGCTTCTGGCTGAGAGTGGAAACAGGGAAGCTCAAGCTCACCAGGCACACCAATCCCAGCAGTATGGCGTTGAGCCTAATCCATCGGCCCCAGCTTATGGGCTTCGCGTGCTTCGAATTGGAGAAGATCTTCATCCTTAAGTCCGAATACTTTCCTTGCAGAATCAGCCAACCATCAAATCGATGCCCAGGCGTCGCGCCTTCTGGTACAAAGTCTTCCGTTCAATGCCGAGAGCCCGGGCGGCCTTGGATTTGTTGCCTGCGTGCTCCTGCAAGACACGCAGAATGTGCTGGCGCTCCATGTCTTCCAGCGACGAAGGAGGAGTTTTATCTGGAAGTCCGTTACTGCGAATCATCTGGCGCTCGCGTTCAACATCCGCCACGCCGATCTCGCCGGAAGAACAAAAAATACCCAAACGCTCCACCAGATTTTCCAGTTCGCGCACATTGCCCGGCCACGCTGCGTTGGTGATTATTTTTACCGCTGAGTCTGTGATTGTGATATTGCGCTTGCTTTTATGGTTGGAGCGTTTCAGGAAATGTTGGACGAGCAGAGGAATGTCTTCACGGCGCTCTTCGAGTCCGGGGAGATTGATCACCACCACGCTCAGGCGGTAGTAGAGGTCTTCACGGAAGCGGCCTTCCGTCATCAATTTGGTCAGGTCGCGATTGCTGGCCGCGAGAATGCGAACATTGATCTGCGTGTACTTATGAGAACCGACGCGGCGGATCTGCTGCTCCTGCACGGCGCGCAGAAGATTGACCTGGAAACCGGGCTTGGTCTCGGAGATTTCGTCCAGAAACAGAGTGCCGCCGTGGGCAGCTTCAAACAGGCCGGGACGACTACTATCGGCGCCGGTATAAGCGCCTTTTTCATGGCCAAAAAGCTCGCTCTCCAGAATGTTTTCTGGCAACGCGCCGCAGTTCACCGGAACGAAAGGCTTCTCTGCGCGTGAACTATGATCGTGCAGCGCGCGAGCGACTAGCTCCTTGCCGGTGCCGCTTGCGCCGAGTATTAATACGCTGGCTTCTGTCGGAGCCACGCGCGCAATAGCGCGGTAGACCTCCAGCATTTTCGGGGTGCGGCCAATGATGGAAGTTTCCGGGCCTTCATCGATGGCAGCGGTGCCCTCGCCCGAAGCGCGCTTGCTGGCCTGCACCTTCCGAACCAGAGCCAGCAGGTCATCGATGAGCAGGGGCTTACCCAGATACTCAATTGCTCCGGAGCCCAGTGACTTGGTGACAGTTTCAACACTGGTGTGCGCCGTCATGATCACGCAGGCGCACTGTGGCTGCAGGACTTTAATGAGATCGAGCACGTTCAAGCCATTGGCTGTACCCAGATAAAGATCGAGCAGCGCCAACTGCACCGGTTCCTGCCGCAGAATCACGTCCGCCGATGCCACGCTGTTGGCGGTGAGACACTCATAGCCCTCAGCGGCCAACACAGAGCTGAGCAGGCTGCGGGTGGAATCGTCGTCATCGACCACCAGAATTCTGAAGTTACGATTTTTTTCGCTGCCGGACATCTGAGAGCCTTTCTACAGCCTGCGTAGACTGTGGCCGAAACTCATACGCGTCAAGAAAACTTCTGCCATCAAAACTTGTGACATTAGAATTTGTGACATCAAAATTTGTACCCCAGCGTTACGCTCACGGCGTTCGCGCGAAATGCGCCGGTGGCCTGAATAAGGTGGTAATAGGAATAGTCCGCAGAAATGTCCCACGGCCCAAACACAAAATCATTTTTCAACAGCATTTCGCCGGCAGGTGAGTATCCGGCAAAGTCTTCCAGGATTTCCGCGCCGCCATAGCCCAGATATTCGCCGCGATAGTGTTTGCCCAGACGCATGCGAAAGCCGGCTGCGCCCAGATGGCTGCGGTACTGATTAGGGCTAAAGTAGCCGTGATTCAAGTCCTTGGTGAAGTGGATGTGGCGGAAAGCATAGCCTCCACCCACGGCAAACTGATCGTCATGCCAGGGGAACCAACGCAACGCTTCCGCCCACTCGCGCTCGCCTCGATTGGTGTCAGAGTAGTGAGTCAGGGAAAAGCTGCCCGCAACAGAAAGGTTGTGGGCCCGGTAATCAACACGGCCGTGCCACCCTTCCGAGAGCAGGTTAAATGCGGTGGAATCAAAAGTGGGTGAAATCGGATAACGGGCGAAGCCGCCGGAGAGGGAGAGACCCTTCAGAGGATACAGTTCGAGATCACCGCCATAAAGAAGACGGCTGCTGGTATCGGCAAAGCGTACAGCACCCAGGCCGGTGCGTATAGCGGCGTATTTGCCCAATCGGAAACGCGTTTCGGCGGCGCCGGAGAGGAGTGTTCTTGTGAAGGCGCCGGTCTTCCAGAGAGAAGTTTCATCCAGCCGCATGCGGCCGGTGAAATTTCGGCTGAACTGATAAATCATTCCCTGACCAGAATAAACAGAGCGGTTGCCTGAAGTATCAGCGAAGAAGGATTCGGTGTTTTGAATGCGGTGGACTTTGGCGGGCTGGTTTTCAGCCGGGTTCGACGCCAGATAATCACTATACTGCTGCAGCTGCAGACTGGTAGGATGCCGCGAAAATGCCTGCTGCAGTTGCGCTCGCGCTTCTGCTCTTTTTCCTTCCAGCGTCAGGTTGTGGACCAGCCCGAGCGAGGAGGCTTCATCGTCAGGATCCGCCGTGAGGAGTTCGCGATAGAGCCGGTCAGATTCCTTATAGTTTTCCCGATAGCCAAAGATCTGTGCCAGTTCCAGCCTGGCGTTACGGTTAGTGGGGTTGGCCAACAGGATGGAGTTCAGGAGGCCGATTGCCTGGCGGTCGTGCTTTTGCTCCACATAGATTCGCGCCAGTTGGATTTGCAGTTCCTGGTGGTTAGGAAACCTGATGAGCCCTTCCTGAATGAGCGAGAGAGCTTTTTGTTCATTGTGCTCGCTGAGAGCTTGCTGGCTCTGGGCGATAATCTTCTCGATTTCCTGTTCCGGGGTCTGCTGTGCAAACAGGTGCGTACTCACCAAGGCGAGCAAGGCAGTGATAATGCTGACGAAAATGGCTGGACGTTGTTTCATGTCGTAAAAGCCCGCGCTGGTTGGTTATCCCCTGATGACAGGCAACTGATCGACCTAAACCTGTTTTCAGTGAGATAGACAGGTTGAGGCTTGTGCTTGAGCCATAAGTGTATCCAAACGACGTAGTGGGTGTATCAGATTTCACCACATTTTAAGGGTTTATACAATCCAGAGTTGCATAGCGGAAGTGCTAGCACCTGGGAGCCAGGGGTTGGTGCGAAAGGGGGGACTCGAACCCCCACGACCTTTCGGCCACAAGCTTCTGAGACTTGCGCGTCTACCAGTTCCGCCACTTTCGCAGGCGGGGTGATTCTAGGGAGAGAACCGAGGACATGTCAATCTCATTTCCGGGCGCCGGGGGAATCCTGCGGCGGCAGATCCTCGAACGGCTCGACGAAGCCGGGCGGGGAGGGATGGAGAAAACCGAGCTTCAGCGGAAGGTGGACGCCATCCCCGAGGAGCTGGAGGGGGCCCTCGCCGCGCTGGCGCGGGACGGCCGCGCCGTCGAGATGGAGGAGCGCTGGTACGCCCCGGGCCAGACCGGCTGGAGCGTCGGCATCGTCCAGCGCCTGGAGGAGGGGGACGCCCTGGTCCGGCCCGGACCACGGGAGGAACCCACCTTCTTCGTCCGCAAGCGCAACCTGAAGCGGGCCATCGACGGCGACCGGGTAGTGGTGCGGCGGCTGGGGAAGGACCGTCCCTGGGACGATAAGCCGCCCGAGGGGATCGTCGTCCAGGTCCTCGGCCAGAATCTCGACACCCTCGTCGGCACCCTGGAGACCGACGACCGGGGGATCCACTGGCTCACCCCCTTCGATCCCAAGCTCTCGCTGGAGCTGCCGGTCGAGGGGGCCGAGGAGATCCCCGACGGCA
>DASYKK010000004.1:0-10040 GCA_035995565.1 Candidatus Angelobacter sp.
CAAGGAAAAATTCGAAACTCGCAAGCTCCCGATGATGCCCATACGCGATGTGGTCATCTTCCCGTATATGATGACCCCGTTTATCGTGGGCCGCGAGTCCAGCGTGCGCGCCCTGGAAGAGGCGCTGGCCTCTGATCGCAAGATCTTTCTGGCCACACAGCATGACGCCAGCATTGACGAGCCCAAGCCGAATGAGATTTACCAGGTTGGCACGATCGCCAATATCGTACAGAACCTGAAGCTGCCCGATGGCAACATCAAGGTGCTGGTGGAAGGCGTGGAGCGCGGCAAGATCCTGAAGCTCACCAATGTTGAAGGCTATTTTGAAGCCGAAGTCCGTACGGTGAAATATCCCCCGGAACCCAGCAAGGCGCTGGAAGCGGCCATGCAACGGGTACACAATCTTTTTGACCAGTATGTAAAGCTTTGCCAGTCACTCAATCTGGAGCCCGTGATCATTACAGGCATGACCGATCCGGCCAAGCTGAGCGACACCATTGCCCAGAACCTGCAACTTTCCATTGAAGAAAAGCAGGAGCTGCTGGACATTTTTGATCCGGTGGAGCGGCTCAACCGCATTGCCGACGTGCTGGATATTGAAATTGAAAAGCTGAACATGGACCGCACGATCCAGACGCGGGTGAAGCGCCAGATGGAGCGCGCGCAAAAAGAGTATTACCTGAACGAGAAGATCAAGGCGATCCAGAAAGAGCTGGGCCGCGGCGAAAAGAGTGAGTTCGACGAGCTGAAAAAGAAGATTGACACCGCCGGCATGCCGAAGGAAGTCCATGAGAAGGCGATCCAGGAGCTAAAGAAGCTGGAAGCCATGCCGCCGATGTCGGCTGAGTCCACTGTCTCGCGCAACTATCTGGACTGGTTGCTGGCAGTACCGTGGAAGAAGAAGTCGAAAGAGATCCGCAACATTGAGCACGCGGAAAAGATTCTTAACCAGGACCACTACGGTCTGGAGAAGATCAAAGACCGCATCCTTGAATTTTTAGCTGTGCGCCAGTTGGTGAAGAATCCCAAGGGATCGATTCTCTGCTTTGTTGGGCCTCCGGGCGTGGGCAAAACGTCGCTGGGCATGTCGATTGCGAAAGCTACTGGCCGCAAGTTTGTGCGCATGTCACTGGGCGGCGTCCGCGACGAAGCTGAGATTCGCGGCCATCGCCGTACATATATCGGCGCGTTGCCGGGGCAGATTATCCAGATGATGAAGAAAGCCGGCACCAAGAATCCGGTCTTTATGCTGGACGAAGTGGATAAGATGGCTTCTGACTTCCGCGGCGATCCGTCGTCGGCGCTGCTGGAAGTGCTGGACCCTGAGCAGAACTGGATGTTCCAGGACCATTATCTTGACGTGGAATACGATCTGTCGCAAGTTTTCTTCGTCGCGACGGCGAACGTACTTCACACCATTCCCGCGGCGTTGCAGGACCGCATGGAAGTTCTGCGGCTGCATGGTTACACCGAGCTGGAAAAAGTAGAGATCGCGAAACAGTTCCTGGTGCGCAAGCAGCGCGAAGCCACCGGCCTGACGGAAAAACAGCTTACGTTTGGTGACGACGCTCTGCGCGAGATTATCCGCTCGTATACGCGTGAAGCGGGCGTCCGCAATCTTGAGCGCGAAATCGGTAACATCTCGCGCAAGGTCGCGCGCAAAGTGGTGAAAGACGCCACGTACACCAGCGCCTTGACGTCCGACAAAGTGAACGAATTCCTGGGCGTCACCAAGTTCCGGGACACGCTGGCCAATGAAAAGAGCGAGATTGGTCTGGTCACCGGGCTAGCGTGGACGGAAGTCGGCGGCTCGATTCTGAGCATTGAAGTCGCTATCGTGGACGGTAAGGGTAAGCTCACCATTACCGGCCAGTTGGGCGACGTGATGCAGGAGTCGGCGCATGCCGCTATGTCGTACGTGCGCTCACGTGCTCTGCGGCTCGGCATCCCTAAGGACTTTTACCGCAACTTCGATATTCACATTCACGTGCCGGAAGGCGCTATCCCCAAAGACGGCCCCTCAGCCGGAATCACCATGGCTACTGCGATTTCAAGTGCGCTGAGCAAGATTCCCGTGCGTCGCGATATCGCGATGACCGGCGAAATCACGCTGCGCGGCAAGGTCCTGCCCATCGGAGGCTTGAAAGAAAAGCTGCTGGCCGCCCTGCGTGCCGGAATCAAAGAAGCAATTATCCCGAAAGAAAACGAAAAAGACCTGGCTGATGTCCCGGAAAATATTCGTGGCCAGATGAAGGTTCACTTCGTGGAAAACATGGACCAGGTATTGAAGATCGCTCTGGAAACGCCCCTCCCGGATTTCCCAGAAGAAGGCGCCCAGACGATCCCAACACCCACCGTGCAGCCGGAGATATCGAGAGAGCGGTATTTGTAGGATATTCGGAGTCCAAGAGCCCGCTCGAAGAGAGCGGGCTTCTTTCTTACACCAGAATGCCCGGAAGATCAGGTTGTGCTCAGTTCCTGCAATTTATTCCACACGTTGGAAGTCCGGCGCTGCCACAAATTTTTAATCTCCTTTTAACAGTTTCTCTCTGCAAATCGCATTGCGAATAAATCTCTACTTAACCCGCCAAGCAGGCAGCATCTCTGGCCAGAGCTGCTGCATCTTTCCAAACAACAGCGCCTCTGAAAGTCCTTCCCTGGAGTGAGCGCAATTCGAAGCGAAGGATTCGCCCGTTCCCCACGGACCGTCGTTTGTTGAGGAAAAGCCACTTCCATGAAATTGCCCGTTGCCGCCACTCTTCGACTCACCTTCCGACTTTTGTCTACCGCGTTGCTTCATCGCCGAAGCGCTGCGATTACCCTGGCCGCTACAGCGGCTGTGCTAACGATTGCCGGTTGCTCCGGTCTGGGCGCTTCCAGCCCTGCACCGTCACCGAGTTCAAACAATCCCGGACCAGACGCCAGTCCAACTCCATCGCCAACCCCAAGTGCGACTCCTACTCCCACGCCGACGGCCAGTACAGTGAACATTCCCACCTGGCACATGGATAATGGCCGAACCGGTCTGAACAGCAATGAGAAGCAGCTCACGCCGGCCAATGTGAAAGCGGCAGGCTTCGGCAAACTTTTTTCCTACGCGGTGGATGGTTATTCCTACGCGCAGCCGCTCTACATATCAAACCTTCGCATCAACGGCTCCAGTCATAATGTGGTTTTCGTAGCGACGGAAATGGCCAGCGTTTACGCCTTTGACGCTGACAACTTCGGCGACGGCACTCCGCTGTGGAAGACTTCTCTGCTGCAACCCGGCGCGGTCCCTCAAGCCGGCGGAAATCCCAAGCCCGCTCAGGGACTTACTTCAACGCCGGTAATCGACCCCGGCTCCAACACTATGTATCTGGTTTCCGCGCAGCAAAATGGCGGCGTTTTCTCCTTCCGTCTGCATGCCATCGATATAACAACCGGCCAGCAACGAGCGGGAAGCCCTGCGACAATCCACGCGTCTGTTCCAGGAACAAACTCAGAAGCCGTGAATGGAACCATTACGCTGACCAATGCGTGCCTGCAGCGAGCAGCTCTATTGCTTTCACGCGGTACGTTGTACATTGGCTTTTCCGCGTGTCCCACGGGCTGGCTGCTATCGTATGACGCAGCGTCGCTCACCCAGATTGCCGTGCTGAACATGAGTCCCAACGTTGATGGCTACGGAAAATTCGGAGGCGCTGGTGGCGTGTGGATGGGCGGCGGTGGTCCCGCGGCCGATGATCAGGGAAATGTTTACGTTTCAACCGGCAACGGATTTTATGATTCCGGGCCGGAGTGGGGAGATTCCATCTTGAAGGTTGACGCGCAGTTGCATATCAATGACCACTTCACGCCATATGATTGGTCATTCTTGCAGTGCAGAGATCTCGACGTTTCGGCTGGAGGCGTCATGCTGGTTCCCGGACAATCGCAACTGGTGGGCGGCGGCAAGGCCGGCAAAATGTACCTGATCAACACAACCAATATGGGACAGATGCAAGCGAACGATGCCGGCGCCGAGCAAACTCTTTTCTTCAGCCCCGGCGCCACTTCACAAACCTGCGTGACCAATAAAGGTGAAACCGTGACCGGCGACATGGGCAAGACCAGCTTTTATGGCACCGCGGCATGGTTCAACGGATCGCTTTTCGTCGGCAATGATCCTGGCCCGGTCAAGCAGTTCACGTTGAACTCTGGACATCTCTCCGCCGGCGCTACAACCGCTGAGGCCATAGCACCCTTCAGCTACGGCACAACGCCGGTTGTTTCGTCGAACGGAACGTCTGCCGGAATTCTGTGGGTGCTCGACCACGGCCAGCCCATTCAGGATCCATTTGCAGCCTCGCCGTCCGCTGCCGTCTTACGCGCTTACGATGCAACTAACATCGCGCACCTGCTATATTCCAGCGCACAAAACCCCGCGGACGCTCCCGGCTTCGGCATCAAGTTCACCGAACCAATTGTGGCCAACGGCAAAGTTTTCATCACCACAGCTCATGATTCCTTGACGGCAGCCTCGCCGCAGGGCGAACTGGATGTCTATGGACTGAAGCACTAAACCAGAGCAATACCCCCACTGGGCCCGTGGCAACGCGGGCCCGTTTTTTTCGAAATCTCGAACGCTGCGAGAGACCTTTACACCCGCATAATTTTCGATCTCACGAAATGCCCACAGATGCTCGAATCAATACGACCCGATCATCCCTATTCATTAACACATAGTTTTTGTGGTGTTTTTCCTTCCACCTATTTCCGTGCCCGTGGTGAAGATTTCCTTTAATCTGCGATCATCTGCGTAAATCTGCAGCAAGAAATTTTCAATTTCGGCGATTTTGGCAATGCTGGCAATTTTGGCAATCTCTTTCAGTTGGCTAAACTGGTTGTACCGAATGAAACCTATCATCGCCAAATTTCTAACCTCCGCCGCGGACCCGAAATTCTTTCCCCCGGAAGGTCCGCCTGAGTTCGCTTTTCTCGGGCGTTCCAATGTCGGCAAATCCAGCCTGATCAATTCCCTGCTGGGCCAGAAAGTGGCTCATGTCAGTTCCACTCCAGGGCGGACGCGCACCATCAATTTCATTGGCCTCTATGCCAAGGTCAGCCAGCCGCATCCGGAAGGCTTGCTGGTTGATCTGCCTGGCTACGGCTATGCCAAGCTCTCAAAGGAAATCTCCGCCGAGTGGCCCAAATTCATTGAGCCTTACCTCCAGGAGCGAGAGACACTCGCGCTCTCCGTTGTATTGATTGACTCGAATATTCCTGCGCAGCCTCCGGACCGGCATTTGATTAACTTTCTGCGCAGTGCGGGACGCGATTTTCTGGTCGTCGCTACCAAGGCTGACAAACTTTCCGGCAATAAGCTGCGCGGCGCGCTGGCTGCGCTGGCACGCGATCACGGTATTGACGCTCTGCTTCCCTATTCCGCCAAAACCGGCGATGGACGCGCGGAGCTGTGGCGCGAAATCAGGTCTCGGATCGACCACGCGACAGGCCAATAGCCATGGACCCTTTTGCCCGCAAAATGGTCTATGGCTCATTTGTCTATGGCGGCATGATGCTGGCGATGTTTGCCGTCCTCACGCTCGTTTACCTGCACACGCGGCCGCGCTGCTCAGATCGCGTTGTGGCCGAATCAACGGACCCGGCCAGGCAATCAACCGCCACTGTCTTGGAACGGCGTTGCGGCGCTGACGCGCCATTCTATTCCCATGTGAATCTGCGGCCCGCTGGAAATGACTTGGAGAGGGGATTCTTCTCCGGCTCAGCGACCGAAGGTGAAGTTTTTCTTATCGAACAGGACGCCGCTGGCGCAGGCGTCACGCTGCATTGGACATCGCCCACAACTCTCAGCATTCAATGTCCGCGTTGCATTGCGCTTTTGGTGCGAAAGCACGATGAACGCTGGGGCAATGTAGTTATCGAATACCTTCTGCAGCCGCGTTAGCTTTCCGAGACCGCGGTGGATCTTACCAAGTACCAAGTACCGCGCTTCACCGGCTTCCTGCCCTGGTTGTATTCGAATGCTGCTGCAGCCACTGCGCCAGCTCGGTTTGCAATCGCGGGCGGCGCTTCACGCAGCCTGCAATATCTTCATGAGACTGTTTCAGCGCCCGCTCTGCAGACGGGACTTTATGCTCGGTGAAGAACTTTTGCACGTCGTCGTTCATCTCCGCGCTGCAAAATCCTCTTGTCGCGCCCACAATCTCCGGCCCGCTCGACATGGTGATTTTCTTTTCCACTGCGGGCCAGTGCGCCTTTATCCATTCCCACGCAGTCTTCTGATTGTCGGAGTTGATGAGCACCCTGGATATGAGGCCTGCCGCGTCCTGGTTACGGACTTCATCGGACACGGCGAACTCGAGAACTCTCTCCACAACTTTGGGATCGCGGAATTCAGAGAGTGCTCCGCCCACGTTATAGAACTGTTCGGGCGCTCGCATGCGGCCCATCGCGCTCACATATTGCTGAAACAGCTCTTCATTGCCAAATCGGGCCGCCACGGCAAGCACATCTTTGGCAATGCTGGCGTCCACGGAGTTTGGGTCTTTCAAATATTGCTGGGCCACGCTCGTCGCCTGCCGGATCGTCTCCGGGTCTTCGCCCGCCATGCCAAGAATATGGATCAGATTGCCGCGCAGCGTATGGATGTTGGCATTCTCATTTACGCCGGGCGTCCAGCCAATCTTCTCCATCATAGGCCCGAAGTTGGAGCGTACCCAGGCGCGATATGGCGATGCATCCGTTTCGCCAAGCAGGTAGCTATTCACATAATCCAGCGTCGGCAAGTAGCTTTCCACAATCTCACGCTGCGTGTCCTGATTCATAGCTGAGATTAAGTCCAGTTGGGTCGCTATGCTTTGCTGTCCCGAGCCGACCAGCGCTGCCTGGTCGCGCAACAGTGAAATACGTTCGGCAGTGCTCAGTTGGGAGCCGGCCACCGCAATCAGCTTCTGCAAGTCAGCTTTGTCGTATTGTGTTCGGTAATAGCCCGCGGCGCTTCCATTCACAAACACCCATGCGGAGCATCCCGCGAGAGGAAGTGTCTGCTCCTTCTGGCTCAGTATCTGGCAGAACGGTTTGGCGCCTGCCGACTTCACGCACACCGGCGCCATCCATATCTGATCTTTTTTTGGTGCGTCTGCCGGATAGGCCCAGAAACGCTGTTGTGTCACCGTTACCTGGGTGACTGGATTTGGCTTGATTGGCCCCCGCCTTGACCGTCTACCCCTGCGCGCGACTGGTGCTTTCTGCGCAGCCGCGTTTAAGCATGACGATTTCACCGTCAACAGCGGCTCTCCTGCCTGGTCCACAAATGTCGGCATGATTTTGTCCACGGGCCGCCCCGACGCCGCGCTCAATGACGTCCAGAAATCCTCCGCCGTGGCGTTGCCGTAAAGGAACTTGCGCAGATACACGTTCACGCCGCGGCGAAACACGTCCGGACTTACATATGCCTCAACCATGCGCAGCACTGCTGCGGCTTTCTCATATGAGATCGGATCGAACAGCTCGTTAATTTCTTCCGGCGTTTCTGCTTTGGCGCGAATGGAGTGCGTATTGACCAGCGCGTCCAGCGTAAGGGCCGAGTCCGTGGCCTGGACCGCATCCAGCATCGCATTCCACTCTGGATGCAGTGCCTGCGACGGCTTGAGCGCCATCCACGTGGCAAACCCTTCGTTCAGCCAGATGTTGTCCCACCACTTCATGGTAACCAGGTCGCCAAACCACTGGTGTGCCATCTCGTGCGCCAGAACTTCAAACACCGCCTGGTGCGAATCCACAGAAGAATTTTTGTCGTCAATGAAAAGCAGAGATTCACGATAGAAAATTGCCGCCGTATTCTCCATGGCCCCCGCCTCAAAATCAGGCACGCCCACAATGTCCAGCTTTCCAAAAGGGTACGGAATACCATAATACTGGTTGTAAAACTTCAGGATCTCAGTGGCATAACGTAACGCGGCTGCGCTCAGCGGCTTCTTGTCCGGCGTTCCGCAGACACGAATGGGTGTGTTATCGGCCGCGCCTTCCACACATTCAAAATCGCCCACCGCCATCGCCACCAGGTAGGTCGACATCTTGGGAGTGGTGGCAAATTTGATCGCGTGTTTTCCTTCACCTGGCCCGGGCGTGTCGGAAGTTATACTTCCGTTCGAGATTGCGGTGTCTCCTTTATCGGCTATCACCGTGATGTCGAATGTCGCTTTATATGCCGGTTCATCAAGAGAAGGAAAAGCGCGGCGCGCGTCTGTCGACTCAAATTGCGTGGCCGCATAGGTCCTTGCTTTAGTGCGCGCCAGGTAAAATCCGCGCAGCTTGTCATTCAATCCGCCCGTGAACTTAACATGGATACTAGCCGGCCCCGGCTCCAGTGCGTCGGCAACCGTCAGCGTGACCTGTTGCTTGTCAGCAACAAAATTCCATTTCGCTACCTGCGTCTTGTCATTTTGCGTGATCGTGGCTTCCTGGAACTCCAGCTCGACGGCGTTCAGCGTGAACCCATTGGACGCTTTGTTCACTTCCACATCGAGTGTCTCATCGCCGGCGAAGACAGCCTTCTGCAAATCCGGCGTGAAGGTGAGCGCATAGTGTTTTGCGCTCAATCCGTAGGGCAGCCGTTGCGCTATGGCCAACAGCGGCAGGAAAACAAGAATGATCCAGACAAACTTTTTCAATAAGGCCATTTTTCCCTCAAGAACTCTAGGTGCATTCGATCGGATACCGGCGGCGGCTTTTTCATTGCGTAGGCGCCTTGCACGGGTGTTGCGTAATGGTCGGCACTTTCTTTCCTTTAATTACAGTTGCACACATGCTCGGCTTGTATGCTTTGCCGTTCCAGTCGTAAACGGTTGTTTCCATCTTCAATGAGCTGATGGCAAACTGCCCAGTAAGTGAAGGCATTCCCTGTTTGACGATCTTCATAGGATGAAGTGAGGCGTATTTTTCATGCAGCGCCAGCCTGTATCCCTCGCCGCTGCGGAGATAAACCAGCGCGTCGCAATTCGTGTTTTGGCAGTGGCATGCGCCTTGTACTTCGACAATTGTCCCTACGTCTCGGGCCCCGTTTCGAATCGGCAATGTCTCCAGCGTAGGATCCTTCTCCGACGCATCAGCACTTAGGGTGCATGCGGCATCACGTAGCACAGCCGCCTTCAAATCCGCCGGCAAGCTCTCTTGTTGCGCGACACCAACCGCTATTACTCCGCCAAAGAAGATAGATACTAAGAAGGTTATTAATTTCATGGGTCCCTGAAACGCGTCCTTATATAGATAGAGGGCTATTAGGGGAAGATACCACACACCTTGCCGCCGAGCCGTTGTTCAAGCAGGTCCGGGGCATCGCTGCAAGGCGGGACTTCCGTTCCCGGCGGCCAAAGTTCGCCCTGCGGCCCCACTACGATTGCGGTCTGCTTAAAGTCGGCATCGGAGAGAGCTCGCAGCACCGGCAAAATCTTCATCTCGGGATCTAGTTTCGGCCCGCCCGGCTTTTCCTGCTTTACCGTGTAAACCTTTCCCAGCAGGAAGCTTCCATCGGGGGCCAGACGCGCTTCCAGAACCATCGTCAGGCCGTTTTCCGCGTTCAGATTGAAAGGCCCATATGTTGCAAAGTTGCCTAGCGAGTAAGCGATCAGCTTGCCCTTGTAGATTTCCATGGCTCGCACCACATGCGGCCCGGAACCCAGCACCATGTCGGCTCCCGCATCGATCGCGGCATGCGTAAACCGGCGCAGATCGCCGCGGTCTTCTCCCAGGAAAGTCTCGTCGCCCTCGAGCACATGCTGGTGCGTCGCTCCCTCCGCGCCGCCATGAAACCCCACAATCACCAGGTCCGATTCCGTCTTCGCCGTCCGTATAGTCTGTAACGATGCATCCAGGTCGAGAAAGTTGAAAGCGCCCTGATAAGTCGCAAAGGCAATGACAGCAACCTTCCGGCCCTTCACCGTGAGCCGGGCAATGTCACCCACTTCGCCCGTGTGCGCAATCTGCATTGCATCCAGCACCTGGCGTGAACTGGCGCGCCCTTCCAATCCAAAATCCATGGCATGATTGTTGGCCAG
>DASYKK010000005.1:0-2836 GCA_035995565.1 Candidatus Angelobacter sp.
TACTGGGGACCTGGTGATGCCGGTCCGGAAGGCGCTCCTCCGCTGCTGTTGAAGTTGTTGAGATAGGACTGAACGGTTCCGTTGGAGGTCGCTACGATGCCGACGACCGCGTTCCCAAACAGTGACACGTTTGCGATGCGAATGGTGGCTATGCCGACCCCGCCACCCGAAAAGATTCCAGTGTTGGTGTTGAGGGAAGCTGTCGAGTTGTGAATGTCCATTTCCCCTGCGCCGGCGGCTGGCTGCGCCACGAAACCGAACGCGTTCAATGACGCCGAGCTGTTGGTCACCGTTACTTTGCTGTTGCTTCCAGCCAGCACACCGAAATTATTCAATTCGAAATGCCCGCGATCAATGCTCACCGTCGTAGGGGCGCTCGATACCACTGAAACTCCATGCCCGGCGTTGTTGGTCACATCCGTATTCGTGATCCAAACACGCCCCCCAGCGCTGGCAACGTTGATCCCGTTCTGGGTGAAGCCGAAAACCGCACAGTTCTCAACGCCCAGCGCCTTGCCGCTCAGGAATTGGATTCCGTTGAGTCCCGTTCTAATACCGTTGATGCGGAGATTCCTCAAAATGACAACGTCAGTAGCTGCATTGGCCGAAACCACGATTCCATTGGTGCCGCTGACCAGAACGGAAGCCACTTGTCCGCCTCCACCGTCAATGGTGATACCTTTGGTAATGGTCACGGCGCCGTACCCGGCGGGATCGAGCGCGTCTATCTCGCCGCCGGCTGCGGTCTTGGAAATTGCACCGGCAAAAGTCTTGCATGGTGCGGTACGACTGCAGGGGTTCGCGTCGTCGCCAACACCTGAAACCCATGTCCGGGACGCCTGGGCGCTCATTATGGTTGTTCCCGCCAAAACAAGGACAAAAACGCATAACACTTTCACTTTCTGCATGTTTACTTTCCCTTTCAATTGATAGTGCAAAACTTGTGTGGTTGATGGTGCAAAACTTGCGCAAATCGTTTCACGGCGATTTTGCAACCACGGCTGTGGATCCGAAAGGGAGTTCTCGTCATTTTGCCGCATCCGAACTCTCAACCCACTCCGAACTCGTAGCCCACGCCCCGGACCGTCCGAATCAATTTGACCTTGGCATCCTCGTCAATTTTCTTGCGCAGGTAATTGACATAAACGTCAACCACATTGGTCATGGTGTCCGGTGAAAGCTTCCAGACATGTTCAATGATCATGCTGCGGGAGATGTGTTGTCCCGGATTACGCATAAAGTATTCCAGCAGACCAAACTCCTTAGGGGTCAGTTCGATGGTCTTGCCTGCGCGACGCACCGTCCTCTGCATGTAGTCTAGTTCCAGATCGGCGACCTTAAGAAATGCTTGCCCTGGACGATTCTTGCGACGCAGTACGGCCCGTATTCGTGCGGAAAGCTCAGAGAATGAGAATGGCTTGGTAAGATAATCATCTGCCCCGGCGTCAAGACAAGCCACCCGTTCCGCCACTTCATCTGTTGCGGTCAGAATCAGGATTGGAATCTCCACATTTTTCTTTCGCACTTTGCTCAGTACTTCGCTGCCAGATACGACGGGAAGGTTCAGATCAAGGATCAGCAGATCGTACGTTTCCTTTTGTATGCGCTGGAGGGCGTCATCGCCGCTGGCAGCAACTTCCGTCAAGTGCTCTTCAGCTTTAAAGGCCTTAGCGATGAGGGTCGCGAGAGGAGCATCGTCTTCTGCGATCAGAATCCGCATCCGGAAGTGTTTCTCCAAATAGTTGGGAGCCGCCTAGCTTCTTATGTGAGGCAATTCTAAACCACCTAATAACAATTACCAACGGTAATAGTCGCTGAAAAACAATAAGAAATGTCTTATAGAGACTGTAAGGCATCAAGCCTGGAAATCTTATCTACTTAGTCTTTACTAATCTATAAATCCATGGGCGGAAGCTGGCTGCCCCTACCTTACTTACTTGTCTGTCCCCGTATAGTGTCTCAACACCATATCATTGAAAGAAATCGATTCAGTGAATTTTCCCTCCTGCTATTGAGCAACACGGCCAGCACGACCGTCCCTTTTTGGGAACATCAGCATAGAAATAGTTTCAAATTGGGATTTTGCTCGCCCCAAAGAGCTGTTGCTCAAAGAGCGCATCTATGTGCTCTCAGCGGCGAATGGCATCAAGGACTTCCCATTTTTTCGATCCGCGTAATCCGTGTTCATCCGTCGTAAAATTTTCAGCTTCCGACAACCGGTCACGCGTAATAGTCGAGTCCCAGATCACTGCGGCACTCCATTCGGGAACAGCTTTTGCAGAAACTCTTTGTCGGCCGCCATCGGCTTGAAGCGGTCGATATCAACTTCTTCTTTCCACAGCTTGTCAAATTCTTTGGCATTGAGCGTCTTGGCCTTGGCAAACTCGTCCAGCGACGCGGCCTTGTCTCCGGTGAAATAGTCCAGGAACGCCAGCGTCATATGCCCTCCCGCGCGATTGGGTGAATATTGGACGGCTCTCTGAGAAGATGCGCGCGCCTTCTGCATATTGCCAGTCTCCAGCGCTTTGTAGGTCTGATCGCCATAGTTGTAAGCCAAATTTAAATCCAGCAGGCGCCGCAACTCCGTAAACGGATCGGGATTGTCGTCCACGTTGATATAAACGTAGCGATCATTATTGATATTGCGCCCGCCCAGCTTCTTTACCACCAGCATCGACGCTGACTGTCGTCCCCGCGCATCGCCGCCCACTGCGTCTCCGGCCTTCAGCGCCGCAAATAGCTTTTCCGCCAGCTCACCCTGAGTCGCTTCAAACGCCTTGCCCATGGCTTCCGGCACCTGTGCGCCCACCAGGATGTTTCCTTGTGCGGACCACGT
>DASYKK010000006.1:0-3314 GCA_035995565.1 Candidatus Angelobacter sp.
GGAATGCCCCAGATAGGAAATAGGGGTTCAAGTCCAGTGTCTTTCAACTGGCGCTCACGATAGGCTCTTACGTCTGTAAGAAAAAGGTCGCCGAAAGCGATCGCGCTTATACCTTCCGCCAGCGCCTGGTCGCAGACACGCTTCATGGCGGCTTCATAGTCCATGTTGGAGCAGGGCCACGGAATGGGCGCGGCGATCAACGGCAGTCCCGCTGTTTCAGCCTGCATTTCCACCAATGCCCAACGTGTGCTATGCATGGCAACACGATCAAACGCGGCATTCAACGTCGTCATCAGTCCGGCAATTTCATACTGGTCCTGCTGACGTAATACGTGCAAAGCCCAGGCGCTGTCTTTGCCGCTGCTCCATGCCAGCAGTATCTTTTTTTTCATGCCGAACAAACCTACCACGGAGAACCAAAATCTTTACCACAGAGAGCACAGAGGAAACACCGAGAAAGAATAAAGATGTTTGAGCAATCCGGCCAGATTCAAGGCTGGCAGATGCTGCCGCTGTAACATCGAGATTCGAATGAAACTGCGTAGCGCGTTAATCAGGCTCTCAGCCTTTCCCTTCTGTGGCCTCTGTGGTAAAAATTCTGGTTTCCCGTGCTCCAACGCCGCCATGGTAGATTTGAAGGAACAATGTCCGCTCCCAACTCTAGATTTGTCCGCGCCTGCCGCTGTGAACCTGTTGACGTGACGCCTATCTGGCTCATGCGCCAGGCTGGCCGTTATATGGCTGAGTATCGCGCTGTGCGCAAGACCCATTCCATCCTGGACATCTGCAAGACCCCGGAAATCGCGGCTGAAGTCACCATCACCGCCGCGGAAAAGCTGGATGTTGACGCCGCCATCATATTCGCCGACCTGCTTCTGCCTTTGGAAGTCATGGGAATGCCTTTTCGTTTTGAAGCCGGCGAAGGTCCGGTCATCGAACGGCCGTTGCGCGTCCCGAAAGATATAGACGCGCTGGTTACCAACCGCGCTGCCGAACTCGGTTATGTGGCTGAATCCGTCCGCCGAGTGGTCAAGCATTTTGGCGACAAGCTGCCGGTCATCGGTTTTTGCGGTGCGCCTTTCACCCTGGCCAGTTACATGATTGAAGGCGGCGGATCGCGCAGTTACATCCACACAAAAAAAATGATGTACATGGAAACTGCTGCCTGGCGGATGTTGATGCGCAAGCTGGTTGACGTGCTTGCCGCCTACGCCGTGGAGCAAGTCACCGCGGGGGCTGACGCGCTGCAGATTTTTGATAGCTGGGTGGGCTGCCTGAGCGTGGAAGATTATCGCCAGTACGTGCTGCCATTTTCGACAGACCTGGTGCAGCGGCTCAAGAAGACTGGCGTCCCTATCATTTATTTCGGTACAGATACGGCAACGCTTCTTCCCTCCATGAAAGAGACTGGCGCGGATGTGATGGGTGTGGACTGGCGATTTCCAATCGATCAAGCCTGGAGCAGCTTGAAATTCCAGGGGGCTGTACAAGGGAATCTTGATCCTGTGCTGCTGTTTGCCGGGCAGAAAGAACTGCGCGCGCGGACTGACGCCATCCTACGCCAGGCAGGGGGGCGTCCGGGCCACATCTTTAATTTAGGGCATGGAATTTTGCCGGAAACGCCGGTGGAAAATGTTCGCGCGCTGGTGGATTTTGTTAGAGAATTGAGCGCAGCCTATTCCGCTGGAGCGGTCCCATGAGCTGTACGCAATGAGCGGTCCAAAATCAGCTATCCTCCTTCTTGCCCACGGGAGCCCTGAGTCGCCTGCGGATATTCCCGAATTCATGAAACATATTACCGGTGGCCGGCCGGTGCCCGACGCGGTGATGAAAGAAATCACGCACCGCTATTCGCTCATAGGCAAATCACCGTTGACCGAAATCACCATGCGCCAGGCGGAAGCGCTGCAGTCCAGGCTTGGCCTCCCTGTATTCGTCGGTATGCGGAACTGGAAACCCTTTATCCGCGAAGCCGTGCAGCAAATCGCTTCCGCGGGCGTTGAGAAGGTTGTGGCTATCTGCCTGGCCCCACAAAATTCTTCCACCAGTGTGGGGCTCTATAGCAAAGTGCTCGCCAACGAGCGCAAGCCCGGTCTGGCCGTGCAGTTTGTGGAGTCGTGGCATGATCATCCGCTGCTGATCCAGGCTTTTGCGGAACGACTGGAGCCGGTCTGGCGACAAGCCAGTGCAGAAATCGGCAGTCCGGCGCCGGTGATCTTTACCGCGCACAGCGTGCCCATGCGCACCATTCAAGCCGGCGATCCGTATGAGAAGCAGGCCAAGGAGACGGCGCAGCTGGTAGGCCGCCAGATCACCGGACTCACGCCGCAGTTGCAGCACTTTGCTTTTCAGAGCCAGGGTATGACCGGCGGCCCGTGGCTTGGCCCCACCGTGGAAAGCGCCATGCTCGAAATGAAAAAGCAAGGTCACAACGGCGTCGTGATTGCTCCCATCGGGTTTGTCTGCGATCACGTTGAGGTTCTCTACGATATCGATATCGGCTTCCGCCAGTTTGCCACTGAACAGGGACTCAAGTTGTGGCGGCCTGAGTCGCTGAATACCTCAACCACGTTCGTGGCCGCGCTGGCTAAACTCGCGTCAACACGCATGGCGCTGGCTTCAGGGATTGTTTCGCTGGCATGAAGAGAATCGCCATCATCGGGGGCGGTATTGCCGGATTGACCGCAGCTTTCTATCTGGAAAAAGCGCGGCGTGCGGGCGCGGAGCTGCAATGGGTACTATTTGAAAAATCGGAACGCCTGGGTGGCGTGATTCAAACGGAGCGCAGCGACGGCTTTGTGATCGAAGCCGGTCCGGATTCCTTCATCAGCATTAAACCTGACGCGTCGCGCCTGTGCCAGGAACTTGGCATCGGCGATCAACTGATTTCTTCCAACGACGCCAGCCGCAAGACGTACATCCTGGTCAAAGGCAAACTGGTGCCCATCCCGCAGGGCCTGGAGTTCATGGTGCCAACGCGCATCTGGCCCATGGCTACCACGCCGCTGTTTTCGTTTTCTACAAAATTGCGCATGGCGGCAGAACTATTTTCGTCGGCACGAAAAGATGGCGGCGATGAATCCGTGTGCGATTTTGTGCGCCGCCATTTTGGCCAGGAAATGGTGGACCGGGTCGCGGAGCCGCTGCTCGCCGGTGTTTATGGCGGCAATGCTGAACGTCTTAGCATTCGCGCCGTTCTGCCGCGCTTTGCTGAGATGGAACGCCAGCACGGCAGCCTGGTTCGTGCGACGCTTAGAGCGAAAGCTCTGGCCAAGCCCGGAACGAAGCCACAGCCTTTGTTCACGTCGTTGAAG
>DASYKK010000007.1:0-8395 GCA_035995565.1 Candidatus Angelobacter sp.
ACCGATCCCGGCAAACCGCTCGACGTCTGGTTCCCGGTTGCCCAATCCGACCAATTCCAGCAGGTGAAAGTGCTCTCCAGGAGCGGCGACCTCTCACTCAAAGAAACCACGGAGCCTGAGTACGGCAACAAAATGTTTTACGCCCATACAGACAACGCAACTCAGCCCGAGTACCACTTCACAGTTAAGTATGACATTGTGCGCCTGGAGCACTTAGCGGCAGTTTCTCTCAAGAAGCCGGCGCCGGACAAAGACCTTCGGCGCTTCCTGCAAGCCGACAAACTGGTGCCAATCACGGGCAAGCCCGCCGAACTCGCCGCCGCTCAGGTGAAGCCGGGGATGTCTGATCTCGACAAGGGACGCGCATTCTACGATTACACATTTTCCACCATGCGATATGACAAGACCGGCACCGGCTGGGGCCGCGGCGACACGCTTTGGGCGTGCGACGCCAAGCATGGAAACTGCACTGACTTCCATTCTGTCTTTATCTCCATGGCGCGTTCGCAGAAGATTCCTGCGCGCTTTGAAATGGGGCTGTCGTTGCCGGAAGGCCAGAATTCAGGCCAGATTGCCGGCTACCATTGCTGGGCGGAGTTTTACACCCACGATCGCGGCTGGTTCCCGGTGGACATCTCCGAAGCCTGGAAGCACCAGGAGAAGAAAGATTATTTCTTTGGCGCGCATGACGTGAATCGTGTCCAGTTCAGCGTGGGACGCGACGTGCAACTCAAGCCGGCGCAGCACGGGGAGCGCGTTAATTACCTGATTTTCCCCTATGCTGAGCTCGGTGGAGAGCCGTATCCCAATGTGGCCAACGCCATTTCGTTCAGCGATATTGGCGGTAGCCAAGCCACCACACGCGCAGCCAGATAAGTCAAAGGCAACCCACTTTCGCGCGGTTCGGACTGTTTCTCCTCGGTCCGAACCGCTATTTTCCTGCCTAAAAGCCCTGTCTATTAACTTTAAGATTTGCGGTTTCGATTTATTCCAAAATTGGAATCTTTACGATCCCACAAGGTGTTGCATTTCCTTGTACATAAGTATGTACAAGTAGGCGATTATGGTGTGAAATTGACACGCGAGTTTCAGCCACCATTTGGTTCCTGAGTTGCGAGAGAGACCAGGGGACCGGAATTATCACCTTGATGGGCCGATAAATGACGAAGAAGCAGAGGAGAAAAGCTCAATGAGATTGTTAGAGAAGATGTGTTTCGTGGTGCTGGCTTCAGGGCTGGCATTGGGCCAGGCAACCGCAACCAATAGCGGCTCTGCCGGGACCGGGTCAGTTGCAGATGAGCTGAAAGCATTGCGCGAAGCGATCAGCCAGCAGCAAAAACAAATTTCCCAGCAACAACAACAGATCCAGACTCTTGAGCAGCAACTGGAAAACAAGACGTCTGGCACACCCCACGTGGCCGACGCATCGATGCGCACAGTACCGGTGCCGGTAAAGGCTACTGTCGTACAGGAAACGGAAAAGCCGAAAGAGTCTCCACTTTCCTTCCGCATTGGCAGCACGGACTTTACCCCCGGTGGATTTGTGGATTTTGAAAACATATTCCGTACTACCAACACCAACAATGTGACGGCGACCAACTTCTGGGCCATCCCGTTCAGCAATACTGCGGCTGGGCATCTGACGGAGTACCGCTCCACCGGTCAATATTCGCGAATCAATATGAAAGTCAATGGCAAATACGGCGCCAACAATGTCACCGGTTACATTGAAGCCGATTTCAACGGCAACGACGCCGGCAATGTCTTCGTGAGCTCGAACAGCCATACCATGCGGCTGCGCCTTTACTGGTTGGACCTGAAACGCGGCAACTGGGAATTCCTGGGAGGCCAGACATGGGGCCTGCAGACTCCGAACCGTGTGGGCGTATCGCCCTCTCCCGCCGATCTGGCGATTACCATTGGTGAGGATGCGCAGACCCACGTGGGCTTGAATTACACGCGCGCTGCAGAGTTCCGAGCCGCCTACCACTTCAGTGATCATTTTGTGTGGGCTTTCGGTCTGCAGAACCCGGAAGCGTTTGGTGGCCAGGGCGAAATTACCTTCCCTACTGCATTTAACGCTGCGTTGGGACTCCAGATCGACAGTGCAGTTACCGCGAATGCTGCGAACGTAATGCCCGACCTGCTCACGAAATTCGCTTTTGATCCCGGCAAACGCTTCCACTTTGAACTTGGCGGATTGACTACCAGCGCGAAGGTGGCAGTCGTTCCAACGGGTGGCACGTCCTTCGTTAAGCACACCAAGGTGGAGGGCGGAATTTTTGCTGCTTCCAACGTTGAACTATTCAAGGGCTTCCGCTTCCTGGCAAGTGGTATGTGGGGACCTGGCGTAGGTCGCTACATCATCGGAATGGGTCCGCAGGTTGTAGTGTTCCCGGTATCAGCTAATGGCGCCCCATGCACTCCGATCACCGGTTGCGACGTGCGTGTTTCACCCGTTCACGGTGGCGATGCGCTTGTTGGCATTGAGGCCCAGGCTGGCAAGAAAACCCAGCTTGGTTTTTACGCTGGAGCGGCTTACTTCCAGCGCAACACAGCCCTTGACCTGACCAAGCCAGGAGCCCCTGCCTTTATCGGATTTGGCGGACCGGGATCTTCCAACAACAACAATCGTGCTATCCAGGAAGTTACATTTGATTGGACGCAGACGTTCTGGAGAAACCCGCAGTACGGAGCCGTGCTGATGGTAAACCAGTTATCGTACGTCTCCCGCAGTCCATGGTTTGTACCTGCGGGGGCACCTAAGAATGCTCACCTCACGATGGCTTATGTGAGCTTGCGTTACGTACTGCCGTAAGAACAACTTCAATATTGAATTAACCGAGCGCCGGTCACAAGCCGGCGCTCTTTTTAGTTTGAGCAGTAAAATACTGTTGTGGCCTTTATCTCTCTCGAACGTACCGGCTGCCTGCTCATCGTGCTTGCAAGCTCCGTCGCAGGTTTTTTCCAGGCGAATGTCCAGCATGCTCAAGTGGAACTGCTCTCCCGCCAAAAATCCCTGCGGCCCGGCTCCGATGTGCAATTAGGTGTGCACTTCATGTTGGAAAACGGCTGGCACATTTACTGGATCAATCCAGGAGACTCCGGTCAACCTCCATCTTTCAAATGGCATTTGCCCCAGGGTTTCACCGCCGGCGAAATCCAATGGCCGCGCCCTGATCGGATGCAGCCGAGCAAAGCATTGACCGATTACGGTTACCACGACGATGTCTTACTGCCGGTTACAATTCACACTCCACCCAGCCCCAGCAACCCCATGCCAGTTGAATTCGGCGTGGAAGTTAAGTGGCTCATCTGCCGCGAGGTATGCATTCCCGAACATACCGAGCTGCGCTTGTCATTGCCTGTGGCAACGAGCGTAAGCGCCGATTCGCAACGTGCGCCACTCTTCGCAAGGACCATGAAGCTCCTTCCGCAACCCCTGCCCCGCATGTGGAAAGCCAGCGTCGCAGCGGGAAAGGACCAATTTCTGCTGACGATCCGTGCGGGCAAGGCGATTACGGAAGCACAGTTTTTTCCTCTTGATCCGGGACAGATCGACAATGCCGCACCACAAAAACTTCATTCGACGGGCACTGGCGCAACATTAACGCTGAAGAAATCTGACCAGCTGTTAAAGCCGATTGCAGTCCTGCGCGGTGTGCTTGTTGTACCGGGGAGCCCTGCCTATCGGATTGAAGCGCCGGTGCGCCCCTCGATACAATAGCTGCAACGAGAGGAACAAAGGAGCCATGATGAAAACCCAACATCGTTTCATTTTGCGCGCATGCATACTTCTGGGCCTGATAGCGTCGGCGTTTGCCGTTAAAGTTGGAGAGCCGGCGCCTGGCTTCACGGCAGTAGACAGCAATAGCAAGCAGCAGCGCCTGTCTGATTACAAGGGGAAATTTGTGGTGCTGGAGTGGCACAACCAGGGCTGCCCTTATACCAAAAAACATTATGAGAGCGGCAATATGCAGCGGCTGCAAAAAGAGTGGACCGCCAAAGGCGTGGTGTGGCTCACGGTAATTTCGTCGGCCCCTGGAACGCAGGGGTTTGTTACGCCGTCGCAGGAAAATGACTATTTAAAGACCATGAACGCCACCCCGACAGCGGTGCTGATGGATTCGGGAGGATCTCTGGGCCATCTTTACGCCGCAAAAACAACGCCGCATATGTTCATCGTGGATCCGAATGGGACGTTGATCTATAACGGGGCCATTGACGATCACCCCACGTCTGACCAGAGCGATATCGCCAATTCGAAGAACTACGTTTCATCTGCACTTCAGCAGGCTACCGGCGGCAAGCCCGTGGCTGAGGCTGCAACGCGTCCTTACGGATGCTCCGTCAAGTACAAGGATTGAGGTCACACACCAACGATGCGCCTTTCCGCCGAGTTGCTGGATGCCATTCAGCGGGAGACTGACCAAGTAGACCGGCGCAAGCTTGTGCAGGCGACAGCGCAACTTTCTGAGCATTACAATGCCGGCAATTTCTCCACTCCCGCCATTGCCAGTGAAGCGCTTCGCGCTGCGTACCTGGCCGTGCGGATGCCTGCTACTTATGCCGCCATCCGGCGCGTCTTTGCCGAAATCAATTTGCGCGCACCGCAAAGCGAGATCAGCAGCCTGCTTGATATCGGGGCAGGGCCTGGTACAGCGCTGTTAGCGGCTGGCGAAGAGTTCCCTCATCTTCAACACGCCACGCTGGTTGAGGCCGATGCCAATTGGATCGCCGTCGGAAAACGGCTGGCGGAGCAAAGCGAGTCGCCTGTAGTTCAGCAGGCGCAATGGATCAAACAGGATTTGCGCTCCGGCTTGTCCTGCGAAAAGCATGAGATGGTCGTGATTTCTTATACCCTTGGCGAGTTGCCGCAACCCGCAGCGGAAGCAGTGCTCAATAAAGCCTGGAAGAGCGCCAGCAAATTTCTTGTGCTCGTCGAGCCGGGAACGCGCCGTGGGTTTGCCGCAATCAACGTTGCGCGGTCTTTTCTGATTGCGAATGCAGCCACCATCGTCGCTCCGTGCCCGCATCATTGCGCGTGCCCCCTGGCTGCGGCTGGCGATTGGTGCCACTTCTCCCAGCGTGTGGAACGCACGTCGCAACATCGGCAATTGAAAGGCGGAGAATTGGGTTACGAAGACGAGAAGTTTTCTTACATCGTGGCCAGCAAGACTGATTCACCGTCTGTAGAAGCGCGCATCGTCCGCCATCCCCGCAAGCACAGCGGGCATGTTCAGCTTGTGCTCTGCACGGCGGAAGGGAAAATCGAAAACCGCACGGTGACACGGTCCAGAAAGGAAGCGTACAAGCGCGTCCGCAAAACTGAATGGGGCGATAGCTGGATCGAATAGCGCATGTTCGTACCGCCCAGATAAAACGTTCTAGCCAATGTCCATTTCAGCCCTCATTTGAGATGATTGCCAGATGACTTTGCTCGCCAGCGTGCTTCCTTTTCTTCAATGGATGGTCGACTTCGTTCGTTGGGCCAAAGGAATGGGAGCCGCCGGCGGCGCACTTTATGCCGTGGTTTACATTCTCGGCACAGCCCTCTTTTTCCCCGGGCTGCCACTCACTCTGGGCGCGGGTTTTCTCTATGGAGCCACCATCGGCACGCTGGTGGTTTCCCCGGCAAGCGTTGCCGGAGCCACTCTCGCGTTTCTCATCGCACGTTATGTAGCGCGCGGTTGGGTGACGCGGCGTCTCAAAAAATATCCACAGGCTGCCGCCATTGACCGCGCTATTGAAAAGAATGGCTTCAAGGCCGTTGTTTTGCTTCGCCTGCAGCCGGTGCTCCCATTCAACGTCCTGAATTACGCTCTGGGACTTACCAGCATCCGGCTGCGAGACTACATGCTGGCTTCATGGATAGGAATGTTTCCCGCAACCGTGCTCTATGTGTATCTGGGTTCGATCATGAATGATATTTCTGACCTGCTGCGCGGACGCCCCAACTCCGGAATGGCCGGACGTCTCTTACTATGGGGCGGTCTGGCGGCGATTGTAGTTCTGGTATGGTGGCTTGGCCGCATTGCAAAAAAGGCGTTGCATGAAGAAATGGGCCCGGATTCCACGGCGGCATGAAACAATGACTGGGCTTTGCCGCCAGTACCAGCTGCGATATGGCAGAATTTTGAGAGAGATTTATGCCCGAAGCCATGGTCTGCATTTTCGCTAAACCGCCAATCCCCGGATCGGTGAAGACGCGTCTAATCCCGGAGCTTGGTCCCGAGCGTGCCGCCGAACTGGCGGAAGCTTTTCTGGAAGACACGGTTGCGACAGTCCGCACGCTTCCCTGGGCGGAGTGCATTATTGCCGCAACCCAAACCTTCGAACGCAGCTACTTCAAGCCGGAAGAAGTTTGGCTTCAATCAGAAGGCGATCTGGGTGACCGTCTGGAAAAAGTGCTGCGCCTCGCCCTCAAGCGTAAGCCGATTGTGCTGGCCATCGGCGCAGATAGCCCCGGCCTTCCCGCTTCCTATCTTGAAAATGCCCGCCAGGCACTCGGCACCGCCGACGCTGTCCTTGGTCCTTCCGCTGACGGAGGCTTCTACCTCATCGGCCTGAAAGATTGTCCTGTCGGCGTTCTGGAAGGAATCCAGTGGAGCCATTCCACCACGCTGGCTGCCACCACCCACAAGCTGGAGCAGTTCGGCATGAAGACTGTGCTCATCAATCCGTGGTACGACATTGATAGCCACGAAGACCTGGAGCGACTGCGCCGTCACCTGGCCAACGATCCTTCGGCTGCGCCCCGTACTGCTGAACTTCTTCGCCAGTCTTCTCCGCCGAAATGAAGTCCGCCAAAATGAAGCTCTCAGTGGTCATCCCCGTGCTGAACGAACGCGACGGGCTGCCCGCAACCGTGGCGGCATTGCGAGCCTGCCACAGCATTACCGAAAGCGCTGTTCCGGAGATCATTATTTTGGAAATCATTGTCAGCGACGGCGGCAGCACCGACGGAACTTTAGAATGGCTGCGCTCCCAGCCGGATCTTATTCTGGTGAACTCCACGCGGGGTAAAGGGCCGCAATTGAATGCAGGCGCCGCCCACGCGACCGGCGATGTGCTGCTCTTTCTCCACGCCGATTGCATTTTGTCGCAGTTGGCGTTTGAGGCGCTGTTATCTGCTTTGGCAGATAGCAAGGTTTGCGGCGGCGCGTTTTACGTGGGTTTTGCCGAGCGCCGTCCACGATCCCTGCACGTCGTGGCCTGGGGCATCAATCTGCGGGCCTGGCTTCGCAACTCCGCCACCGGCGATCAGGGAATCTTCGTCCGGCGGGATGTATTTCAATCCATTGGCGGCACGCCGGACTGGCCTTTGTTTGAAGATGTGGAACTGGTGCGGCGAATCAAACGGGCAGGGAAGTTCGTGGTCTTGAAGACACCGCTGACGATTTCAGCCCGCCGCTATCTCGCACACGGTGTCTGGCATACAGTGTTTCTGGTCTATTTCCTGCGCTTCGCGTATTGGCTGGGCGTCCCGCCCCAGCGGCTGAAGAACTGGTTCAGAGACGCACGAGGTTGAAGGGTGTAAGAATCCGCTTTCGCATAATTCCTCCGGGTCATTGTTCTCCATCTTTGAATATAATTCTGCCAATCGTGCCCAAGCTTGCCAAAGAACGAACGCAGGAAAACCAGCGGAAAATTGAAGCGGCAGCTCTCGAGCTTTTTACCACCCAGGGCTTCCACGGGACCAACAATCGCGAGATCGCGCAAAAAATCAATGTTTCCACGGGAACGCTCTATACATATTTTCCCAACAAGGAATCGATCTTCGCGCGGCTGGCACAAAAATACCGGTCCCACATGGACCAGTGGCGCAGGCAGGCCATCGGTGGTCTCACCGAGCCCTTATCGAGAAGCGGTCTCAAGAATCTTGCCGCTGCTGTACAGGGCTTGATGTATGACGGTTCCGAGTCCTTTCTCATTATTCTCAGCGACGTGATTGAATTCCGAAACCAGCATTTTCTCCAGGTCTTTCACAATGTACCGCAGCAATTTCGCCGGCTGCTTGGGCCAGCGTTGGACGAGGTGGCCAAACAACCGGGCTGGCGAGGTGAAGATCCGGCATTCGTGCTGGCGTCGATGTACGTTTACTTCTTCACCTACTTCCTGATGGAGAAGCATATGCAGGGAGAGCGTCATCTGGGACTCCCCCACGATCAAGCCACGGAGCGATTTGTTGACCTGCTATCTTACGGTCTTTGGAGATTGCCGGCTGAGGCGCAGAGCAAATCAGGTGAACCCGGAAAAGCTAATCAGAACCCGGATCGCACGGGTCGAAAGCAAACTTTTCAGGTGGAACGTGAACGGATCGACTATCTGCGCTTCTTGTCCGGAAGGCTCTGGAGTTCCCCGCCTGATGCTCCTCTTTCAGCCAGCAACGGAG
>DASYKK010000008.1:0-15586 GCA_035995565.1 Candidatus Angelobacter sp.
CGGCGTGGAGCCCGAGGTGCAGGCCTATGCCATGGCCAAGTATTCGCGCTCGGCGCTATCGATGAAGGAATCGCTCAAGGAGATCAGCGAGCAGAAAGCCGAGCAGTTTCTCAATACATTTTACTTCCAGTACGGCCACCGCTCGATTGCCGACCTGGCGCATCTGGCCTTTGCCATTGAGAAACTGTCGATACTGGCGGCGATTGTGCTTGTCGACGAGCAGCGCTGGGATGGGCAGGAGCGTTCTACTCGGTACCAGAATTTCAAGAAGAGCGGCTATTTTATTCCCGACTTCGGCGCAGACGCGGCTGCCCGCGCCGAGTATTGCGCGACCATCGATTTTCTTTTTGCCGAGTATGAAGCATTCACGCAGGAGATGCTGCGCTATTACACCGGAAGGATTCCGCGTCCGGCGGAGATGGCCGAAGACCAGTACACGCGCACCCTGCGAGCGCGGGCCTTCGACAATTCGCGCTACTTGCTGCCGCTGGCGACAAATACTTCGCTGGGGCAGATTGTGAACGCACGCACCCTGGAGACGCAGATCGCACGGCTGCTTTCGAGTCCATATGCTGAGGTCCGCCATCTGGGTGGACTGCTGAAAAGCGCGGCCCGCGACGCCGCGTATAACGTGCAGTCTGAATCGCTGCGTGCGCTGGTGGAAGAGATCAAGACGGCGAACCCTGAGCTGGGCGCGAAAGCCGAGCAGCAGCTTCTGCGTCCGACGCGTATGGCTCCCACTTTAGTCAAGTATGCGAATGCCAATGAGTATGAAAGCCGCACCCGAACTGAAATGGAACATGCCGCCGCCGAGCTAATGGAAGGCGTACCTCTCGAACAGTCGCCAAAGTTGGTGGATTTAGTGGAAGAGGGGCCACTGGAAGTGGAGATTGCCGCAACGCTTTTGTATTCGGCGTGCCATCATTCATACCGGCAAGTCACCGCGCGGGTGCAGGCGCTTACGGGAAAGCAGCGCAGCGAGATCATTGATCTGGGCATGCGGCATCGCAACCCGCATGACGAACTATTGCGCAGCTTTCATGCCGGCCAACAGTTCAAGTTTGACATCCTGATGGACGTGGGCGGCTTTCGCGACATGCATCGTCACCGGCGTTGTACACAGATTGAACAGGGCTTCACCCGGCATCATGGTTATGACACGCCGCCCGACGTCGTGGAAGCCGGACTGGCTCTGCGCTATCAATCGGCTATCCAGAAGGTGATCCATGCGATCGATAAGATGGGAGCAACTGGAACGCATGCCGAGCTTTACCTCTTGCCCATGGCGTTTCGCAAGCGGACGCTCTTCAAAATGGATTTTGCCGAAGCGCTTTATATATCCGAATTGCGCAGCGGGGCCGCCGGACACTTTTCCTACCGCAACGTAGCCTACGCCATGTATGAAGAGGTAGCGAGGAAACATCCGTCGCTGGCGAAGTATTTCCGGGTAACTGACGTTCGGCAGCCTATCGATATGTTAAAACGATAGGCGAAATCGGCGAAAGCAATATTATCTTTGGAGAGACTTAATGCTCGTAGGCGTTTTCTGGGCCGAATATTGAGGGCCGGTCCGCGAATAAGAAGGCGTTATTATTAATATCTCCTAAGACTCGCCCTCCTAACTTGTTCCTTGTTAACCGCTTTTGCTCCCGAAAAACCGCTTAAAACCGCTCATAACTAAGGATTTGGGCCCAGTTACTAAAATCAACTTCCGTCATTCGTCATTTCGCTATAAAATCTCTTAATCCTGATAGACCAGGTTTAAGTGCTCACATCCCCCTCCGGCAGATGGCAAATTCCCCGCCGGGAGCCGAAGTCCAAAGTTACTCATTGGAGAAGGATTCGTCTTGCTCGAGTCGATGCAAAAGATAGCCATTTTGTATGACGCCAGTCAGGCGGTCCTGTCTACGTTTGACCTGGACGAGGTGCTAAACCGCATCCTTACCATCATTCGCGACTTCTTCCAGCTGCAGAATGGCGCCGTGCTTTTGATGGACAAGTCTCAGCAGGAACTTCAAGTCCGCGCCCATCTGGGCCGCAGCAACCTGGAGGTGGGCTACCGGATACCGAAGGGCACAGGATTGACGTGGGCGGCGGCAGAAATCAAGCGTCCGGTGTACGCGCCCGACGTCAGCAAGGATCCGCGGTACCTGCTCAAGGTTGAGCAAACCAGGTCTGAAGTCGCAATCCCGCTGATGGTGCGCGACGAGGTTGTGGGCGTGCTGGATTTCCAGAGCGACCAGATTGACTATTTTGATCTTGAGAAGATTGACCTGCTCACGCTGTTTTCAACCCAGGCTTCCATGGCTCTGGAAAATGCCCGGCTGTATTCCGCGGAGCGTCGCCGGACCAAGCAGCTTGAGGCCATCAATGCCGTGGCCAAGAAGACCACGCACGTGCTTGATCTGGATGAGCTGCTCACCGTGGTTTGCCGCCTGCTGATGGAATTGTTTGGCATTGACCATGCCGCCGTGCTGCTGGCGGAAGGCGACAGCCTGCGGGTGCGGGCACATGAAGGCCGGCTTACATCGAACCTTGCCATGGGATCGATTCTTTTGCCCGGAACCGGGCTTGCGGCCCGATCTCTGCTCTCCGGCCGAAGCGTGATTGAAAACGACGTAAACAACGTGGAGGGCTACATTGCCGGCTTTGCGGAAACGCAATCGGAAATGTGCGTGCCACTCATTATTTTTGGCGAAAAGCTGGGCGTGCTGGCGCTGGACAGCGCCAGGAAAGACGCGTTTGATCACGACGACGTTCAGCCTCTGGAATCGGTGGCGGACATCTGCGCCGCGGCTATCCAGAATGCGCACAACTTTGATCGCATGAAGCAGCTTGCCTATGTGGATGGTCTTACGGGAATTCACAACCGGCGCTTTTTCGAGATGCGTATTGTGGAAGAGCTGGAACGAGCGGGCCGTTTCCAGGGCCGCATGTCAGTGATCATGGTTGACATTGATCACTTTAAGAAAATGAACGACGAATTCGGACACCTGCTGGGCGACGAAATGTTGCGCTCAGTTTCTACCATCCTGAAGCAACAGCTCCGCAAAATGGATTTGGTGTGTCGTTACGGCGGCGACGAGTTCGCGATTGTGGTGCCGGAAACCACCGGAGATAGCGCGGTTCGCGTGGCGGAAAAACTGCGCCGCCAGGTGGAAACGCATTTCTTTCCCGGAGTCCCGCGGCCAGTGACCATCAGCTGCGGCGTGGCCGACTACCCCGCGCACGGCGTAACGCGCGATGAAGTAGTGGCGGCGGCAGACGGAGCGCTTTACCAAGCCAAGCAATTAGGACGTAACAAGGTAGCATCAGCCAGCATAAAGAAAGAATTTTCCGCTTCCAGATAACAGGATCCCAGGGAGATATGAGCAGCACTACAGTCGCGGCAATTTCGGGCAAAATTACAGCCAGAATCGCCAGCATTCATATTGATCCAGCCTGCAACACTTTTCTCAATGACTGCTTCAGGCAGTTCGGCATTACAGTTGTGCCCGCAGATGACGACCCGATTTTGCTGCTAAACCGGCAGAAATTTGAAGCCTGCGTGCTGCGGCTGTATGACCCGGAAGCGGACAGAATATTGAAGGCCGCGCGCAACTCGCCTTCCAACCGCCGTCTTGTGATTTATGGGATTGCGCGGAATACTCAGGAAGCGCTCCGGTACTCTACATATGGAATCAACGCCGTCCTGGACGAACCTCTGGACCGGCAGAGCGTGCTGAAAGTGGTTCGCGCAACCCACCTGCTCGTGATCCATGAGCTGCGGCGCTATGTTCGCATCCCGGTTGCTACATCGGTGGAAATTGACGTAGGCGGCCAGTCGCCCGTGGCGGCAACCACGGTGGAGGTAAGTTCGGGAGGCATTTCGATCCGTTGCGTGGGTAAACTTCCCAAATCTGATCCCGTCCGACTCATTCTCACTCTGCCCGGAGTGGACAAGTTAAGCGTTCGGGCGTCTGTCTGCTGGTATCGCGAGAGCGATAAGGTCTATGGAATACGCTTTGATTCCAGCGACGAGCGTCGTCTGAAAGTCCGTGCCTGGATCGACCAATATCTGGAAATCGTGTAACTTTGGAATGCCTCCAGCGTATAAATCCGAGGCAGGACTCCGTTTCAATGCAAACAATCGAACTTAATAAAGTCCGTAAAACCTATGACGAGTTTGTAGCTGTCAATAGCCTTTCTTTCAGCATCGAGCAAGGAGGCGTTTTTGGGCTACTGGGGCCGAACGGCGCCGGCAAGACCAGCACCATCCGCATGATGATCGGCATTACGGTACCCGATTCCGGCCAGATCAATCTTTTCGGCAAGCCCTTTGAGCGGAAGAGCCTGAACAAGGTCGGCTACCTGCCCGAAGAACGCGGGCTATACAAAAAGATGAAGATCATTGACCAGTTGGTTTTCCTGGGCGAACTGCATGGCATGCCTGCCGGCGTGGCCAGGCAAAAGGCGATCGAGTGGTGCAAGCGGCTGGGAATAGACGCCTGGATGCAGAAAAAAGTGGAAGAGCTTTCCAAGGGCATGCAGCAGAAGATCCAGTTTATTGCTGCCTTGCTGCACGATCCTGATTTCATCATCATGGACGAGCCATTTTTCGGGCTGGATCCGGTCAATGCCACTCTGCTCAAAGACGTAATGCTTGACCTGAAAAAACAAGGCAAGACGATCCTGTTTTCTACTCATCGCATGGACCAGGTCGAGAAGCTGTGTGACAGCATTTGCCTTATCAATAAAGGCAATGCCGTGCTTCAGGGCGACCTCAAGACCATCAAGTCTGGATACGGCAAGAGCAACGTGCAGATTGAGTATGAAGGCAATGGAGATTTTCTGGAAAAGAACCCGCTGGTGAGCGCGTACAACAATTACGGCAATTACGTGGAAGTGCGCCTGGCCCCGGGCGCGGACGCTCAACAGCTTCTCCGCATGGTGGCGGAGCGGTCGCGGATTAACAAGTTTGAGCTGATGGAGCCGTCACTGGAAGAAATATTCATCAACACGGTGGGAAAAGACAATGCATAACACGTTCATTATCGCCAAGCGAGAATACCTGGAGCGGGTGCGCTCGCGTTCTTTCGTGATCATGACGCTCTTCATCCCATTATTGATGTTTGGCGTTACCGTGGTGCCTACGATGCTGATGACACGCGGATCCAATGAGAGCAAGCATATGGTGGTTGTGGCCGCGGACCGCGATACCGCGGAGATGATTCGCAGCCGGATAGAAGTAAAAAGAGACCAGGAAAAGTCCGAGAAGAAACCGGAAGTTAAAGTCGGCGCCAAGAGAGAGTTTCAGCCAACCACCTTCACCGTTGACGTGAGCACGGACACCTCCGAGGCACAACGGGCCGCGCTCACGCAGAAGGTCAAAGAAAAGCAACTGGACGGGTTTCTCTGGGCCACGCCGGATGCAATCGCAGCACGGAAGCTGATCTTCGTGACTAATGACACCTCGAGCTTTATCGAAAACGGCGCACTCAGCCAGACCGTGACTGACGCGTTGCGGCGGCACGCCTTAAAAGTCAAAGGCCTGAATGAAGATGACATTGATGCCGCACTTCTGCCGGTGGAGGTCGACGCGCAGAGTCCATTGGGGAAGGACGCTGCCAACCCGCAAACCATGTTCTTTGCCACCTTCGGCATGGTGATGGTGCTTTACATGACCGTGCTGTTGTACGGAATTAATGTGATGCGATCCATCCTGGAAGAAAAGACTTCGCGCATCATGGAGGTCATGCTTGCAACCGCCAGCGCCAAAGAGATGATGGCGGGAAAAATTCTGGGCGTAGGCGCGGTGGGACTGACGCAGGTTGCCATATGGGCCGCGACGGCGGGCGTTCTTTCCGCCGGCACTCTGGTAGCAAGCGCCAGCCTGTTGAAAGGCGTCGTCAGCGTTAAGCTGCTGGTATTTTTCGCGATCTACTTCCTGCTGGGTTACGTGCTCTATAGCACGCTCTGTGCCGCCGTCGGATCAATGGTGAACTCAGAACAGGAAGCGCAACAGCTGCAATTCGTGATCATGATGCCGATGATCCTTTCCATCGTCGTCATCATGCAAGTCTTCCAGCACCCGAATTCGCAAATTGCTTTCTGGGGTTCCATATTTCCGTTCACCGCACCACTGGTCATGTTTGCGCGGATCGCCATGCAACAGCCGCCGTGGTGGCAGATTGGTTTGTCCATTGGCCTGATGGTAGCCACCATCTACGGGATGGTCTTGCTTTGCGGGCGGATTTACCGCGTCGGCATCCTGATGTACGGCAAGAAGCCGACCTTGCCGGAAATCATGAAGTGGATCAAGTACGCGTAAGGTTTTGCAGGGCACAGAGACGCGGCATGCCGCGTCTCTACGTTGAGGTCGTTTCCTGTGACGCTGCTTCGTGATGCTTAACCTGTCTGCAAAAAGCCCTTATACAATCACAGATGTGAGCGACGCAGCCCAGGCCGAAGTCAGGAACGAGAGTGCCGCCAGTACACGTTCATTTTCCTTCAGTGAGCGGGCAAAGATCTGGCTGATTTCCTGGGCCGGCTTTCTGTTTATACGCATTATTGGTGCCACGCTGCGGTACCAGGCTTTCGCCGAACCGGGTTGCATTGCTGACTCCGATGGTGCCGGGCCGCCCGCCATCTGGTGCTTCTGGCATCGCGCGGTGATTCCCGCGACCTATCGCTTTCGCAACAAGGGGTTGGCGGTGATGACCAGCCGCAGCTTTGACGGCGAATATATTGCTCGCATTATCCAGATGCTGGGTTTCAGGGCGGTGCGGGGCTCGAGTTCGCGTGGCGCCGTGGGAGCGCTGATCGGCATGCGCCAGCAGTTGGAGCAGGGACATGGGGTAGTGTTTACCATCGACGGCCCTCGCGGACCTCGCTACGTGGCCAAGCCGGGGCCGATTTTGCTGGCCAAGAAAACCGGGGTCTCAATTAATTGCTTCTACGTCGCCGTAGAACGGGCATGGATATTGAATTCGTGGGACCGGATGATTATTCCCAAACCGTTTTCGCGCGCAATGATTTACGGCAGCGGGCCGATGTACGTGCCTCCTGATGCCACAGGCGAGCAGATGACTGCATTGCATCAGCAAATGCAGGAGACGCTGGAGCGGTGCCGGCTGGGGGCGGAAGAAGCGCTGAGATTCGGGTGATCTGATCTCCCGATTTCTTCTCACTCCCCCATCCAATCCCCAATGGGCCGCAGAGAAACCACATGGTCGCAGACGATTTTGATGGCGGCCATGATCGGAACAGCCAGAATCAGTCCCATGGCACCCCAGATAAAACCCCAGATCAGAAGTGAGATGGTCACCACCAGGGGGTTCAGCTGCAACCGGCTTCCCAAAATCTTGGGATAAAGAACGTTCATGGCAAGCATGTGAAGCCCTAGCACGGTCGCGGCAACCAGGAACAGCTGGGTATCGCTCATAACGCCGATGCCGGCGGCAATCGGCGGGAGCATGGCGACGGCGATACCGAGGTAGGGCATCAGGCTAAGAAAGCCGCTGATGAAGCCGATGAAGTAGAAGTAGGGAACTCCGAGAAAGCCGAAGATCACCACGCTACAAATGCCCATAAAGAGCCCGATGGCGAAATTTCCGGCAATGAAACTTTTCATCATGGCGGAAATGTGGCCCAGCGTGACGTAGGCGGTGCTGCGGTATTCCGGACGGAACAGCTGGACTGACTTCGTCCGCGCGTGCTCCTGCCAGCTCAGCATGAAATAAGTGAGAAAGGGAATAAAGCAGAGCGTGAGCACTATTTCTGTCACCGCCCCAAGTTTTTCCGTGACCATACCCTGCGCGTTCTGGTTCTCGACCTTTACTGACATCGCTTTTTTGGCATTCTTGTCTTCGGGAAAGACCTGTTGTGTGGTTTTTTCCAGCTCGCTGGTCTCCTGCCGGAAGTGGGCAAGATGGCTGCGAATCCTGTCAGAGTATTTTGGTAGCTCGTGGACAAAGCTCATGGCTTTGCCATAGAGAAAGTAACTGCCGGCATACATGGCACCCAGCATTACCAGAACCGCCAGAAGGGCGCCTGCGGCCCGAGGTATGCGGATTCTTTCCAGCAGGTTCACCAGCGGTTCCAGCATGAAAGCCAGCAGAATCGATACCAGCAGGGTGACCAAGACGAGCTTGGCTATATAGCAAATGGTCAAAATCACGGCCGCCCCGACAATAATCTGCGCCATCGCTCCGGCATGCAGAGCGGTGTTGAGCTTTCGCTGTTGTCTTTGTTCCAGCTCTTTTTCTGCGAGCTGGCTGTCGGGAGCATCCTCCGGCATGAGTTGTTCAGGCCCGGGAGGAATAACGCGATTCGAAGCCATACCGATAGGTGAGATGCAGAAACTCGTATAATCGGCGCGTGGGAGCCACCGGACGCATACTGGCCATCGATCACGGCAGCCGCCGCATGGGGCTGGCGGTGACAGATCCGCTGGGCATCACCGCTCAGGGGATTGAGACGCTACAGCGCAAGAACAACCGCGCCGACTTTGGCCGTCTGGAGCGGATCATCCGCGAATACGAGATAAAAGAAATCGTGCTGGGAAACCCGCTCCGGATGAGCGGGCAGGAAGGCACTCAATCGCAGAAGGTGGCTGAATTTGCGGAAGAGCTGCGCAAACGCTTTCACCTTCCCGTCCATCTGTGGGATGAGAGACTGACTTCGGCCGAAGCCAACCGCCTTCTGCGCGAAAATGAGGTCAGCACCAGGCGCCGCGTCCAGGCCGTGGACCGCATGGCGGCGGTGCTGATCCTGCAAAGCTTCCTGCAGTCGAGAAGTATTAACTGATTCTTTATGCCTTGAGCAGGCACGGTCTGCTAAATTCAAAGATTGCTGAGCACACGTACATCTCTACGGTCGCTATTTGCAGTATTCATTGTGTCTTGCCTGTTGGCGCCGTCGCGGGGCCACGCGCAGGATACCGGCACGGAAGCCGAGGAATCCACTCCCCCAACTGTCTTCTCTCACTCCAAGACGGCGCGCTGGTGGGTGTCTGGGCAAGTCAACATTGTTTTCCAGGCACACCCCGACTTTCACGCGCTTTATTCCGGGCCAAACAGCCTTTCTTCGCGCGGTGAACATGCGACTTCCCGCGTGCTCACTCTCTACACAGGCTATCGATTGTCAGAGCACACCGAAGCGCTTTTTGACCTGGAAAGCGCTGGCGGACGGGGTATCAGTGATGCTCTGGGCATGGCCGGGTTTACCAACGTGGATGTGGTCCGAAATCCGGCACTGGGATCGACGCCGTATATAGCACGAGCAATTCTGCACCATGTCTTTGCCATGAGCGGGAAAGATGAAGATGCGGAGCGAACGCCTGTTTCGATCCTCAGCAAACTTCCCGAGCGGCGGTTTGAGGTGCGTGTGGGGAAGATGAGCATGGCTGATTATTTTGACGTGAACTCCGCAGGCAGTGACAGCCATTTGCAGTTTCTTAACTGGACGGCGGTCAACAACGGCGCCTATGACTATGCCGCCGATACGCGCGGCTATACCGTCGCGGCCATGGCGGAATATCACGACCACAGCTGGGGAGTGCGTTTTGCCGAAGCGCTGATGCCGAAAGTGGCAAATGGACCGAAGCTCGACTTCAACCTGGCTCGCGCGCGGTCGGAGAATATTGAAATCGAGTTCAGGCCGGAATTGCAGAAAGATAAGAAGACATTGATCCGGTTGCTCAGTTTCATCAACCACGCTGACATGGGCAGCTATCAAGAGGCGGTGCAGGCGTTTCTTGCGGGAATGGATCCGCAGCCGATCATTGAGGCACATCGGAAGCAGGGGCGCATCAAGTACGGCTTTGGCCTGAATGCGGAGCAGGAAATTACAAAGACGGTGCGCGCGTTTGGCCGTTTGGGATGGAATGAAGGGCAGAATGAGAGCTTTGCTTACACCGAGGTGGACCAGGCCGTCGAAGTTGGCGCAGACTGGCAGTTGAAACGGTGGAGACGTCCCACCGACAAGGTCGGCTTCGCTTTTATCACAAACGGGATTTCACGCTGGCATCAGCTCTATCTTGCACTGGGAGGGAACGGCTTTCTACTGGGCGACGGAAGGCTGACGTACGGGCGGGAAGATATTCTCGAAACCTATTACACCGCTCACCTCTGGCGCGGAGTATATGCCTCACCTGACATACAGTGGGCAGTTCATCCGGGATACAACAAAGATCGCGGTCCGGTGATTGTTCCTGGACTGAGGCTGCATCTGGAACTCTGAGTCGGGGTTGCAGCTTGCAACTCTGTAGCGAAAACCTACTTCCTATTTCATAAGCCGGCAGTTCATTGGCCATTCGTGATGCTCCAGGGGCAGGAAGATTGCTTCACGGTGCGGGTTCGCCCTTAAAATAATAGAAGCCAAATTAAAACCGATTCAAAGACCGACTCATGGTGAAATTTCTATTTAGAACCGTTGTGATGTTGCTGGTGCTGGCGGGCGCTCTGCTGGCTTACGGCCTGCTTCTGCCTGGCGGGCCGACGCAGCAAAAACTAGTGCAGCTGAAGTCCGGTTCGTCGGCGCGCCACATTGCCGCGGAGTTGGCCAACGCCGGAATCATCCGCAGCCAGTATGCGTTCCTGGCGTGGCACTACCTGCACGGGCGCAAACCGCTCAAGGCCGGCGAATATGCGTTTGATCATCGCGCCACGACACGCGAAGTCTACGACCGGATCGCCCGCGGTGATATTTTCTTCCAGACCCTGGTGGTGCCGGAAGGCTACAACATGTTTGACGTCGCCACAGCGATTGAAGAGGCGCAACTGGGCAAGCGCGACGATTTCCTGAAGGTCGCGCGTACAGACACCAGTCTGATTAAGGATCTTGATCCACAGGCGCCGAGCCTGGAAGGCTACCTTTTCCCTGACACATATCACTTCACCCGGACTCAGTCTTTACATGACATGGCAGCGGCCATGGTGCGGCGCTTCCGCCAGTCAGCCAGGGAGGTTGGGCTCAACCAGAATTTCCACGCCGTGGTGACGATGGCCAGCATCGTGGAAAAAGAGACGGGCGCGCCGGAAGAACGGCCGGAGGTCGCCAGCGTGTTTTACAACCGACTGGAGAAGCACATGGTCCTGGCCACTGATCCCTCAGTGATCTACGCGGCGCTTTTGAATAAGCGCTACGCCGGCGTGATTCATCAGTCCGATCTGCATTTTGACTCACCGTACAATACCTACCGAACCGCCGGGCTGCCGCCAGGACCAATTTCCAATCCTGGAAGGGCCTCATTGCAGGCGGCACTGCATCCGGCGCAGACCGACTATCTTTTTTTTGTGAGCGACAACCAGGGCCACCACCGGTTTGCCCGCACCGATTCCGAACATATCGCAAACGTACAAGCCTATCGGCGAGCGTTGAGCCAGGCTGTAAACCGCTAGAGTATCGGGCAAATGACGCAAAATGTCATGATTTGCCGTGGCTTGCCGGAATCACGAACAACCCGCCGTCCGTTATACTAAGTGCATCAAATTACTTGGTGTAAGACTGGACGGATGTACTTTCATTTGCGCAAAACTACTCTCATTTTCTTAATTGCTCTTTTGTCGATCAGTGGCTGCGGGTTCCGCTCGTCCCACCCGGTAAAAATGCGCACCAGCACGGCTACGCTTAAAGACGCGACGCTGGAACAGCTGGTGGAAAGCATCAACTCGAACGCGGAAAAGCTGAAGACGCTGAAAGCGACTGTGGATATCGACAGCTCGGTCCTCGAAGAGAAGAAGGACCGCGTGAAGGACAACCCGCAGTTGGCCGGATTGATTCTGGTGCGCAAACCGGAAATGCTGCGCATGCGGATCTATGTTCCGGTGATTCACAACGTCGCGGCAGACATGGTGAGCAACGGCAAGACTTTCGCCCTGGCTGCTCTGACGAAAAGCAAGTTTTATACCGGCTCAAACAAGCAGCCGGTGAAGCCTTCACCCGAGCCGCTGGAAAATCTGCGCCCGCAACACATCTCTGACGCGTTGCTGCTGAAGCCAATTGAAGAAGGCAAAGAAATTGCCGTGCTGGAAAATACGACAGAAGTTGTGAAAGACCCCAAGACACACAAAGACGTGGAGCAGATGGCTTACACGGTGGTGGTGATTGATAAGGACAGCGCGGGCTATTATCTTTCGCGCAAGATCGTATTCAGCCGGACCGATCTTCTCCCGCATGAGCAATCTATCTATGATCGCCAGGGCAGGCTGGTGACGTTTGTTCGTTATGAGAATTTTACGAATTATTCGGGAATCCCGTTGCCGGCAGTGGTGTCCATTCAGCGCCCTATCGAGGGTTATGGCATTACTATTTCCATGGTCAAGGTTGAGGTGAATGTGCCGCTGACCGACGAACAGTTTGTGCTGACACAGCCACCGGGGTCGCAGGTCATTAACCTGGACACCAAGTCTTCGGCCTCCGCCACTTCTGAACAAGAGACGAAGAAGCCTCCGCAATAATGGAATTAGCGCTGACGAAGAGCGCCCAAGTTTCTGCACGGTCAAAACTTTATGAACAAAATGATTGTGGCCAACCTGGTCCACCGCCCTATTCGATCCATTATTTCTATTTTTGCCGTGGCGGTTGAAGTTACGCTGATACTGATGATCGTAGGACTGGCGCTGGGAATTCTGGACGACAACAAATCACGCCAGGTAGGAATGGGCGCAGACCTGACGGTGCGGCCGCCGGGATCATCCAACCTGGCCGCGTTCGGCGGCGCTCCCGTGCCGATACGTGTGGCTGATATTCTGCGCAAGCAGCCGCACGTGGTGGCAGTCTCGCCCGTTGTGCTGCAGGTGACTTCGACGACGAATATCGAGATCATCTATGGCATTGATCTGGAATCATTTCAGGCCCTCGGCGGGCCCATGCGATATCTGCATGGCGGCCCATTTACCGGGCCAGACGACATGATTGTGGACGATCTGTTTGCCGCAGGCAATAAAGTGCATGTGGGAGACACGGTCAACGTGCTGAATCACGCGTTTAAAGTGAGTGGGGTGGTGCCGCACGGCCGCGGAGCGCGACGATTTATTCCCATCACCACCATGCAGGACCTGACAGGGCAGCAGAACAAGGCTTCAATGTTCTATGTGAAGCTGGACGATCTGCTGAATGCCGATGCAGTGGTAGAGCAGCTCAAGAAAATTCCCGGCATGGAGAGCTACAACATTCTCTCCACCAGCCAATGGCTGGCAGCGACCTCGGCGGACAAGATTCCGGGGCTGAACCTGTTTATCAAAATCGTAATTGGGATCGCTGTGATTATCGGGTTCATAGTGATTTTTCAGTCGATGTATACCGCGGTAATGGAGCGCACGCGGGAGATTGGGATACTGAAATCGCTGGGCGCGTCCAAGTCGTACGTGGTGCGGGTGATTTTGAGGGAGACGCTGCTGCTGGCGGTGTCTGGAATTATTGTCGGTTTCATTATCAGCACGATCGGGCAAGTCAGCCTGGTACACCAGTTTCCGACGCTGCGCGTGATGCCGATTACCTGGAAATGGGCCATTTATGCCGCGTTGATCGCCATTGGCGGGGCCATGCTGGGAGCGATCTATCCGGCATTCAAGGCAGCCCAGAAAGACCCGATCGATGCGTTGGCGTATGAGTAAAACAGCCTTTAGCTATTAGCTTTTTCCCTTGGCTTGTCTCAAGGACGCGGCTGGCTGGATAGGCCGAAGGCATAGTCGAAGATACTCTGTTGTTTGGTGGGCGCTTGATCAGAGACGGAACGCGGCCATAGGGTTCCCGCGCTGCGCTCGGGATGTGGAACACCGTTACAATAGGATTTTGCACTCTTGTTTTGGAGGATTCATGGACCCGCTTGCAGGAATCGTCGGCGCGCGCCGCAATGAAGATATCGCTTTGGACCTGATGAAATTCATCGCCGCCACCACCAATGTTGGCAAAACGGTTGCCTCTGGAGCGGGCTTCCACGGCGGAGTGGAGAACAAGTCCGAGGACTACGCTACCCACCTACTAGAGCTATATACGCGCTGCCTGGAAACCGTCAACGGCAAGAAATAACAAAACTTAAGTTTGCGCTGGGACCGAAATCCTACGATAATCAGGGCAGCCGAAGGCCCCGGCTGCCCATTTCCCTGTGAACCTGCCGAACTACATAACGCTCTCGCGGATTGCCGCCATCCCATTGATTATATGGATCCTTACTACTCCATATTTCAGCGCGAAGAGCGCGAAGGAAGAGACGCTTCGCGTGGTGCTGGCATCGGGAATCTTCATACTGGCCTCAATCACCGACGGTCTGGATGGCTACCTGGCGCGGCGCCGCGGCCAGATCACCACCATGGGAATGCTGCTGGATCCGCTAGCCGACAAGCTGATGATTGCCGCCTGCTATATCACCCTGCTGCGCCTGGCCCCGAACATCGTGAATATATGGGTGGTGGTGCTGATTATTGGGCGGGAGTTTTTGATCAGCGGCCTTCGATCCATCGCCGCTTCGGAAGGCTTTACCATCGAAGCCAGCGAACTGGGAAAGCTCAAGATGGTGGTGCAGATTGTCTCCGTGGTGGCTACCATCCTGGCCCTGCGCTGGGACACATGGTATTTCAATCTGCGTGTGTTTTCATTCGTTCTGGATGTGGACCTGGTGGCGCGCATGGCCATATGGTTCATGGTGGCGGTGTCAGTTATTTCGGCTGTGGATTACTTCTGGGGCTTCTGGAACAAGATTGACAAGCGGGTGGAGCGGCGCAGGCGGAGACCGTTCATTCTTAGTCGGCGTAAGAAAAAGGCGTTGCAGGAAGCTGAAGCCAGCAATCCGGCAAAGGCGCACTAAGGCGTCATTCGTGCTGCAAGCGTAAAATGATGCTATGTCGACAGCATCTCTCACCTCCAATGCAAGCAGGGTATTTAAGGCCAGCCGCTGGACTCGCGGCAATTTTCTCTTTCCCACCCGTATTGAGGTTGGTCCGGAGCGCGTGTTGCGGATCAAGCCTCGTTTCTTTGGCAGCTCAGAGGAAAGCATTCCCATCACGAAGGTTGCGTCGGTATTGATCAGTACGGGAATGCTCTGGTCCGATATCAGGATTGATTCGACTGGAGGCAGCAATCCCATATTGAGCCATGGCCATAGCAAGGGAGACGCGGTGGCGATCCGCAATGTGATTGAGCATTACCAGCAGGGTATTCCGCAAAAATAAGTGGTATCCCGCGTTCTACCACGTGGGATCAAAAGATACCTGTTCTTCCAGGGACAATTCTGCCTTTTGGCCGTCTAACACCCTGGAACCATAATGGCTTTTCCCCCGTATTACTGATCAGCAATCATGAGAATGGCTTTAGATACGATCGGACAAGTGCTGAGCATTTTGTGGGCGCACAAGCTGCGCTCATTTCTCACCATGTTTGGCATTGCCTGGGGCGTGGGATCGCTGTTGTTTCTGGTAGGCGTGGGCGAGGGATTTCGCTCCGGGCAGCGCAAGAACATGGCCACCATCGGCGAGGACGTAATCTTCGTGTGGGGCGGGCAGATTCCGGTGGTCCCGGGCCAGACGCAAAACCAGCGCAGCTATTACCTGACTTACAAAGACTACCTCGACATCAAGAATGAAGCCACACTGGTGGGCGATGTGGC
>DASYKK010000009.1:0-15234 GCA_035995565.1 Candidatus Angelobacter sp.
CCGGCCTGCTGCCTGATGGCGGCTACACCATCAAAGTGGTGGCCAGCGACGCGCCATCGCACAGCCCGGAAGATGCGCTCTCTGACGAAAAAACCAGCCAGCGCTTTGAAGTGGATAACACCGCGCCACGCGTGGAAAATCTGGCAGCCCGCATCGAAGGCCAGGATTTACACGTCACATTTCACGCCGCCGATGATGGATCGCCAATCAAGCGCGCTGAGTACTCGATTGATGCTGGCGAGTGGCAATATGTGGAACCCGTGGGAGCGCTCTCCGATGCAAAAAGCGAAAACTACGACTTCACGGTATTGTTGAGCAACGCGCCTCCTGCGCCGGAAGAACCTGTGAACCAGAAACGCAAGAAGGGCAAACCTGCTCCAGCGGCTGCGCTGGCGCCGGCTGCGGAGCACGTGGTGGTGGTGCGCGTTTATGATCGGGCTGAGAATGTGGCGACGGCAAAGGTCGTGACGAAGTAGTTCGGGAATTTGGCCGCGAATTCACGCAAATTTTCGCGAATCAAACCAAGTTCAAGAAAATTTGCGTTCATTCGCGTTGATTCGGGGCTGAAACCAGGACCAGGTCCCGCATATAATCGCTTCGCGACATTTCTTCACAGAGGCGATTGGATGCGACGGCAAAGATTCGTTTGGGGAATGCTGATCGCCCTTTGCGGCATAAGCTGGTCGTCTTCCGTCTTCGGGCAGACCCAGGCTTACACGCAGGAAACTTCTCGGACGCGAAGCTCCGCGCTTTTAGCGCGAATTAGTGATGAATATTGGCAACACACGCTCTCCCATAATTTCTTTGAGCGTTTCCGCTCGGGGGCGCCTGTCAACGAACTGCCTGACCTCTCCGAGAAAATGCGAAATCCGATGCGGCATTTGCCAATCACATTCTGGCTGAGCTGAAAAAACTAAATGCAGCGGAACTGCCTCACGAAGACCTGCTCACCCTGAAGATAATGCGCTGGCAAGCCAACCTTGACAGAGGGTTTGCCAGGTATTACTGGCTCGACATTCAAGCCACGGCGTACTCATCCCTCATTCCAGTGGTGCAACGGATTCTTGAGGACCAGCGATTCCGCAGCGTAGCCGATCTGGACCACTATTTAAGCCTGCTGGATCAATATCCGGCGTTCATTGCCAGTACCCGCAAGGTGTTCCAGGGTCAGGCACAGCGCGGCATCCTTCTTCCTCGGGAGGGCATTCCCGGCGCCAAGGCGCTTTTCTCTTATTACCTGCAAGATGCCGATAAGAGTCCTCTGTTCGTTGCCCAGGAGCGGCTCGCGTCGATAGACCCTGCGCTGATTTCTCCCTTCCAGGAAAAAGTGCGGCAGGCCATTCGAACACGAATCAACCCGGAGTTTGAGGCGCTGATCGCCTACATATCCGGTGACTACGCAAAGAATGCTCCACATGACATTGGGCTCTGGCGATATCCGAACGGCAAGCAGTTTTACCGGTTCCTGGTGCACGCTTACACCACTGTGAATGTTGCTCCGGAAGAATTACATCGGATTGGTCTTCAGGATGTGGAGCGTCTGGAAGCGGAAATGGCTAATCTCCGCCGGCAGATCGGCTTTAAAGGCAGCCGTGAGGAGTTCCACAAGTTTCTGCAAACTGACCCTCGCTTTATCGCAAAAAGTCCGGGAACAGGTGCGAGAGCGCCTAATGTCATACGTGCACCGCGTGGAACCGAAAGTTGGCTCTTATTTTCTGCACGTACCCAAGGCAACCTATGACGTAAAGAGGCTGGATGCATCGTTGGAAGGAGCAATGACTTTCGGCCACTACGCGGAGCCTTCACCAGGCCAGCCCGTCGGCATTTACTTTTTTAATGGATCACGCCTCACTGAGCGATCCATGTTCAAGGCAGGACCGCTGATCCTGCACGAGCTGATTCCTGGTCATCATTTCCAGTTGAATCTTACGGCCGAGGACCGGTCTTTACCTCAGCTGCGGCGGCACACACCGTTCCCTGCTTATAGCGAAGGTTGGGCCGATTACAGCTCTCAACTCGGTGAAGAAATGGGAGCGTATCTCGACGATTACGATCGTTATGCGCTGCTGGCGCAAAACATGCACCAAGCCGTCCGTTTGGTAGTGGACACGGGAATGCACGCTATGCGGTGGAGCCGCGCCAAGGTGGTGGAGTACATGCGGCAGCATGAATTGGAGTCCGAAACTCAAATTGAAAGCGAGTCTTTGCGTTATTCCATGGGTACGCCGGCGCAGGCACTGGCCTACAGTGTGGGTAGTCGCAAAATCCTTGAGCTGCGTAGCAGAGCTGAGAAGGCATTAGGTACAAGCTTCGATCTGCGAGAGTTCCACCAATGGATACTGGGGAGCGGACCCATGCCACTGGAAGTGCTGGACGAGCACGTGCAGTGGTGCATAGAACAGGCGAGAAAGAGCCAATCAGCCTTTCAAGATTTCTCCCATGGCAATGATCATCTCTCCCAAATTCACCCAAGCAGCCAACCCGCAGCTCCGTTCTGAATTCTTATCCAGCAGAACTACTTCCCCTGGTAGAGAACCCTATGAAAACCGTTGTGTCTGCCAGGAATACGTGTGCCCTCGCTTTGTTGTTGATTCTTTCGCTCATCGGTTGTGGAGGCGTACGTTCAAGCTCCGCGCCAACACCAACGCCAACCCCCATACCTCCCGGCGCCACGCCGACGCCGACACCAGCGGCGGCACATGGCACGTTTGTCTACGTCAGCAACTCTTCTTCTTCTGCTGCGCAGCAGCTGACCGGTTACCGGATGAACGCCGACGGAACCCTCACCTTACTGCCGGGTTCGCCCTTCACGGTTAACGGCATTCCGGCTGTCACCCCCGCTGGAAATTTCCTGGTCACTGCTTCCGGCAACGTGATTTCTACTTACGCAGTGGACTCGACTTCGGGCGCCCTGACGCCCGCCGGCAGCGCGGCGGTGGTGGGCCCGGGCGGGGTCGTGGCCGACAGCAAGAACATCTATATGTCCGGCAACATCCCCGCCAGCAATTCAACGGGAATTTACGGCTTCGCCGTTTCCGCGAACGGTGCGCTCACGCCCCTGACAGGTTCGCCTTATGTGTTTACGCAGGCATGCGATTTCTGTGACGTGCCATTTGCCCTCGCGCTGAACAACAACTTCCTTATTCAAGGCGGTGTAGGGTTCCATGGTGTTGGCGACTTTACCGTTTATCCTCGAGGCGCTGGCGGGGTTTTAGGCACGGCGCAAATCCTGGGCACAGATGCCGAGGAGCGCGTTGCCATCCAGCATCCGACCGGGTCGATCTCTTATGCGCTGAACACTGACGATTTTAGCCTGACTGAGTTCACGATCAGCCCTTCGGGAAAAGCTGCGATCGGAGCTCAGACATTTGCCAACACTCAACCAGAGGACATAGAGGTCGACAATACGGGCAGGTTCCTGCTGCTGCTGGATCTCACGGGTATGGTACACGTATTCAGCATCAATCCCGGCAACGGAAACTTCAGCCAGATTGGGACTTCTGAAGCGGCGGGTAACGGCGCAGGCGGCATCATCATGGACCCAAGCGGTCATTTCATGTTTGTGACGCAGGGTGCCAACCCGAATTTTCCCGGCTCAGTGAATCAGATCACGGTGTTTACCTTTGATCCGACAAACGGCGCAATGAAAAAGCTGCAAAATTACCCTCAGGCTGCATCACCCTCCGTTACGGTGATCGCACGCTGAATCATCCTGCTTTACCTAGAAATTGGGCCACGGGGACCGCAGCCGCGGTCGTGGCCCCGTTTTCTATTGGATTGGGGATCGTCCCCAGGTAAATGGCAGCTTCCTGACCTCAGAAATACTCCGGATCACGTAGTCCGGTTCTTCTTCCGGCCCAACCGGCAATTGCGACTTGAACTCTCCGTGGCGCAAACGGACCGTATGCATTCCCAGTTCCCTGCCAGCCCGGATCTCGCGCGCCGGGCGATCGCCGACAACCAGAATCTCGCTAGGCTTCAGCCCCGTTTTTTTCTGAATCTTGCGGAAGGCTGCTTCTTTGGTCAGCACATTGCCACGATCGGCATAAAAAAACTTTTCTATCGAAGGCTCGCGGTCCAGCCCCAGAGCCTTTACTTTGGCGTGCTGGGTTTTAGGCTCGCCGAAGCTGACAATGAAATTTCTGACCCCGCGTTTAGCCAGAAAGCGCAGAAGTGGAAGTGATCCTGCGAAGAGTTTGAGCGTGCCCACAGGACAATTGAAGTAGGCTTCTCTGGCAGCGCTGCTGACGGCCCCGGGATTTTCGGCGTTGAAATGGCGACTAACCTCGGCATCGATATGGCGCAGCATAGGATCATGGCGAAAAGCCAGCATGCGGGCGCGGTAAACGGCGTCAATGTTCGCATTGAGACCAGCTTCCACCATGGCCTGCGCTGCGTATCGATGGGCAACTCGGACACGCTGGCCAAAGCAGTCATACAGCGTATCGTCCAGGTCAAAGATCGCGCACTGAATGACGGGCTTGACTGTCCGGCGCGCCTTGAATTTTTTGCTGCCTGGCGACAACGCGAATTTTTTCTTCTTCTTTCCCTGAGCGGGCAGCGGCATCTCCTCGGATATTGAGATATCCATTCTAATCACTGCTACAATCCAGTTATGGAGGCAAAGCTGCTGCACATCCCATGGATGGTGAGTGTGCTTTATAGCAGTATTCCGCTGTTCTGGTTTGCTATCCACCCATTTGCGGATTTCTGGCGCAAAATGCACCGCTCACCGTATCTACTGTTGCTGCCCATCTGGGCTGCGATCATCCTTGTTCTGGCCTGGCTCACCTGGCCGTGGCGTTCGGAGCCGCTTTATTTTTCTCCATGGATGTGGGCGCCCGCCGGTTTTCTAATTCTTTCCGGCTGCAAAACATACGTGGGCATACGCTCGGGTTTCGGAACGCATAAATTCAGCGGTGAGGCCGAACTGCGGCCGCAAGAGCACGCGCAGCGGCTGGTCACCACGGGATTACACGCGCGCATGCGCCATCCGATTTATGTCGCTCATATCTTGAATCTGGCAGGCTGGAGCCTGGGTAGTGGACTGCTGGTGAGCTTTGTTCTGTTGGCAATCAGCTCGCTGTTCACGTTTCCATTGATGGTCTGGATTGAAGAACATGAATTGGAGAAAAGGTTTGGGCAAAGCTTTCGCGAGTACAAGGCTCGCGTGCCTCTGATTCCATTTCCATTCCAGAGGACATCGGCATGAGCCTGCATCTGTTTTCTGAGAGGTCCGCGTGAGATTTGAGCTTTTTGTTGCCGCGCGGTATCTCCGGGCCAAGCGACGGCAGGCGGTGATTGGCGTAATCACTATTATCTCGGTTGTCGGCGTCACTGCCGGCGTGGCCTCGCTGGTGATCGCGCTTTCCATCAATGCTGGATTTCAGAAAGACCTTCAAGACCAGTTGCTGGGCTCGCAATCGCACGTCAATCTTGTCCGTGTACAGAATGACGGCATAGAAAACTGGCGAGAGTTGATGACGCGGCTGGAGAAGCAGCCTCACGTCACCGGAGTAGCGCCGGTAATGTATGGCCAGGTGATGGCGTCCCGGGCGGCGCGGGCGAGCGGCGCACTGGTAAAAGGCGTTATTCCAGAATATGAAAATCGGGTAAGCGAACTACTGAAATCCGTAAAAATAGGATCCGCTTCCGCGCTGGAGCCTTGCGCTGAAACTGAAGAGGCTTGTAAGAGCGGAAAGTCATTGCCGCCGATTGTGCTGGGAAAAGATCTGGCAGAGACTATTGGCGCCACAGTGGGCTCGACAATCATGATTATTAGCCCGCAGGGCGAACTTTCACCCGTCGGCATGATGCCCAAGTATCAGCAATTCAAGGTTGCTGGCATTTTCCGCTCAGGATTTTATAACTATGACAGCGCATGGGCCTTCATTCGTCTCTCTGACGCGCAACGTCTCTTCAGCCTCCCGGACAGCGTGATATCCGTCATCGAGTTCAAGATTGACGACCTGTATAAAGCGGAAGAAGTCGGCAATGCGTTGGAAAAGGCAGCGGGTCCTGGCTTTGTTGCCAAGAACTGGATGGACGAGAACCGCGCACTCTTTCGGGCGCTGCGGCTGGAGCGGGTTGTGACATTCTTGACCATCGGTCTGATTGTTTTTGTCGCAGCTTTGAATATTCTGATTTCTCTCATCATGATGGTCATGGAGAAAACCAAAGATGTGGCGGTTTTGATCTCGATGGGAGCCAAGCGGCGCCAAATCCGCGGAATTTTTATGTTTCAGGGCGTGTTGATTGGGGTGATTGGCACCGTTGCTGGATTGATCCTGGGGTACAGCATTGCTATCGCCGGGGCGAAATACCACTTTGTGGCGCTATCCGCGGAAGTTTATTCCATTGACTATCTCCCTTTTGCACCACGTCTCATCGACGGCGTGCTGATTGCGGCGGTGGCCCTGCTCATCTCTTTTGTTGCCACTCTTTATCCCTCCTGGTCGGCAGCGCGTGTTTTGCCGGCGGAAGCGTTACGCTATGAGTGAAAAACCCCATTGCTTTCATGGTCGCAAGAGAGCGAAGATGTTGAGAGACTAGGAGTTGTTAAGAGAAAGAATTAAGAAGTTTAATGGAATCTCAAGAATTTCTGAGGTAGAAATTTTAGAGATTAACTTTAGTCACATGGGTTCTTATTAAGTAAGGGGTCACGCAACGGGAAAGGCACTGAAAATGCAGAGGAATATCGATGATTGCACCATTAAGGCGGGCGGGTGCATCCAATAGAACAGGCAGGTCTGCAGCCCGAAATCGTTCGCGTAAGTGGACTTAAGAAGGTTTATAAATCGGGTCAGACCGATTTAGTGCTCTTTGAAAACTTGTCCTTCCAGGTGAGGAAGGGGGAAATGCTGGCTATCGTGGGCGAGTCCGGTGCGGGCAAGAGTAGCCTTTTGCACATCCTTGGTGCTCTTGATCGTGCTTCTGCAGGTGACGTATACTGCGCCCAGATTCCCGTAGCGAAACTTACAGACGATGCTGCCGCGGATTTTCGCAATCGCACGATCGGTTTTGTCTGGCAGTTTCACTACCTGCTGCCGGAGTTTACGGCGCAGGAGAATGTTGCAATGCCGCTCTTGATGCAAGGAACCTCGTACCGTCAGGCCATGGAAAAAGCTGGTGGATGGTTGCGGGAAGTTGGATTGGAGAGCCGGAGTCATCATCGTGCAGGAGAGCTTTCCGGCGGTGAGCAACAACGGGTGGCCCTGGCCAGGGCTCTGGTAACGGGACCGGGGATCCTGATGGCAGATGAGCCGACAGGTGATCTGGATAACCGGACCGCGGAGATGGTATTCGGCTTGATACAAAGACTTCATCAAGAGTACCGGCTCACTTCCCTTATCGTCACCCACAACCTTGAGTTTGCCCGTCGCTGCGATCGCGTGCTGCGGTTGCATCACGGCATGGCCGAGGAAGTATCGCCCGCGTCGCTGAATTAGCGACAGAGCGAAAGGACAGTTTTAGATTTTTTCTGCCGAATGGCAGAGTGGGGTTTGTCCGGTGCAGCAATTGACTCCCTCGTGACGGAGGGCGCTGGCAGGACAGAAAAGCTTCTTTCTGGGGGGTTAGGCAGATCGCGGCCAGAAAGATAGAGAGATGTTTCCGGCAGAGGTGACTGGGACATCTGGGTGAGGGGAATTATGTTCGAGCGGTATACAGAGAAAGCCAGGCGCGTAATCTTCTTTGCAAGATACGAGGCCAGTCAGTTCGGCTCTCCGTACATAGAGACGGAGCACCTGCTGCTGGGTTTGTTGCGCGAAGACAAAGCGTTGACCAATCGCTTTCTACGCTCTCATGCGTCGGTAGAGTCCATCCGTAAGCAGATTGAAGGGCATACTACGATTCGGGAGAAGGTTTCCACTTCCGTGGACTTGCCTTTAAGCAATGAATGCAAACGGGTATTGGCCTACGCGGCGGAAGAGGCGGAACGTCTCAGCCACAAACACATCGGCACGGAGCACCTACTTTTGGGATTGCTGCGTGAAGAAAAGTGCTTTGCCGCTGAAATTCTGCATGAGCGTGGACTGCGCCTGAGTGCTATCCGTGAAGAACTGGCGCGCAGCACCCAGGAAAAGGCCCAGCCCCAGCGCGGCTCCAATCGCGAATCTTCCCTGCTGGCGGAATTCTCTCGCGACCTGACTCAGGCCGCAATGGACAGCCAGTTGGATCCGCTCGTCGGCCGTGAAGGCGAAGTCGAGCGCGTTATACAAATTTTGTGCCGCCGCACCAAGAACAATCCGGTGCTGATCGGCGAACCCGGCGTAGGCAAGACCGCGATCGTTGAAGGCCTGGCCCAGCGCATTGCCGATGGCGACGTCCCGTCTTTCCTCGCGGACAAGCGGATTCTCGGCCTCGATCTTTCGCTGATCGTTGCCGGAACCAAATATCGCGGACAATTCGAAGAACGCCTAAAGACCATCATGAAAGAACTGATGGAGAACCAGAACAGCATCATCTTTATCGATGAGTTGCACACGCTGGTGGGCGCGGGTTCAGCGGAAGGATCGCTGGATGCCGCAAACATTCTGAAGCCCGCGCTTTCACGCGGAGAAATTCAGTGCATCGGCGCAACCACGCCGGGCGAGTACCGCAAGTCCATCGAAAAAGACCGGTCGCTGGAAAGACGCTTCCAGTCCGTGAAGGTCCCACCGCCGGGAGAAGAGCAGGCGGTGAAGATCATCTATGGAATCAAAGAGCGCTACGAAAAATTCCACGCCGTAAGTTACACGGACGAAGCGATCCAGTACGCGGTCTATCATTCAAATCGCTATATTCCAGACCGTTTTCTTCCCGACAAGGCAATCGATCTGATGGACGAGGCGGGCGCGCGCGTCAAGCTGCGCCAGACTTCATTGCCAGACGAGATCACGGAAGTCCAAAAGCGGATCAAGTTCATTGTTCATCGGATGGAAAACGCCATTGCGAACCATGAGTTCGAAAAGGCGCGGTTCTATTCCGACGAAGAGCGCAAGGAGCGCGAGAATCTGCGTGCCCTGCGCGAGAAATATCACCTGGATGAGTCCTCTACCGGCGTTGTGGCCCGTGAGGACATTGAGGAAGTGGTCAGCCGCTGGACTGGCGTGCCCGTGACCTCCATCAAGGAAGAAGAAACCCAGAAGCTGCTGCGTGTGGAAGAAGAGCTGCACAAGCGCGTGATTTCGCAGGACAAGGCCATCAGCGCCCTGGCCCGCTCGATCCGTCGCTCACGCGCCGGCCTGAAGTCTCCCAACCGGCCCATCGGTTCGTTCCTGTTCCTGGGACCGACCGGCGTAGGCAAAACGGAAGTGGCGCGCACGCTGGCGAACTTCCTCTTCGGCAGCGACAAGTCGCTAATCCGCTTTGATATGTCAGAGTTCATGGAGAAGCATTCGGTCAGCAAGCTGATCGGTTCGCCTCCAGGATACGTGGGCTACGAAGAAGGCGGCCAACTCACTGAGCGCGTAAAGCGGTCACCATACTCGGTCGTGTTGCTGGATGAAATCGAGAAAGCGCATCCGGATGTTTTCAACATCCTCCTGCAAGTGCTCGAAGACGGACAACTCACTGACGGCCTGGGCAATACGGTGGACTTTAAGAACGTGATCATCGTGATGACTTCTAATATCGGCGCACGGCACCTGATGAAGCGCAAGGGCCTCGGTTTTTCCCTCGACAAGGAAGAAACGGTCCACGATAAGGTTGAAGAACTGGTCAAGCAGGAAGTGAAGAAGACCTTCAACCCTGAGTTCCTGAACCGTCTGGACGAAGTGATTCTGTTCCAGGCCCTGACCGATGCCGACCTGATCCAGATTCTTGAACTGCTGGTACAGCAGCTCAATGGCAACCTGGCGCAGCGGCATATCACGATCACGGTGACTGAGGAAGCCAAGCGGTGGATTCTGGATAAGACGCTGGTGGACCGCAGCTACGGTGCGCGTCCGTTACGCAGGGCGCTGCAGCGGTACATTGAAGACCCGCTATCTGAGGCGTTGATCCAGGGAACCATTACCACGCGGCCAGCGTTCATTGAGGTTTACCTTGACGGTGCGCAGCTGTTCTATCGCCCGGTTGGCGATGGCGCAGAGAAGAGCGATGGAGTTCTGCTCTATAGCGCGTAACTAACTTTGGTTTAACCGACACCCGCCAGTCCAAAGCTGGCGGGTTTTGCTTTTAGGGTTTTCCACTTGCGGCGGGTGTAGGCGTAGGAGTTGGTGTCAGGTTGCCCGGCGTCGGCGTTGGTGTCGGGCTCGAACGCGGAGTTGGAGTGGGAGTTGGACTCGGATTGATGAGCGTCGGCCCCTTCGGAGTCGCGGTAGGGGTGGCGCTGGGAGTTGGAGCAGAGTCCGGTGTTGGCGATACCGTCGGGGTCGGCGTGGGCGAGGAACTTTGTGCCAAAACGCTTAGAGATGGAATAAAGAAGCCTGCCACAACCACTAGCAGCGAGCAAGATGCCGCAGTCATCGCCTTAGCCCGTAGAAATCGCACAAATTAAAGAGATGCTCGGTCATGTGGAGCGGTTGGCCACCTCGATTTGCGCGGTTTTTAGAGCAATGTGACAATAGAACCATGAGAAAACCTTTGATCGTAGTAAGAATCATGTTGGCCGCTGGGGCGGTACTGCTGGGGAACGCGGTAGCGCAAACGTCCGCGGCCCCGAGCCAGACTCCGCCGGCCAAGAAACCGGCTGCGCCTGCAGCTAAGAAAACTCCATCTGCTGCCACGAAAACCGGCACGACAACCAAGGAGCAGAACGTGACCGCGCTCACCTCGACCACGCAGAAAGCCAGCTACGCGATTGGAATGAACTGGGGCACGGGCCTGCATCGCCAGGGAATTGAGGTGGACAGTGCAGCGCTCATCCAGGGCATGAAGGACGCCCTAGCTGGCGGCAAGACATTGCTGACGGAAGACGAAGCGCGAGCGGCCCTGCAGCAGCTGCAAAGCGAAATGCAAGCCAAACAACAGGCTAAAGCTGCCCAGGAGGGTGAAGCTAACAAGAAGGAAGGCGATGCATTTTTGGCCGCCAACAAGGGCAAGGAAGGCGTTGTAACGCTGCCCAGCGGCCTGCAATACAAGATTCTCACGCCGGGCACCGGGCCTAAGCCCACGACCGCGGACAGCGTCGTCTGCAACTATAAAGGCACCTTGATCAATGGCACCGAGTTTGACAGTTCTTACAAGCGTGGAGAACCGGCAACATTCCCAGTCACCGGCGTTATCAAGGGCTGGACTGAAGCCCTGCAACTGATGCCCGTAGGATCAAAATGGCAGCTGGTGATTCCAGCCGACCTGGCCTACGGCCCGCGCGGCACACCGGGCGGCCCTATCGGCCCCAACGCCACTCTTGTTTTCGAAGTGGAGTTGATGTCGATCAAAGACAAGAACCCGCCACCCGACAAAGCTCCTGCTCCCGGAGCAGCCCCGGACAAGACGCCGACTGGCGCTGCTGCTGCAACTGGCGACGCGAAATCTGCAGCCAGTCCGTCACCAACGCCAACCCCGGCGCCCACGCCGAAGAGGTAATCCAGGTAACCCAGGAAGGGGCCATCATCGCGAAGAGATGGCCCCTCTTCCACTTCAGGCGAACGGATTCTTCAGACGCTCTTTTTCTCTTTGCTCCGCTTCAAAATTCTTTCCATCTGCTGTAAATGGTTCAGATCGTGCCCTGCCACCATCTTGATCACATGGCTTACGCTTTCATTGCCGCGTTCCGCGTGGACGCCATAGTTGTCCCAGAGCTTCCGGGGCACGGATTTCAGCAAAGCCAGGTTGGCCTCTCGCAATACGCGAAAATTCGCCAGCGATTGCCTTGGATCACGGCGAGCATAGTTGAAAGTCGTGGCCCACAGGTCCTGATCGTAAGCCTGGATGGGAATAGCATTGTTGGTCAAGACCTGGCGGAGACGCCAGGAAATAGCCAGCTCTGCGTCGGCCAGATGGGCCAAGATCTCTGCCACCGACCATTTGTCCGGCGCCGGGCGGCGCGTCAATTGTTTAGCGGTCTTCCCTTTTAGCAAAGCCGCGAACTTCTCGGGCGCAGCCTGCTGTGAACGCAACGGATCCTTGCCTTTGCCATAACTCAATAAACGTTGAGTGTACTCCTGCACGGTTTCCTGCATGATCCCTCTCCAGTCCGCAGCATTGGATCATTCCGGGTAGTTGTGCGACTCAGTAAAAGAACCTCCAGCGTCTCAACCAGCTCAGATTCAACTTCATTTCTGCACCTTTAAGATTGTCCCCAGCATCTAACCGACTGACCCAACTATGAAGCTAACTGTCTATACCGCCCCGTGGTGTCGGGATTGCCATGTCGCGAAGCGCTGGCTCTCCCAGAACAACATTTCCTATCATGAGATCAATATTGAAGAAGTTCCAGGCGCCGCGGAGGAAGTGATCCAGCGCACGGGCAAGAGGGCCATTCCGCAGTTCGTGGTCAATGGCGCCTGGGTACAGCCGTACATTCCCGGAGAAGGCTTTAAGTACCGCGAAATGGCAGAGCTGTTTGGAGTAACTCAGCCCTAGTCCTACCCAAGGCATCATCTAGAACAGGCAGGGTGGCAGGTAAGGAATTTACACGCCATGCACTTGTGATGGCGCCAAGCGTTTTTAGCTGGGACCGCGACCTTTGCTAAACGAGGACGCGCCCCGGGACGATTCTTTCACAGTCCCGCCTTCCTGATTGTTCCTGCACGCGGCTGGGCTCCTGCTTTAGTTTCTTTGGCTCGGCCATCTCCCGTCAGCCCGAGGATCGCCTCCACCAGGATTGGCCCCGTCTCGCGCAGTTCCTGACGGGCAGTAACACCGAGCTTGCGCAATAGGGCTTCGCCTTCCGGCAAGATGGAAAGCGTAACCTGTCGCCGGTCCGATGCAGAGCGCACGCGACGAAGCAGGTTATTCTCCTCACAGCGGTCAGCCAACTCAACCATGCTGTTGTGGTTGAGTTGCATTCTCTCCGCCAGATTGCTGATGGTGGGCTCCAGGTTCCGGGGCAGCCCTTTGATCGCCAGAACTAATTGATATTGCTGGGGATTTGCCCCCAATAGACGGGTCGCTTCCTCCATATTTCGGAGAAACCGGCGCAACTGATAACGGAACTCCCCCAGCGCCAGGTACTCTGGTTCAGTTAAAGGCCGCAAATTTTTTCCCTTTGACATCTATATCGCTCCGCGACATAATACCAGCATTCTGCTAGATTCGAGCCTGGGCCTTTTCATCGGAACCAAACCGAGGGAAGGGCCCCTTTTGTTGTAGCTCGCGTTAATTTCCTGATCGATTGTAAACAAATGTCAACATCTGTAAAGAACCTTAAGTCCTAGAGCTAATAGTGTTGCGGTGGCGTTACATCGCTTATTGACGATTGTCTGAGGGTCGCGACGTTGGCGACGGAAGGGCAGCAACGTTTATTATCGAAACGCGGTGACACTGCCCGCTCTTTGAGGGAAACACTTTGATTCCACGTTACACACGCCCGGAGATGGGCCGAATCTGGAGTGACGAAAATAAATTCCGCTGCTGGCTTAAAGTTGAAGCTGCCGCCAGCCTTACACTGGCCGATGCGGGCATTGTCCCGGAGAACGCCGCCCGCGCCATTGCCGAGCGCGGCGACTTTGACCTGAAGCGCATCCATGAAATAGAAGCCGAGGTGAGGCATGACGTGATTGCCTTTACCACAGCCGTAGCGGAAAAAGTTGGCCCTGAAGCTCGCTGGCTGCACTACGGCCTTACTTCGAATGACGTGGTAGACACCGCACAGGCGCTCCAGATCAAAGAGGCTTCAAGGATTATCGCCGACGATCTGGAAAACCTAAAGCAAGTGCTGGCTCGCCGCGCCCATGAGTTTGAGCACACGCCCACCATTGGCCGAACACACGGCATCCATGCCGAGCCGACAACGTTCGGGCTGAAGCTGGCGAACTGGTACGCCGAGACAGTGCGCAATATCGAACGCTTCCAGCGCACGGCGGAAGAAATGCGCGTAGGCAAACTTTCTGGCGCCGTAGGAACATTTGCTCATCTGGAGCCGGAGTTTGAAGAGAAGATTTGTGCACGCCTGGGACTTGAGGCCGCTCCGATCTCCACGCAGGTGCTTCAGCGCGATCGGCATGCGTACTATGTGGCCACGCTGGCGACAATCGCTTCCACGCTGGACAAGATCGCGACGGAAATCCGGCACCTTCAGCGCACGGAAGTGCGCGAAGCCGAAGAATATTTCAGCGAAAAACAAAAAGGATCTTCGGCCATGCCGCATAAACGCAACCCCATCACCTGCGAACAAATCAGCGGCCTGGCACGCGTTGTACGGGCCAACGCGCAGGCGGCGTTTGAAAATGTGGCACTGTGGCATGAGCGCGATATCTCGCACTCGTCGGTGGAGCGCGTGATCTTGCCGGATTCCACGATACTCGTCGATTACCTGCTCAACAAGACGATTCACCTGATCGACACGCTGATGGTCTATCCCAACCGCATGCTCAAGAACCTGGAATCAACCGGCGGGCTGGTTTTCAGCGGCCAATTACTTCTCGACCTCTCTGAGCATGGCATGGCGCGGGAAGACGCTTACCGTTTGGTACAAAAACACGCGATGCGCGCATGGAAGGACGACTTGAATTTCCGTGAGCTGGTGATGAACGATGCCGAGATTACGTCGCGGGTTCCGGCCAAGCAGATTGAGCAGGCATTTTCCATTGAAAGGCAATTGAGAAACGTGGGGAAGATTTTCGCGAGAGTCTTTGGGAAAGAAAATTAGCCGCAGATTTACGCAGATGAGCGCGGATCGGAGAGAATTAGCTGCGATGAACGCGAAAGTGTGCGAATCTTTTATTTTGTGTTTGTTCGCGAGATTCGCGGCTGGTCTTTTTACACTGAGATCGTGAAAGACGTTTCTGTCCTCGTTACAGGACGATACATGGTGTCGCGCTCGACTGGCTCGCGCCCCGCTTCGCGGATCAGACGCTCCAACTCCTTGCGGACCATGCCCTGCGGAGTGGTGGCGCCGGCATCGTGATAAATCTTTTCTTCAATCACGGTGCCATCGATATCGTCCGCGCCGAAGCGCAGTGAAATCTGAGCGATCCTGGGCGAGAGCATCTGCCAGTACGCTTTGATGTGCGGGAAGTTGTCGAGCACCAGGCGGCCGACGGCAATTTGTTTCAGGTCAAGCATCCCTGTGGTCACAAACAGGTGCGCTAATGGCGTATTGGCCGGATGAAACGCCAGCGGGATGAATGTCTGGAAACCGTGGGT
>DASYKK010000010.1:0-1793 GCA_035995565.1 Candidatus Angelobacter sp.
AGGCATCCAGAATAATCTCCCGCAGCTTGTCGGCATCATGGCCCACCGGCATGGCGACAGCGGTGAGTGAACTGGAATATTCTTTCGGCTCTTCGCACCAAACTTGCAGCCCCCACGCTTCCACCGCGGCACGCGTGGCTTTGGCATGGCGGTCATGCCGCCGAAAAACGTTGTCCAGCCCTTCTTCATGCAACATGGCCAGTGCTTCGCGCAGCCCCCACAAGAGATTTGTCGCAGGAGTATACGGGAAGAACCCTGACCGGTTCGGTTTGAGCATCTCCTGCCAATCCCAGTAATAGCGTCCCATTCTTGCCGACTTATTGGCACCCAGCGCCTTTTCTGAAATCGCATTAAAGCTTAGCCCGGGTGGAAGCATCAGTCCTTTTTGCGACCCGCCGACTGTTACGTCCACGCCCCATTCGTCATGCCGAAAATCAATCGACGCAAGTGACGAAATGGTATCCACCATGAGCAGCGCCGGATGCTGCGCCCGGTCCATGGCCTTGCGGATCTCGGCAATGCGACTGGCGACTCCCGTGGACGTCTCGTTGTGGACCACCATCACTGCTTTGATCGCGTGCTGCTTGTCGTCTTTCAGCCGCTGTTCGGCGTCCGTCGGCTGCGCGCCGCGCCGCCAGTTTCCAGGCACATAATCCACCACCAAACCATGCCGCACGGCGATGTCACGCCACAGGTTGGAAAAGTGTCCGGTCTCAAACATCAGCACGCGGTCGCCGGTCGAAAGCGTATTCACAATTGCCGCTTCCCACGCACCTGAACCGGATGCGGGATAAATAACCACCGGCCCCTTGGTCTTGAAAATTGACTTCACTCCTTCAAGCACCTCGGCTCCCAGCTGGGCAAACTCCAGCCCACGATGGTCGATGACTGGGCGGTCCATCGCGCGCAGAACGCGGTCAGGAACGTTGGTTGGTCCAGGAATCTGTAGAAAATGGCGTCCAGTATGAATCATTATTTATGTCGCTCCGCTCCACACCGCTTGAGTGGGTTGTGGCCTGATATTTGCGCGCCTTTTGCAATGCGCGACTTATATAAACAGTGTAGATCAATGCTGATAGAAGAGGGAACGTCTCGGCTAATCCGCGACAATCCGCGTTGATCCGCGGTAAGGTCTTACATTCTTGCGCAGGGGATTAGAGCTTCTCGACAATCCTCTGCAATTGCTTCGCAATCTCCTCCGGATCGGCTGTTGGCTCAAACCTTACGGGATCGCCTATCCGCACCTGAACGGCGTGCGGCGGCGCATAATGTTTCTTGGCGATCTTGAACGGAAATAGCCCATCAATCCGCATCGGGACAATTGGCAGGTTCAGCTGCGTCGCCAGCAGCCCTATACCGCTGCGAAATGGCGACATCTGTCCTGTCTCTGTCCGACGTCCTTCAGGAAAGATCACTACGCTGTAACTTCGATCAGCCAGTTCACCGGCAAAGCGAAAACTTTCGCGATACTTCGACCGCTGCGGCAAAGAGAAAACATTGAAGAATGCCGCCGTCAGTGCGTACTGCAACTGTTCCCACCAGCGTTTAAGAAAAAACCAGTTCTTCGGCGGATATCGCATTGAGCGCAGCTTCTCACCCTGCATGGCCACGCCTAGACGGTTGCGCAGATGCATCGGTAGGGCCGCCATCAGAAATCCAATATCGATTTGCGCAACGTGGTTGGAGATAATCAGTGCGGGCCCGCGAAAATCTTTCAAGCGCTCGCGGCCTATCACCTTGGGCCGCGCCATAACGAGGATGTAGGGCAGTGTGATGCAGTGATAGACGAGCAC
>DASYKK010000011.1:0-4880 GCA_035995565.1 Candidatus Angelobacter sp.
ACAGCAAGGAGAACCGAGATGACGATGACACGAACTTTTACAAGCCATGCCAGCCACGCCCGCTCGTTAAACCTGATGTCTCCCATTTCCGCCTGTTTCTTATACTGTTTCGATTGAAGACCCGCCTGCAGGACAGGCGGGCCAGAATGTTGCTTGATTGGTCCGGCGGATGTTTAACCGGAGAGCTTCGCGATCATCGAGAACAGCGGCATGTACAGAGAAATTACAATGCCACCAACTGCGATGCCGAGGAAGCCGATCATGAGCGGCTCCAGAAGAGTCAGCATGTCCTTAGTAGCCGAATCTACTTCATCCTCGTAGAAATCGGCAATCTTCTGCAGCATGGCGTCCATGGCGCCGGTAGCCTCACCGACTCCAATCATCTGCGTAACCATGTTGGGAAACACACCACTTTCTTTCAACGGATCGACGATCGTTCTTCCCTCTTCCACTGCTTTGCGCACTTTCATCAATGCATCTTCAAGAACGGCGTTGCCGGACGTTCTTGCGGTGATGGAAAGGCCCTCAAGAATTGGAACGCCGGAAGTGATCAACGTGCCCAGAGTGCGGGTAAAGCGCGCGACCGCAATCTTGCGCAGCACCGTGCCGAGAACAGGCAAATTCAGGAGCATCTTGTCGAACATGTAGCGGCCCTTGGGATCTTTGCGGATGTATTTGATTCCGACAAAGATGAGCACCAGGCCACCAATGACCAGCCACCAAAAGCGTCCGACAAAATTACTAAGACCGATGACGATTTTTGTGGGCAGCGGCAAATCGACGCCCATGCTGACGAACATGTTGGCGAAGATCGGCACCACGAACTTGAGCAGGCAGCCGACGACCAGGCAGGCAATGGAGATAACGGAAATCGGATAAATCAAGGCCGACTTCACCGCCGCCTTTAACTTCACGGCTTTTTCCACGTAGGTGGCCAGGCGCTGAAGAATGGTATCGAGAATACCGCCGGCCTCGCCCGCTTCAATCATGTTGGTGGTGAGATCGTCAAAGATCTTGGGGTACTGGCGCATGGCGTTGGAGAGCGTGGAACCGCCTTCGACACTCTGCCGTACGCCGGTCAGGCATTTCTGGAAGATCTGGTTTTCCTGGTTCGCGGCCAGGATTTCCAGACACTGGACCAAAGGAAGACCGGCGTCAATCATTACGGAAAACTGCCGGAAGAAAACGGCCGTGTCCTTGACAGGTACTTTGCCGGTGCCGAGTTTGGGAAGAGCGAATTCCTTGCCCTTCTCTTTAATGGCCCCCGGGGTGATGCGTTCGCGGCGTAACTGCATGGTGACCGCCGCCTTGGTGTCAGCTAACCGTTCCCCGGCAACTTTCTTTCCCTGCGGGTCGGTCCCTGTAAATGTAAATACCGGCATACCGTGTACTCCTCTCGTACTTTTTGCCTACCGAGTTCGCTTGTCAGCTCCGGGGGAGGGCTGAAAACTTTTATCTGCTACCTACGCTGCGGCGTGGCCGCAGTAACTTTTGGGGCCTGCACGCCACGATTAATCATGTCCTGCAACTCATCGGGCATGGAAGAACGCGCCAGCGCGGTCTCCAGCGTGATGGCCTTCTGGAAATAAAGCGTCGCCAAAGACTGGTTAAAAGTCTGCATGCCGAACTTGTCCTGTCCGGACTGCATGGACGAATAAACCTGGTGGATCTTGTCTTCGCGAATCAGGTTTCGTACCGCGGCATTGGGAATCAGGATTTCCATTGCCATGGAGCGTCCCTGGCCGCCGACACGCGGAAGCAGCGTCTGGCAAAGGATCCCTTCCAGTACCAGGGAAAGCTGTGCGCGAATCTGCGACTGCTGGTGCGACGGAAAAACGTCAATGATACGGTTGATTGTGGATGCGGCCGAGTTGGTGTGCAAGGTGCCAAAAGTCAAGTGGCCGGTTTCCGCGATGCGCAGGGCCGACTCGATGGTTTCGAGATCGCGCATTTCGCCGATCAGCACCACGTCCGGATCTTCACGCAGCGCAGCGCGCAGCGCGTTGGAGAAAGACTGCGTGTCAGAGTGAACTTCGCGCTGGTTGACCAGGCAGCTCTTGTTCTGGTGGACGAATTCGATGGGATCTTCGATGGTAATAATGTGGTCATGGCGCTCGGTGTTGATCTTATCGAGCATGGCAGCCAGCGTGGTGGACTTGCCGGAGCCCGTGGGGCCGGTGACCAGAATCAGGCCGCGAGGCTTATCGCACAACTTAGAAATGATGTTCGGCAGATTCAGCTGCTGGAACGTTTTGATCTCGAAGGGAATTATGCGGTAAACCGCGCCCACCGCGCCGCGCTGGTTGAAACAGTTACCGCGGAAACGGGCCAGCCCCTTCAAGCCGAAGGAGAAATCCAGTTCCAGCGTTTCTTCAAAGCGGTGCTTCTGGGCGTCCGTGAGGACGCTGTAAGCCAGTTGCTTGGTTTCTGACGGAGTCAGCGGCGGCATATCGAGCGGCTGCAGATGGCCGTGGACGCGGACCTGCGGCGGTGAATTCGTGGTAATGTGCAGGTCACTGCCTGCCATGTCCAGCATTTTCTTCAACAGATCGCTTAGTGTGACATTCATACGTTCCGGCTCTTTTCCTTTTGAAGCAAACTTTTCTTCCCTCGCTTACGCTCGGGATTGGCAGCAGATCCGAGACCTACTGGCGCATCATCTTTAGTGCAGCGTTTCGCGCGCAACTTCTTCCAGTGTGCTCACGCCTTCCTTAACTTTGACCAGGCCGCTGCGCCGCAGCGTAATCATGCCGCGCTCAATGGCTTTTTTCTTCAATTCCACGGCGGACGCGCCAATCAAAATCAACTCACGGATTTCATCGTCCACTTCCATCACTTCATAAAGGCCGGCGCGCCCCTTGTATCCGGTACCGTTGCAAACGGAGCAGCCCTTGCCTTTGAAAATCTTGACCGTTTTGGCTTCTTCCGGCGTGAAACCGGCGTCAAGCTTGGCCTGTACCGGCATCGCAACTTCTTCACGACATTCAATGCAGATACGCCGGATGAGGCGCTGAGCGCAGATCAGGTGCACCGCGGTTGCGACCAGGAAAGGCTCGATTCCCATGTTCATCATTCGGCTGATGGTTTCCGGAGCGCCGTTGGTGTGAAGCGTGGAAAGGACGAGGTGCCCGGTGAGAGCGGCCTTAATGGCGATTTCCGCGGTTTCAAAGTCGCGGATCTCACCTACCAGGATCACGTTGGGATCCTGACGTAAAAAAGCGCGCAGGGCCGTGGCAAAATTCAGGCCGATGGATTCCTTCATCTGCACTTGGTTCACCCCGTGCAACTGAAACTCCACCGGATCTTCCGCGGTAATAATGTTGGTATCAGGCTTATTGAGCAGTGAAACCGAAGAATAAAGAGTATTGGTCTTGCCCGAACCCGTGGGACCGGTAACCAGCACCATGCCGTAGGGCTTGAGCACCGCACGTTGAAACTTTTCCAGCGACTCCGGCTCAAAACCCAGCTTGGTCATGTCGAGCCGCAGATTTTCTTTGTCCAGCAGCCGCATGACAACTTTTTCGCCCCACAGCGTGGGCAGGCAGTTAACGCGGAAATCGAGCTGCTTTTTCTTGCCGCCAATCTGCATCTTCAGCATGATGCGCCCGTCCTGTGGAAGGCGCTTTTCGCTGATGTCCATCTTGGCCATGATCTTGATGCGTGAAGTTATGGCGTCTTTCAACTTCATGGGCGGCGACATAATGTGCGCCAGGACGCCGTCAATGCGGAAGCGCACGCGATATTCTTTTTCGTAAGGCTCTATGTGGATGTCGCTGGCGCCGCGCTTCACCGCGTCGGTCATCACGATATTCACCAGCTTGACGATAGGGGCCTCGTCGGCCGATTTTTCCAGCTCGGCCAGGTCCATCTCGTCCTGATCGGCCTGTAGTTCGACATCAGCCTCTTCACCCATCGACGCCAGCAGTTCGTCAACGTTGGATTCCTGCTGGGTTCCGCCGTAAGCCTTGTCGATGGCATCCATGATGGCGGATTCAGACGCGACCACGGGCTCGATGTTGAAGCCGGTCATGAACTTGATATCGTCCATGGCGAAAACGTTGGTCGGATCGACCATGGCAATGGTCAGCGATGCGCCGACGCGGCTGAGCGGAAGAATCTGGTAGCGCTTGGCCGTCTCCTCCGGAATCAACTTCACCACGGAAGAATCAATTTCAAAATATTGCAGGTTAATGGCGGGAACGCCGTACTGCCGCGAAAGGAAATTGGTAACTTCCTCGTCGCTCACAAATCCCAGATGGACGAGCGTGGAACCAAGGCGCGAATTCGGGCCGGATTCACGCTGCGTTTTGAGCGCCTTATCGAGTTGGTCCGGGGTGATGATCTTCTCTTTGACCAGAAGATCGCCTAACCTTTGCGACATAGTTGGTAGCAGGTCCTGAATGAAATTTGCCTCAAGCGCACCGTGTCTTCAAAGAGGCTGGGGGGAGCCGCTGGTTCGTGCGAAGAACTTGAGTAGGCCGATTGTGTGCCGGGTGACAGAAATTGTCAATCGGCCTTTCCCCTCTAAGGTTCATGCACTTACGGGAAGAGTTAACAGGAACTGAGGAGTATTAAGGCGAAGCCCTCAAACGAGAATGGGCGGCAATAACAACTAAGGTAGTTCTTTTACGCGAAACGTAGCGGGATCACCTTAGATGCGGTTGGTGGTGGCTCCGACGGTTGAAGCGACGGGCTATTACGAGCGGCCGGCCGGCACTGGACATAGGTGATGCTAATCCAAGGTTTCCCCAATTCCCTAAATCACCACGGTCTCCTGATATTCCCCGAAAACTTTTCTCAAAGCATCAGAGATTTCACCCACGGTGCAGTAACTCTCGACCGCATGAATGATGTGCGGCATCAAGTTCTGGTCGCTGCGG
>DASYKK010000012.1:0-5494 GCA_035995565.1 Candidatus Angelobacter sp.
GAACAGTTTCGCGTTTTGCTGGATACCTGGCGTCGCTTTGAAGCAAGCCGTCAGATTTCGGCGGAGAAGCTTCAGGAACTGGAAGCGATCGAGCTGCGCGACTCGGTTTTCCCTGATATCGACCCTGAACGGTGGGCCACGATCCACGTTGCACTTCATCACGCCCGGCCCTAAGTCCTTTAAAAGGACTACTTTCGGGGAACCACTGATACATCCAAAGTTGTGTTCTGAAGTAATGTTGTCCTTTCGCGAAAAAGCATCTAAATAAGAGTAAGGTGAGCAGCTTAATCCAATCGCACGACCAGGCCTTTGACGTTCTGGTCATCGGCGGCGGCATCAACGGTGTTGCCATTGCGCGAGAGTGTGCACAGTGGAGCAAGCGCACGCTGCTGGTTGAGCAAAATGATTTTTCCTCCGGCACCACCAGCCGCTCCACTCGCATCATTCACGGCGGGCTGCGTTACCTGGAACATGCTGAGATCGGCCTGGTGCGCGAGTCGTTGCGCGAACGCGAACGCCTGCTGACGCACTCGCCTCATCTGGTGCGTCCTTTGCAATTTCTGCTGGCGTTGCCGAAAAAATCTCATTCGTTGATGCGCAGTTCGCTTTCCATCCGAACGGGATTGTGGCTCTACCATCGCTGGGCTGGCGGAAAGCGCGGATGCGGCGGCGACCTGACCGCATTTGAGCGCCAGCTCGACAACGGTACTGAATGGTCGATTTACTCGTATGAAGACGCGCAATGCGAATTTCCCGAACGGCTCGTCGCGGAATGGCTGGCGGAAGCCGTTGCTGCCGGCGCGGTCGTGTGCAATCACACCAGACTGCTGGAGATTACCCGCGACGGCGGCTCGCAGAAAGCGGGCCGCGTTACCGGAGCGCGCCTGCGCGACCTGATTTCCGGCCAGGAATATACTGTCCGCGCCAAGAACGTAGTGAATGCCACCGGCCCGTGGGCCGACGCAGTCATTGGTGCGTCTGGAATTTCCACGCCGCGGATGATTGGCGGCGTGCGCGGATCGCATCTGGTGCTGCCAAAATTTGCCGGCGCTCCGCAGCAGGCTATCTACAGTGAGGCCATTGATGGCCGTCCGATTTTTGTTATTCCGTGGAATGAGCAACTCCTCGTCGGCACCAGTGAGGTGGCCGACTCCAACGTCCCTGATCATCCGCAGCCCAGCGCGCAGGAACGCGATTATCTTTTCCAGAGTTTTGCGCGGCTTTTTCCCCACTCCGGCCTTACGCCCGCCGACATTCGTTACAGCTTTGCCGGAATCCGTCCGCTACCGTTTGCACCCGGCAAGGCGTCATCGTCAGTGACGCGCAAACATATTTTGCATGACCATACCGATGAAGGCGCTGCGGGACTGATCTCCGTGATCGGCGGTAAGCTGACCACTGCAGCCAGCCTGGCGCGCGACGTTGTCCGCAAACTGGGCGTTGACATACCAGAGCCAGTCAACGTTTTTGCTTCACCCGCCGACGAAGAAGACGTTGAATCCACTGTCCGCCAGTGGGCGCGGCTGGTAGCCTGCAAGGCCAAGATTCCCGAAGGTTGCGCGGAAGCGATTGCAGAATGGCATGGCCGTCACGCTCTGGCCATTGCCCATGCCGCGTCACTCGACGAACGCCTGCGCGAACCGCTCTGTCAGCACAGCTGCCACCTGGTGGCGGAAGCCGTGGAAGCTGTGGCGCATGAATCCGCCGTTACGCTGGGTGACATTCTTCTGCGTCGCGTGCCCGTAGCGCTGGGCGCGTGCTGGTCAGAAGATTGCAATCGCGAAGCGGCAATAAAAATCGGCAGCGCGCTGGGCTGGGACCATACCCGCGTCTATCTTGAGCTCTCGCGACTGGAAGAAGAACGCACGCAATTCCTGCATCCCGGGCCCGGCAGCCCCGCCGATTCCCCACAAAGCTGCGTTGGCAAGCCATTGCCCCTGCAGAGCGAAAACGTGTAGGGCGAGTTCCGCCCCAGCGGGACGGTTGATACAGGGGGCAGACCTTCAGATCTATCTCGAGCCATTCGCAGCGAATTGTCAAAGAACTTTATTCCCTGCCGCCTGGGCGGCTCTTTCTCGTATCAGTGGCATCAGCGATGATCAGTGGCAAGGTTTGCTTTCCGGCTTTTACCCAACACTTGGCTGTTCTCCGCGTCTCCGTGCCTCGCTTTCCGGCTTTTACCCAATCCTTGGCTGTTCTCCGTGTCTCCGTGCCTCCGTGGTGGGTGTTGTCTTCCGATGCTCCCCACCCCCTACCTTGATATCCCACGTCATCCCAGGTCATCCCAGAATGGCGTGCACTTCAGCGCGTTCTTCCGGTGCGATGAGCGCCTGTACCGGCCTCCGCTGCCCGCCCAATCCTGGCTCGATCCGCAACCTGACTCGCTCAAACCCATACCCTCCCGGCGCAGGCACAAATTCAACTTCCCCGCCGCCGTCCTCTCCGCCTGCTTCCCCAAAATCAGTGTCATCAGTGTTCATCAGTGGCAAGCCTTGGTTTTCCTCCGTGTCCTCTGTGCCCTCTGTGGTAAAAAGGTTTTGGTTTCGCGGTAAGCCCTTCTCTTCCTTTGCGTCCTCTGCGTCCTTTGCGGTGAAAAGCTTTTGGTTTTGGTGTTGATTTTGGTTTTCGCTGACTGCTGAGTGCTGACCGCTGAGTGCTTCTTCGCTGAATGCTTCCTCTTCATCCACCGTCTCCCGCACCATCTCTTCGTCTTTCGCCTGACCAAACGTCGTCTGGCCCACGTTCGTCAGCGCCAGCTGCATGGAATACAGCAGCAGCCCGGCCTTCTTCGTCGATATCGTGTCCTCAATCAGCGCCTTCTGTATCCGCATCAGCCCCACCTGGATCGCGTTGGCGTCCTCCGGCGGCGGCAGCATCAGCAACAGCGTCCTGGCCTCCGCCATCTGCCTGTGGGCAAAACAGTAAATGTGCTGCTTCATCTGCGGTGACCGGCAACTCGTCCCGTCCTGCCTCACCCACCGGCAGCGCGGAGCCATGTCCGCCAGCTTCAGCCGCTGTTTCAGCTCCTGGTAAACCTTGTCTTCCTTGGCCTCGCCCTCCGTTATCTGCCGCTTAACCCCCGGATTCCTTTCCAGAAGCCTCGTCAGCTCTTCATAGGTCTGCGCCAGCTTGTGCGCCAGAGCCTCCGCCCGATCGTTCACCTGCTCGTGTTCTTGTACTTGCTGCTGTTGATGTTCCTCAGTTTCCTTAACCGTCAATGGTTTACCGTTCACAGTTCCGCACGCCATGGCTTAGGTCCTCTTTCCCGCCCTCTTATCAGACAGCAGACACTGCCCCAAATCTGAATCAGGCGAAATTAATCGAGTTTAATACAGATTTTCTGAGCGAATCAAGAGCGAAATAGGACATTGGCCATGTCCGATAATAATTTGCGTTGTGAAAGGAAGTAAGCAGCAGAGCTGGAATGACTTACAAGCACGCCATCGGCAGATTCGGAATCGGCTGAGTGCAGCTCAGGTGCGTATTATCAGCCCCAGCGAAAATCGCCGCGATCTTGGACATGTACCGCAACTTTTTTCGCCATGCTCGTGTGTCGCCGCCGTTCTGATTTTTTTCTGTCCCTGCCACACCGTGAGTTGCCTGCCGGGAACACTCTTAAGCTGATCACAGTTCAGCGGAGCGGCGCGGTGATGAGCTTCACCCTGCCGTGCTCGGCCCTCGCGAAGATGAAACCATCATGGCGCGAGAAGCAGACGTCGTTATTGCCGGTCTCCTCGGTGGGCTCATAAAGACCCAGGGGATGCCCGTCTGACGCATTCACAACCAGGTACCGTACCAGTGCTTCGGGTTTCTCGGGCTTGGCAAAAGAAATTGCCAGCCAACCATCAGAGTATTGCACCGCGATGGCAGAAAACTCCGGGCTGGGCTTAGTGAATGTGATCTCTCTCTGCAGTCTTCCCGAAGGAGAAATGACAAGGACCTTGTTGGCAGTCAGCAAATAGACATTTCCGTCCCGGCCCACGGTTGTCGCGCTTTCTGCGGGGCGGCCTGGTTCAGGCGGATCCAGTTTTGCTTTTTCGCGGAGCCGGTCCAGTCTTTTAAGCAGTTTTCCGGATGCCTGAAACAAACCTGCGTATCCCTTGCCGACTAATGCTGCAGGAGCATCGCTTCTGTAGTACCCGGAAAAAAACACCGTACCATTGGGAAAAACATTGATATGTTTTGCCGTCACATGATCCGGGGTTTCCAATCGTGCGTGACTGCTTACGTGGCCTTCTGAATTGAAGCCAAATATGATGGGATGAAACTCCTGGTCCACTACCAGGGCCTCCACGTCGCCGCTTGGCGTAACTGCGAAGTCCACAAAGTCCGTCGACTCCGCAAACTCGTCCGGTAGCTTGTAAAGCGTGCTTTCGTTACCGGATTGGGAAAAACGCAAAATGACCGTGCGGCCATACTTGTCCGTCCACAAATGATGGTACATGGCCAGGTTTTCGTCGCACTGCGGGTCACCGTAGGAACCAAAGGCCGGGACCGGCAACTCCACCGCATGTGAAGACTTGAGCGGTCTCGGCGACATCTGCTGCAACGCATCTTGCGCCATAAGACCGCTCATCAGTAACATCAGCAACACAGAAAACATTTTAGTCTCCAAGTTTTTAGATAGGCTTGGTCCGTCGAACTGAACTCGTTTCCATGAGCCATCTTTCAAAAGCCCCGTTGTCACTGCTACATGTCAGGGCCTCCACTTTGTCTGTTCTGGTGAAAAGGGGATCCAATTGGTGTACCAGCGATCCTGTGAGGATTTTCGGCCCGCGTTCTTACAGCCGACCGCAGTTGTATATGTACAACCTCCTCCACAGGCCTGCTGCTGCCCCCCCGGATCACACCCAATCCCCCCAAAATTGTTCGTGCACACATTCAGAAAAACATCGTTTGGTTGGTGAAACTATGGAGATGAATATGGCCGATCCGGCAAGGATAATCGAGCCATGGGATGCCGGTATGATGTCCGTGCGAATGGCCTTCGTGTTCAATCATCGGATGCAATCCTCAAACAGCACACGATCATAAATCCATTTCACGCGACCGCGCTGAGGGAATTAAAGTAAGCAATTTCACAGCTGAAGTCGAGGGAGCGGCGTGAACTCGAGCCGTTTGCACGGGCCACTCGGAGTGAGCTATAAACGTGGGATATTCGAGCCGACGACCGTTGCGTTATGTTGAACACGATTGCTCCCTTTTTTATTGTCGACGACCTGGCCGCTACGCTTGCTTTCTACCAGTCCAAGCTCGGTTTCGACGTCCGTTATAAGGGCGGAGGCGACGGAACCGGAGATGACTTCTCGGCCATCGTTGGACGCGACCGAGTCATGCTCATGCTCAAGGCAATCACGCCCGAAATCCATCCCCAGCCGAACCATGCGCGCCACGAATGGGCCCCGTGGGACGCCTACATCAACACGGATGACCCCGACGCACTGTACGCAGAGTTCACCGGCAGGCAGGTTCCCATGCATCGGGAGCTGGCCAA
>DASYKK010000013.1:0-11466 GCA_035995565.1 Candidatus Angelobacter sp.
TAAGCAACAGAAGTTCGCCCTGTTGATGATAGATATCGACCATTTCAAAGTATTGAATGATACATTTGGCCATCATGTAGGTGACCAGCTCTTGCGTGATGTTACCTCCATCCTGATGAAAGACATGCGTGAAGTAGATACTGTGGCCCGTTATGGCGGCGAAGAGTTTGTAATCATCCTTCCGGAAACTACCCAGACCGGCGCCGTGTTTGTGGCCCAGCGCCTGCGCCGCGCGGTGGAGCAGGCCAAGTTTTTTGCCGGCTCGCCGCACTCTGTCCAGCATCTCACCATCAGTATTGGCGTAGCCGTTTATGATACTGACGCGCAGTTCAAGCGCGATCTGATTGAATTTGCCGACGCCGCGCTTTACGCTGCTAAACATGCAGGCCGGAACCGCGTAATGTGTTATTCCGAACTGAGCAAGCAAGGACGCGAAGTCTCATAATGAGTTCAAGTTTTTCTGCAGCGCAACAGCGCGGACAATCCGACGGCACCGGCACTCTGCCCCGCTTCACCAAGGCAAAAGTCTGGCGCGTGATCCATGCCTGCGAATACGCGCGCGATGTTCTGCCCGTCGTTGAAGGACAAGTCGCTGTCGGCATGCGGCCATTCATCGTTACACCACAAGGCGCCGGCACTGCCGAACTATATCTTTCCGGCGGCAATCAAGACCAGCCGCGTTCACTATCGCTTCTTCGCTCCTGGCAGGACGTACGCAACTGGCGCAAATCCCTGCTCGATTGCGCCCCCGAAACCACCTCTGATCTTGTCCATGCGCATTGTTTTGCCGCTGGCATGGCGGCCGTACGTAGTTGCAGCTGCGTCGTCTATGACCTGGGCGCATGCATTGAAGAAATGGCCCTTTCCGCCGGTCTTTGTGAGTCCGGTAGCTGGATGGGACGCTCCTTCCGCGTGGCTGAACAGTTTGTGCTTTCCCGCGCCGCTGCCGTCATCGTCCATTCGCGAGGCCTGAAAGAAGCTGCGTTGGAACGTGGCGCGCCGCGCGAAGCAGTCTTTCTTGTCCCTGAACCTATCAGTGAAGACAATGAGCCTCCCGGGCTTTCCCAGGACATCGACTTCCTCGCTCGACGCTTCGGCTTCGCACCTGACTCCGTCTCTTTCTTCGTTCCGCAGTTCGCTCATGACGCACAAGAGCAGCTTTCGCCCGCCGCCGTTTCCGTGCTGGAAGGTTTTGCTCTGGCGTCCAACGAACTGCCGCAGTTCAACCTGCTGCTGGAAGCGCCGGAAAGCGCGCGCAAAGCCATCAACGAACATGCCGTGCGCCTGGGAATTTCGCCGCACGTAGCGCTGGTCCACCAGCTTGACGTCCCTGCAACCATGGAGAGCGCGCATGTCGTCGTGGCCATGGGTGAACTTCCCTCCGATCCCGTTGCTGCCCGTCAGCCCAATGAAATCTGCCTGAAAAGCCTGTGGCAGGGTAAAGCCCTTCTCGCCGCCGACGTTCCGCGCAATCGCGACGCCAGCCCTGAAGGCCGCGGCTGCCTGTGGTTTGAAGCCGACAACCCGCGCGATCTCGGCTATCGCATGGCCTTCGTCGGACGCAAACCAGAATTTCGCGCGGCTCTTGGCGCCGCCGGACGCATGTTCATCTATGAAACGCGCAACTCCGCCGCTATCGGCCAGCTCTATGACGAAGCTTACCGCTTCGCCATCACCCGCAAAAAGTCCAGCGGCGTTGGCCCTAACACCATCCGACTGGAGACCGCTGAGAACTTTGGATAGCTGGGTTCTTCTATCCCTGGTCTTTCCGATCTGCCTTTTTCCGATCAGTGTCATCTGGGTGGTAGGTCTTTAGGTTTTCCCGATCTACCGATCACGCGCGATCACCAGATCACCCGATCTAGATTTTACCTTCTAGTTACTATTCGCTCCCTCCCCTACCCCCTCCCCCTGCATCCCAAGTCATCCCACTTTGGCGTAGGTTATCCCAATCCGATAGCTGACGCATCCCAGTATGTCCAGCCTTCCGGCCAATGGCGATTGTTACTACTTGATACATAGTTCTGATGCTGCATCCTAGCCGATTTCACTGATCGACTCGAGCGCGAAATAGTACATCTTGACAAAGCAAGGTTCCGGAACAATTCGATTTTTGTGTACCCAGTTCCATTTTGGAACTGATAGTTAGGAATCTATTTTTAATTGAAACTATTTACTTGCAGCCGATTGGTTGATCGTCTATAAGAATCAGCCACACCCCTAGGAAAGTACTAGTCATTTCACACGGTTTGATACACGTGGCCGTTAGGCTGAAGCCGCGAATATTGATCGGGAATTAACCTCGGTTCCAACGAGTCCCTCGGAGAATGATCCATGAACCTCGCCAAACTGATTGTGACGCTCGCAACTATCATCGGCGGAAGCGTGCTTCTGACCGCGCAGTCCCAGCCTAATCTGGAAAATGGGTTCAAGAATTATGGATCGTATGATGGAAGCAAAATAGACACTGTAAACTTGATGAACGGAAATCTGATTCTGACCATTCCCGCACCTTTTCACTATCCGCAGCGCGGGAATCTCGAACCCCATTATGCGTTTTATCTGACGTCAAAAAATTGGGGTGTACAGTGCGTTTACGATAGCCAGACCGGACAGGCTTGCCAGTGGGAGCCGGGGGTTCCTGCCAATTGCGTTCTTCCTTATCAAAACGTAAATGGTTTGTTGACGCACTCCATCTGCGCCTTCCCCAGTGGCTCTGGCCTAACCCATTCGCTCAACCTCACGGTTAAGCGAACGGTCGAAATGAATCTCCCGGGTGGTGGGGCAATGGTCTACAGCGGCTGGGGATATTCCCTGGTTACCTGGGATTTAGCGGTTCACGGTTTGTATGCTATTTCTGGATATCCCGATCCGAACGGCTACCCCACGCAGTTTGAGTCGATGGATGGAACCGGCTATCACGTAAAATTGAGCACCCCTGACGGCAACGGAGTTCTGAATGCCGTTGTCGTCACTGATGGGGCAGGAAACCAATACCGGGGAAGCTTTCCGGATTCCAGCAACTGCATCGGCAGTTTGCGGGACCCGTGGGATGGCGTCCCCTCTGGCGGAGGGTACGTGCCGATGGCTAATGGCAACGGTCCCTCCGATAGCCTCTGCGGGCAGATTGCGACCATAACGACGGTTACAGACCCCAATGGAAATGTATTCAATCTCTCCTCTGGCGCGGATACCCTGGGAAAAGTGCAGCCGGCGCCCGTATCCTCTACTGACACGAGCGACTGTGTCAGCCCCCTCCCTGTCAGGCTCGCTTTTTATGCCTATCTGGGGCCCAATGGCGCTGCCAACCAGATTACCTACTGCTACTCCAATTTTCCCATTCAAACGAGTTTTTCTCAGCCCAATGTTCTCCAGGCCCAAAGAACTCCAGGAGCGAACGGCCAACTGCCCTCCACCACAGCTATGTGGCTGCTCGCCACTATCGTCTTTCCGGACCACAGTAAGCTGAAGTTCAACTATGACGGTTATGGCGAGGTCACGTACGTTGGACTGCCGCAGGGTGGCTCGATTAGTTACACCTGGACGGAAATCTCTTTTCCGAATTGCGTTCCTGCAGACCAGACTGGCGTAAGCCGGGCCGTGGCCTCACGCATCGTCAATGATAACAATGGCAACTCGGCGACTTGGAATTACAGTTGGGGAACCCAAAGCAATAACATCATGGCGAATACCGTGACGGATCCTCTGAACAACGACACGGTGCATGTTTTTACCGCAGACGCTACGGGTTGCAATTCCAATGAGACCAGAACGCAATATTATCAGGGCACTGGCAGCACACGTAGACTGCTGCGGCAGGTTGACACCGTCTATTCAACCGCGTCAGTTCCCGACGATACAAGCTCGGGCGCCTTGGGCAATGTTTTCGCAACGGACGTTACCACGACGGTATACCCCAGCGGCAAGGTTAGCAAAGTACATCGTGTAGCCGATCCCGGTCTCGGAACCAACGCGCCGATCTTTGGTAACGAAGTACAACGATTGGAATACGATTGGGGAGCCGGTGCCCCGGGGCCGCTCCTGCGAGAAATTGATACCACGTATCAATGGCAGAATGACAGCCGCTATCTGACTGCTCACCTCATTGACCTGCCGGCGTCAGTCGTGATCAAAGACGGCGGTGGATGTGCGCTGGCCGAAACCGACTATACTTATGACGAGGCGCAGTATTTAACCGGAACAACCATCAGCACCCAGCACGTTGCCGCTCCCAATCCATCTCCTGTGCGCGGCAACCAGACCACGGTCACCCGCTGGCTGGCCGCTACCAGTTCCTGCAGTCCCAAAGGCGGCACTGCCGTTACCAACCATACGAATTGGTATGACACCGGAGAACCGTATCAGAAGATCGACCCCCTGGGGCATAAAACCACGCTCAGCTATGACTCTGCTTATGCGTCAGCCTACGTTACCCAAACGTGCTCGCCCCAAACAGGTTCCGTCGCCCATTGCGTGAGCGGCACCTACGATTTTAACACTGGTGTTCTTACAAGCCTGACCAATGAAAATGCCACTACGCAGGCCAGCGGAACCACGAAAGGCGATTCGGCGCATACCACCAACTTTGGCTATGACTCTATGTTTCGCATCACCTCGGCACTGGCCCCGCCGGACCCGGCCAATGGCAGCGCTCAGGCGCAGACCAGCTTCAACTTCTCCACGCCCAACATTTTCCCGCTTTCCGTGCAGCGGACGAAGTCAATCACAACCGCTCTAAGTGATTCCGCCACGAACTTTTTTGACGGCCTTGGCCGCGCCAACAAGAGCCAGCACGTCTTGCCCAACGGAACTGCGACGGTCGATACCGTGTTTGACCCTGGCGGTCATCCTGCCACCGTCAGCAATCCGTACTTCACTACCGCGGACCCCACGTATGGCATCACCACAAGCCTGTATGACGCGCTGGATCGGGTCACCCAGACAGCTAAGCAAGACGGCAGCGTCAGCAAAATGGCTTATAACGTCTCAACGAGCATTGCCGTCACTGGAGACTGCACTCAAACCACCGATGAAGCGGGAAAACAACGCGGCGCTTGCTCGGATGCCCTGGGCCGCGTGGTGGAAGTTGACGAGCCAACGGGCGCGCCAGTCCTGGCTAATTACCATGCCACAATGCAGCAGGATGGAAACTTCGTGATTTACGATGCGGCTTCCAGCTCTAAATGGTCCACCGGGACCGGAGGCACAAATGCCAGCTCCGTCTTCATGCAGGACGACGGCAATCTCGTACTCTACGTCATGCGCTGGCTGGCCGGTACGTATGCCACCCCCATTCCTGGCTCTTACCCCATTTCCGCTTGCAGTATCGGCACTTATTTAGTCGCTGGCCAGATAGTGCCTTCAGGAAAATGCATCGTTTCGCCACACAATCAGTACTTCCTTTATATGGCGCCGGACGGAAATTTGTATATTTACGATTGGGCGCATGGAACTGGTACTTGGGGGCCGGGGACCCAGGGGCATCCAGGTGCTTATGCCACTCTTCAGACGGATGGAAACTTTGTTGTGTATACCAGCACCGGAGTTGCCCTTTGGTCGAGCGGGACCGCCGGAACTGGAGCTGAGAGAATGGACATGGAAGATGATGGAAGAATCATCATCTACAAGTCGGCATGGAATAGCGGAACCTCAAACGGGCAGTTCAACGGAACCGTTCTCGCCCATCCTGGTTGTGATGTTGGCATCGGCACAGGCTGGACAGGCGTGCTTTCGAGCGGACAGTGCTTCGTCTCTCCCAATGGCCGGTTTGAGCTGCTGATGCAGCCTGATGGAAATATGGTTATTTATGACTGCTCCGTCACTCCTAACGCGGCCTTGTGGTCATCCGCGACTGCATTGTCCCCCGCCGATCCCGGCTTTGCCATGCGTACTCTCTACGCGTATGACGCTCTCGGCAACCTGCTGCGCGTCGATCAGAAAGGCACTGCGCCTTCAGACAGCACGCAATGGCGCACCCGCACGTTTACCTATGACTCGCTCTCGCGGCTGCTCACTGCCACTAATCCTGAGTCCGGCTCCATCACTTACTCTTACGATGCAGACGGCGAGCTGTTGCAGAAAACCTCGCCCGCGCCCAACCAGACCGGCACGGCCACCCAGACCGTCAGCTATTGTTATGACGTGCTGCATCGCGTCACCGGCAAAGGCTACGGCGCACAAACCTGTCCGTTGGCCACGCCCGTCGTCACTTACGCTTATGACTCCGGCACAAACGCCAAAGGCCATCTCACGTCGCTTACGGACCAGGCCGGAACGGCCACCTACACGTATGACGTTCTTGGACGATTGGCGACGGAGACCCGGACCCTCACCGGAGCAAATAACGCCGCAATCCCGAAGAATCTCAGCTATTCGTACAACCTCGACGGCTCGTTAAAAACGCTTACCTACCCCAGCGGTAACATCATTACTTACACGCCGGATTCTGCAGGACGCATCACATCAGCTGTCGACACCGCCAGTGCCATTAACTACGTAACTAGCGCAACCTACGGGCCGGACAGTGCTCTGACCGGTTTCGTCAGCGGCAACAGCACAACCTTTGCCGGAATCACCAACGGGTTCAGTTACAACAAGCGCCTTCAGCCGGTCGCCATGTCTGCTGCCGCGCCCAGCCAGACGGTGTTCTCCATCGGATATGACTTCCACATCGGCAACGGCACGTCTGGCGCGGATAATGGCAACGTTTTTGGCATTACTAATTACAAAGACACCACTCGCAGCCAGACATTCACCTATGACCTGCTGAACCGACTAATCTCCGCCCAGAATGCCGGTACCGACTGCGCGGTGAACGTGCTTGGCGGCAACAAGAAATTCTGGGGCAACAATTACGGCTATGATGCGTGGGGTAATCTACTCTCCAAGTCTGTCACCAAGTGCTCGTCGGAAGCCCTGAGTGTTGTCGCGGGAAATAACAACCGGCTGACCGGCGCGTATCTCTACGATGCCGCGGGCAACATGACACACGACGCCACAAGCGGCTTGAATTACACCTTTGACCAGGAAAACCGGATCACTGGCGCCGCCGGCTTTGCCTACACTTACGACGGCGACGGCAACCGTGTGCGCAAGTCGAACGGGAATCTGGCGGCTAACGGCACGCTCTATTGGGCGATGACGCCCGGCGTGGTGGCGGAGACCGATCTCGCCGGAACCTTGAAATCTGAATATGTCTTCTTTGACGGCGAGCGCGTCGCCCGTCGCGACGGCGCCACCGGCACAGGCGGCGTCTTCTATTATTTCTCTGACCATCTCAAGACCGCGTCGGTCATTACCGACTCCGCCGGCGTGATCAAGGCTGAGTCGGACTATTACCCCTGGGGCGGCGAACTCCAATTCGCCAACAACGATTCCAACGACTACAAATTCACCGGGAAAAAACGCGACATCGAAACGGGCCTCGACTACTTCAGCGCACGTTACTACTCGAATGGGCTGGGGCGCTGGGTGTCGGCGGATTGGAGTCCAACGCCGGTGCCGGTGCCGTACGCGAACTTTGGTGATCCGCAGTCGCTTAACTTGTACTCGTATGTGCGGGGGGTTCCGACTTCACGCATTGATCTTGATGGACACGAGAACCTCAAGCCAGGTGATTGGGGAGAAAAAAACGATTCCACCCCAACGGAGTTCGACCACAAAATGAGCGGTCTTTTGTTGGATGGCTTTAGCCTCGTCACGGGTCCTCTGGGAAGAGCTTTCATGGCGGCGGAGGCAATAAGTGACTTCCGTTCGGGCAACAAGACATCGGCGGCACTCGGTTTGATGGCAGCCATTCCTGGCGAAAGGCTGATCGGATCAGTCTGGAAGCTGGGCAACTTCGCTAGAGGAATTGCGATAGAAACAGCTTTGGGGAAAAATCTTGCTGCAGGCTTTCCGGTGATTGATAAGTTCCTAAATGGGACTGCCACCAGCATCAAATCAATTGATTTAACGGCGAAGACATATCAGGACACAGCAAAGCTGGCGGGAACTTTAGATAAATATGTCGACAAGGTGGCTAATTTCAACGGTGCACGATATGGTACGGACATTGTTAAGGGTTCGGAAATTACAGCCAGGGAACTGCAAGTTGCAATTCCCAAAGGCAGCATGTCTGTTGCCCAGCAGAAAGTTTTCGATGCTGCGGCAGGACGAGCTGCCCAGCTTAAACAACCCGTTAAACTGAGCGTGACTCAGGTAGACTAAATGAAAATGAGGAAGACATTATGCTTTTGGACTTCGCCGTGCTAGGGGATAGCGTGTACGTACCTACGGTCGCCAAGACTGAAGCAGGTTTTTACCAGACAATTGAACCGGTCGCAGTGGTTAAATTGTGTGACGGTCGGGGATTGATGAACGTTCTTAAAACAATGTTGCTTAAGGGTAATCCAATCATTCCGACACCAAAGCCGGCTGCCCGAGCGACGTCCGTGATACTGAAATACTCTCCTATTAAGTCATTGTCAAAATTCGACAAGGAAGCTGCGTATTGGCAAATCTATGAGAAAGGAGGGATTTATGAATTTGGTCCTTTGAAGAGGCGCACTGATAGAGGATGGGAGGAAGATCCAAAGCAAATGCGGAAAATGCCACCGGGTAGTACCCTTGATGACGTCGTTAATCAGGTGGTTGAGTCGGTCCAACTTTCCGCCGACTGAGTAGCCGTGAACATCGATCATGCAATCAGCCAAATACTGTTTTGAAGTCATAACCTCCAACGATGAGCGAAAGCCTAGGGAGGCGATGAAGAAATTTGGCGGGTGGCCCGTCCTTCCCCGCATTTCCTATGCTTCATCATGCAGCGGGTACCCCACTCCTTTGCTAGCAAAGGGTGGGCTCAATCAGCTTCCGTCCCTCATCCCCTCTGCCGCCTCCAGCCGTACCATATTCTGCCCCACTCCTCCGGATTTTTTTCTGCTGGCGGCATAACGATACGCTTCGTCGTACTTCTGGCCCACGGCGGCGGTGCTGCGCGTTTCAAAGATATACAGAAAACCGGGGACAGACAGGACGTTCCCAAGCCGAAACGGCTCCGCCGCTTTCAATCCAGCGCCCCCTACTCCGTCTGCTGGCTCACATTCAGCAGGACGCCCACGCTGGCCAGCATCACAAACAAGCTTGACCCACCATAAGAAATGAATGGCAGCGGAATGCCTTTGGTCGGCAGCAGGGCCAGGACCACGCTGATGTTGAAGAAGGCCTGCACCACGATCATCGTGGTCACGCCCACGGCGATATAGCGGCCAAAGGCGTCGCGGGCGCGCAGCGACGTTCGCAGTCCGCGCCAGGCAAAGATGAAAAACAGCGTGGCGATCAGCACCGCGCCAATCAGTCCCAGCTCTTCCGCTGTTACGGCATAAATGAAGTCGGTATGCGGCTCCGGCAGGTAAAAAAGTTTCTGCTTGCCTTCCATCAGGCCCACGCCGGTCATGCCGCCGGTGCCCACGGCGATCAGTGACTGGTTAATGTGGAAGCCGATGCCCTGCGGGTCGCGCTCAGGATGGAAGAACACCACCATGCGCGCCAGCCGCCACGGCACAAACATCAGCATGTAAGCCAGCACGGGCACAATCGGCACCAACCCGACGGCGAAATGTCTCAGGCGCATGCCTGCTGTGTAAAGAATGGCCGCGGTCACGCCCAGGCAGACCATGGCGGTACCCAGGTCAGGCTGCTTCATGATGAGCGCGGCAAAAAGAAATGCCGGAATCACAGCCGGCAGCAGCGTGTGCCGCCAGTCGTCCATGGACTTGGTGCGCGCTTCCAGAAAGAACGCCAGAAAAAGAATGAGCGCGGGCTTGGCCAGTTCCGACGGCTGGAATGACATGAAGCCGCCCAGCTTGATCCAGCGGTGCGTGTTGTGCGACCGATCAAGAAAGAAGACGGCCACCAGCAGCACCGCGGTCACACCGAGCAGGCTGAAAACGATGGCTGGCTTTTTCCAGCGCCGATAATCGACGGTCATGGCTACGGACATGGCCGCCAGCCCTGCTACCGCCCAGCCGAGTTGTCGAAACAAGAAGTGGTAAGGCGAGCCGAACTTTTCACTGGCCATCACCGCCGACGCGCTGAAAACCATCAGCACGCCCAGTACCACCAGCAGCAGAGTGGAACCGAACATCCATTTGTCCACGCCCACGCGTTTCGCCACTAGGTCCTGTCTCCCGTAGTGACAGGAGTGAGCGACTGGACCAGCGCTTTGAACGCGCGTCCGCGATGTTCGTAGTTTTCAAACTGATCGAAGCTGGCGCATGCCGGCGCCAGCAGCACCACGTCACCGGGTTTGGCGGCGTCAAATGCCTGGTGCACCGCGCGCTCCAGCGTGCCGGAGCGCACCACTGTTGTCGAGTTCTGCAGATGCGAGGCGATCTTGTCCGAGGCCGCGCCAATCAGGTAAGCGCGCTTCACCCGCTCGCGCAACAGCGGATTGAGGACCGTGTAGTCGCTGTCTTTATCTTTGCCGCCCAGAATAATGTGGATGTTCGCGGGAAAGGATTCCAAAGCTTTTACCGTGGCGTCAACGTTCGTGGCTTTCGAATCGTTATAGAACGTGACGCCGTTCACGGTGGCGACCAGTTCCAGCCGGTGCTCCACGGCCCGGAAATCCTTCACGGCCTCCCGTACCTGCTGTGGCGTGCAGCCCGCAACCATGGTCATGGCGACAGCGGCCAGAACGTTCTCCAGATTGTGATCGCCCTTCAACTGAATGTCGGAGCGGCTCAACACTGGCTGCTCGTGTCCATTCTGGCGAAAAATAATCTGGTCGCCTTGCAGGAACGCGCCGGTTTCCACGCGCTGCCTGCGACTGAACCACAGCAGCGCGCCTTTCACTTTGTCTTTGAGCGCCACACAAGTTGGATCATCGGCATTGAGCACAGCAAAATCGCCCGGCTGCTGCTTTTCAAAGATTCTGGCCTTCGCTGCAACATAAGCCTCAAATGTGTGATGGCGGTCGAGATGGTCGGGCGTAATATTCAGGATCGCGGCAATCCACGGGCAGAACTGCTCGATGCTCTCCAGTTGAAAGCTCGAAACTTCCAGCACCACCATAGTGTCCGGCGTTGACTGTCCGGCCAGCGATATCACCGGCGTGCCAATATTGCCGCCCACCAGCGTCTTCCTCCCGCTCCTGGCCAAAATCTCCCCCACCAGCGTCGTCGTGGTGGTCTTGCCATTGGAGCCGGTAATCGCCAGCACCTTACCCTTCAGGAATCTGAACGCCAGCTCTACTTCACCGATCACCGGGACTCCCAGCGTGCGCGCGTGCTGCAACTGCGGCTGGTCAGAAGGAACACCAGGGCTCACGACGATCAGGTCCTGGTCGCGAAAGGTGCGTTCGCCGTGGCTGCCGGTCTCAATCGATATGCCGCGATCCAGCAGTGCGGGCACTTCTTTTTGCAACTGCGCTTCCGCCTTGGAGTCAGAAACAATGACCTTGGCGCCGTGCTCCTGCAAAAAAATGGC
>DASYKK010000014.1:0-5153 GCA_035995565.1 Candidatus Angelobacter sp.
GGTGGCGACGTTTAACGGTTGGGGAAGCACTTTAGCTCCGGTGCATTCAATTTGCGGCGCAGGCTGGCAGGTGCTGACCAGTTCTCCGGCCGACACCACCCGGCCAGACAGCGTGCAGGCGGTCGAAATTGCCGGGCGAGAAGCTTTGCCGGTAAGCGCGCCGGTGGATTTATCAGGTACGGTGGAAGCGTTGTGGACCGCGGGGAATTACGGTCAAGTAGTGAACGGGGTGTTGCACTCGCAGTCAGGAAAGTATGAAGCGTTTACTCTTACAGTTATTTGCAATCAGTAGTTTTTTACTGCTGGCAGCCGGCGCTTATGGCGGCTCACGTCCGCGATACGGCGGCACTGTACGTATTCTGCTTCATGATCGTGTCCTCTCCATTGATCCGCTGAGCGACGAAGATCATCCGGCGTCGCGCGACCGTATGGACGCACTGGCGTTTGAAAATTTGACGCAAGCGGATGCGCAGGGCCGTTTGCACCCGAACCTTGCGGTGTCATGGCATGCGGACCAGGCAAAACGCGCATGGCAATTTCGACTCAGGCTGGCAAATTTCCATGACGGAACGGTCCTCACAGCGGCCGATGTAGCGGCCAGTCTGGCGAAGAGCAATCCGGCGTGGAAATATTCTGCTATTGATCGGCAAACTTTGTCGATAGAAACACCGTTCCCTGTCCAGCAGATGCCGGAGCTGCTGGCGCTGCCGCGATATGCAATTGTGAAACGTCAGGCCGACGGCAGCAATGCGCCAATCCTTATTGGCACAGGAAGTTACAGATTGACTCAGTGGCAGGCCGGGGAACATGCGCAGTTTACCGCCAACGAAGATTACTGGGGCGGACGCCCCTTCGCCGACTCAATTGAATTTCAGATGGGCTTGTCGTTTCGTGAACAATTGATGGACCGCCAACTAGGCCCATACGCGGCAACGGAGTTGAGTGTTGACCAGATCCGCAACGTCGAACAGAACAACCAGACAGTGATGCTGTCACGACCGGCTGACCTGCTGGCTCTGGTTTTCCTTCAGCCCGATTCCGGCGGAAGGCCTAGCAGGAAGCCGGTTGATCAACGAGTGCGCCAGGCGCTGGGTCTCGCCATCAATCGGGCGGCCATCAGCAATGTTATCTTCCAGCGCAGAGCGATTCCCGCTTCCGGTCTGCTTCCACAGTGGCTCACTGGATACGAATTCATGCTTGGCGGAGAGACAAATCTGGGTCGCGCAAAGGAGCTGCGCGCTGACGCGGCGGCATTTGTTGTCATCAGCCCGATTGCGCTGGCTTATGATTTTGCCGACCCGCTGGCCAGGCTGGCCGCCGAACGCATTGCCGTTGACGCGCGTGAAGCCGGCATCATCGTTCAGCCATATGCTGAATCTCACATCTACAGTAAAGCGGCACGGGCTTCCATGAATGCAGATGCGGTCCTGCTACGGATTCCGCTTCGGTCGCTCGACTCTTCAGTCAATCTGGCAGCGCGCACGGAAGATCTTGGGATTTCTCAGGAAAGCACTCCGGCGATTCTTGGCGCGACGCGCCCTGAAGATCTGCTTGAGATCGAGCGCAAACTGCTGGAGAGCAACCGAGTGCTGCCTGTAGCTCATGTTCCCCAGGTCCTTTGGCTGAACAACACGGCGCACAACTGGCAGCAGGAGTTGAATGGCGGATGGAATCTTGACCAGCTCTGGATAGAAGGAGCACGATAAGCCTTGTCTTTGAAGACCAAGCTGCTTCTTCTGGTGACGATCAGCATTACCGCCAGCGTGGGCGCCGTGGCCTGGCTGATTGAAGAGCGCGCACATGAAGCATTCCGCCAGGTGGAACAGGAGCGCACGTCGGCGCTGGTGAACCAGTTCCGGCGCGAGTTTGAGCATGCAGGCGACGAGATCACGCGCGGCGTGGACACCATTGCAGGATCTGACGCGATGCAGCGCACCCTGACAGAACTTGCCAATGGCGGCGAGTACGCGAACTTTATGAATGAAGCCGCGTCCAATGCAGCGGCGCAGCGGCTTGATTTTCTCGACCTGATTGCGCCCGACGGCGCAATTATTTCTTCCGCGCACTGGCCCGCGCGCTTTGGATATAAGCAGCGCTGGTTTCTGGATCTTCCGTCTCCTCTACCGCGCCAGGCTTTTCTAAAACACATAGAGACGCCGCAAGGCAGCGTTCTGGCCATGCTCTGTTTCCGAACGGTGCCAGTTCACGGCCTGAATTATTATCTGATCGGCGGCCGCAAACTCGATACCGTTGTGCAATCGCTTTCGCCGCCGGAAGGTTTGCGGGCGAGCATCTTCAGCGTACCGGAGCAGGGATCAGGCGAGCTGATTGGTCCGGGCAAAGAAAGTTTTGATCCCGCCAGGGTTACGCCGCTCATCCAGAAGGTTCTGGATAAACGCACTCAGGAGTCAACTACGGTGGATCTGGGGCCGGGCCGCGAAGAGATTGTTCACGCCATCCCACTGCCTGGTTATACCGACCGCGTTCCGGCCGTGCTTCTGGTAGCCAACTCGCTGGAGCAGGAACTTTTGCTGGAGAAGCGCATTCGCAACATCAGCCTTATTATTGCGGGAGTCGGTGTTTTTATTGGCGTGGTGGTGAGCGGGATTGTGACAGCGCGATTCAGCCGGCCCATCAAGACGCTGGCGCAGGCGGCAACGGAAATCGGCCATGGCAACTGGGACGTCCGCGTGGAGACATCAGGCAAAGATGAGATTGGCAAGCTCGCCGTGGCGTTCAATCAAATGACAGAAGAGTTGATGGGACAGCGCGCGCGGCTGGTGCAGAGTGAACGCGTAGCAGCGTGGCGTGAACTGGCGCGGCGACTGGCCCATGAGCTGAAGAACCCGCTCTTCCCGCTGCAAATCACGGTGGAGAACCTGCTCCGCGCGCGACAAAACACGCCGCAGATGTTTGACGAAGTATTTCAGGAGAGCACGGCCACGCTGCTCGCGGAAATTGCCAACCTGAAAACCATCATTGGACGCTTCAGTGATTTTTCCAAAATGCCCGCACCGCAGCTTCAGGCCGTAGACCTAAATGAATTGGTCCGCGGCGTTGCACAATTATTTCAGGGACAGTTCAACCGCGATCCCGGACGCATTCAACCGAAGCTGCAACTGGGCGACGCGCCGCTGGTAAGCGCCGATCCTGTACTGCTTCGGCGTGTGATGGAAAACCTGGTGCTGAACGCGATTGACGCCATGCCGCAGGGCGGCACGCTGACATTCCGCACGATGACCAGCACTGACGATCGGTTTGCACTCTTTGAACTCGCCGATACCGGCGCTGGATTGACGGCGGAAGAGTGCGAGCGCTTGTTCACTCCTTATTACACAACCAAGCAGCATGGCACAGGACTGGGACTGGCGATTGCGCAATCCGTCATCAGCGACCATCACGGGCGAATCACGGTGAGCAGCAAGAAAGACCAGGGGACAACGTTTCACGTGGAGCTTCCGGTGTTCTCAGGTGCGAGCACTGTAGAATTTGGAGGCGGTAAGAATTAGCAGCTAGCAATTAGCAAGTGGCAATTAGCCAAAATCGGGATAAAGCCGAGATCATTGCGAAAGAATGCAGAAGCGAAAAAACTTGCAACGGCCTGAGGCTGTTCTCGTTATCGATAAAGCCTGTGGCCAATACACACGAGCTAATTGCTACGTGCTAATTGCTGATCTATGAAAGCCAACCTCTTTATCGTCGATGATGACGCCAACACTTTGGCATCGCTTTCGCGCGCCTTCCGTCTGGCGGGGCACGAAGCCACGATCTGCGACAATCCGATCAAAGCCCTGGAGATGATCAATGCGGAAAAGTATGACGTGATCTTTTCTGACGTGGTCATGCCCGCCATGAATGGCCTCGAGCTGCTGGAAAAGATCAAAGCGGCGGGCGTGACGACGCCTGTAGTAATGATGTCGGGCCAGGCGCACATTGAAATGGCGGTAAAGGCCACTCGGCTGGGTGCGCTCGACTTCCTGGAAAAACCCATCTCCACAGACAAGCTTTTGCTGACAGTACAGAACGCGCTACATCTCGAGCGCCTGAAGCAGGAAAACCAGCAATTGCGCCAGCAACTGGGAAGTGGCGGCATCGTTTTTACCGGCGAGAAGATGCGCAAGCTGCTGGCGCAGGTGGAGCGTGTGGCCGCGAGCGAGACGCGTGTTTGCATCCTGGGCGAGACCGGCACGGGCAAAGAGCTGATTGCGCGGACGATCCACGATAAGAGCCAGCGCCACGCTGGACCGTATGTCACGCTGAATTGCGCGGCCGTGCCGGCTGAGCTGATTGAGTCAGAGTTGTTCGGCCATGAGAAGGGATCGTTCACCGGCGCGGCCTCGCGACACATTGGCAAGTTTGAGCAGGCTACGGACGGCACGCTGTTTCTTGACGAAATCGGCGATATGCCGCTGGCCATGCAGGCCAAACTGCTGCGCGTCCTGGAACAGGGAGAAGTCGAACGCATCGGCGGAGACAAGCCGACCAAGGTGAACGTTCGCGTGGTGGTGGCTACACATCGTCAACTGGAAGAACAGGTCAAGCAAGGTAATTTTCGCCAGGATCTGTTCCATCGCATTTTCGTTTTTCCCATTGTGCTGCCGCCGCTGCGTGAGCGTCCGGAGGACATTCCCGTGCTAGCCGCGCATTTTGCCGCGCAGATCGTCAAACAAAATAACTGGAAACCTATCAGCTTCAGCCCCGAGGCGCTGCAGGCTTTGCAGGCACATTCATGGCCGGGAAACATCCGCGAACTGCGCAACGTGGTGGAGCGCCTGCTGCTTTTTGCCGAAGGTGATACCGTAACTCCGGCCACTGTGCAGGCGGCGTTGCCTACGCAAGCCGTCGGCGATGGAAGCGTGCCGTTTTCCGGAACCGGCACGCTGGCCGAACGGGTGGAGCAAGTGGAGAAGCAGATGATTCTGGAAGAAATTAAGCGCCACAATCAGAACATCACGAACACCGCAAAAGCGCTGGGGCTGGAACGCAGCCATCTTTATAAAAAGTGCCAGCAACTGGGGATTGATCTGAAAGAGATGCGGAAGGAATAGCTCAATCACAGAAGGCAAAGAGAAACACCAGATTTCACCGCAAAGGACGCGAAGGAGCGCAAAGGAAATTCGGTGGGACATTCCACCGCTGCATTCGCCCGCGGC
>DASYKK010000015.1:0-10524 GCA_035995565.1 Candidatus Angelobacter sp.
CAGAGAAGACTACGAAGTGAAGTACTGGACTAAAGAATTGGGCGTAAGCAAGGAACGCCTGCAACAACTGGTGTTGAAGCATGGCAACTCCGCGGCTAAGATTCGCGAGGCGCTCAAGAAATAAACGTGAAAGAACCAAGGCGGCATAAGCTAGCTGCCAAGCGCGGCCCTGGACGTTTTACAGGCGTTCGGGGCCGCTGAAGTTCACAAAAAATAAATGTAATTTACCCCTTGACAAAAGCCAGTAACGCGCCTATAGTTTAAACAGTAAGTCAATTCCCTCGACAAAAGAGGACACAATGAAGCACGAAGAATTCATCAAACAGGTAAGAGACATCGTAGCCGCAAACGTTGGCGATATGGCCATCCGTGAGCGTCTCCTAGCAGCCAAGCTGGTCTACGGCATTGGCGACGGCAGCTATCGCGGCATCTGCTATTTTGGCGCGTGGCAGAACGGCCATCCCACCGCAACCGAGCTGGTAGAAATCGCGGCAACGGGTGAAGAATCGCCCGTCCAACTGGCCGGAACCACCATCCATGAGCTGGCCCACGTTCTGGCTGGCAGCAAAGCCGGACACGGCCGGGAATGGCTGAAGGCTTGCGAATTCCTCGGACTGCGGAAAGCAAAAGCGGCCGGGACGCGTTATTCCTTCGCTCACTTCTCTCCGGCAATCCGCGCGGAAGTGGTCAAGCTGGCCACCATCTCAGACGGCAAGCCGGTGTTCGGCGGTGAGCATCGCTTCACCGGACTGCCGAAAATGAAGCTGCGGCCCTGCCCTCTCGGCATCGGCGTTCGCGGTGGCAAGTCGCGCGGAACCGGTAGCGGTTCGCGCCTTCGTAAATTCATCTGCGGATGCGAAAAACCGGTAATCGTTCGCGCGGCGGCCGACGAACTGAAAGCAACTTGTGACGTCTGTAAAACAGCGTTCCAACGCGCTGACAAAGGAGGTCCCGGCACCGAGCCGGACCTCCTGTTCGGAACACGCGTCGGCAACGTGTTGATCGTCCACCCGGTGGAAGTGGGTGCCGCATGAGAGAATCGACGTCGATGCCACTGATCATTCGAATCACCGCGGAAGACCTGGCCGGATGGGAGCTGACACACAAGGTTGGGCCGAGCTTCGGCATGGGCAGGATGCAGACATATCATTACCGCCCGCGGCTCGCCGGCGAGCTGGAGCAGTACGCCGAGCGCATCCAGGTTGTCTCCAACTGGGACCTTAATGACTGGGTGGGCAAAGACATGGTGGGTTTTGTGAACGTCGAGAAGGGATGGATGTCGCGGGATCTCGGCGTGCGGCCCGAAGTGAAGTTCAAATTGAAGGCGCCAGCGGAAGAGCTGCGCGATCCGCGTCGGCTGCGGCTGAAGATCAAAGCGATCGATACCAGCACCAGGCCGCCGCGGGTGACATTAGAGGATTACAAACTGGAGGATTTCAAAGGATGAAGTGTAAGCCCCACGGCCTGGCGCTTCCCTGCCGCAAATGCAATTCCGCCAAAGGCGGCCGCGCGACGGCAAGGAAGCACAGCGCGAAACTGAAGGTGTGGGGAAAGCAGGGCGGCAAGGTTGGAGGCCGCCCAGGGAACCCAGAGGTCAAGCGCATCATGGCTGAACGCGGCGTAAGTCGGCAGCGTGCGCACCAGATTCTTAAGGAAACGTAAAAGACGTTTAAACAACAATAACGGCCAGCCCGGAAGTGTCACCTTCCGAACCGGCCACTTTCAACCGATTAAACAGGGCACCAAGGATGCCCCACCAATGGTTAAGACCAATTTTACTCGCCTTTTCACCAACTCTGGATTACTCTCATCGGGCATGAAAATTTCTATCCTTGCCCTACTGTTCGTCTTAATTGGCTGCGGCCAATCTCCACTCAGCCCGACAACCGTTCACGCTGGCCCTCCGCCTGCTCCGTATGGTGGAGGATGCCCAAATACCAGCGGGGCCTTCGGAACCACCAAAGAAGCTCCGGGCAGCTATATTGCACTTCTCGACAATGCCTGCCCCTTGTTCGGGGTTCCGCAGCCCATCGAAACCGATACGCAAACGCTCGATTCTTGCGGCAAAGATCAGGTTGTGACCGTCACTACGACGAAAGATATTCACGTTCACAGCATCCGCCTTTGGATCGGCGCCGGAACCACTTCGCGGTTTGAGACTGGCGTTTGCCTTGAGGTCATTCCGCCTGCCGGACTTCCCGGCTACAAATCGTTCCATCGTGAATGGGATAAGCACGTTGAAGAGCATTACACCGATCAGCCGTTTCCGGTGGACTTCATCATCTCCTCAGGTTCATTAGTAAAGCTGTCCCGCGATCCGCATTCCACTATTGATTGCCCCGCTTCTAGCGCGTCATGCGCCACTCAAGAGATGGCAGAACTCTGGGGAGAGTAAAGCCTTTACCTTCCAATGCCCACGCAGTTGAACGTATAGGTCGAAGCGGCAACTGGCGCTGTGGCTGCCATTGTGACAGTCAGCGTCGTTGCCGTTGTCGACGTCAGCGTATAAGAGGACGGAGCGGAATTTTCCCCACGGTTACAGCTAAATATTGGCGCGTTTGTCCATGTGCCGTCATGGAACGTGAGTAAGAAGGTTGCATTAGCTGATTGGCCGGTGCCGGTCGAAGCGATGCTCACAGAAAACGCCTGATCTGTGCCCGTGACACTAGAAACTGATGCCGTTGTTCCGAATGCACCCAGGCTGGAAAAGTCTCCCGCTACCAGAGTCGTCCCCTGATTGGCTTTGATGCGCTTCAGGTTTGTGTTGCCGCTGATCGTGGGGTCAGAGATTATCGGAGCTGTCAGCGTCTTATTCGTCAGCGTGTCAGTCGTGGCTTTACCTACTAGCGTGTCTGTTGCGGCTGGGAAGGTGAGGGTGCCTGAGGCCACGGCGCTGGCTTTTACCGCTGTCGAGCCAGATGTAGAACCATAGAAATTGGCGGCCGTGTTGCTGACTCCGAATGGAGCTATACCTGTCCCAGTGCCAAGATAAATCCTGTTTGTGGATGAACTTAACCGTAAGAAAAAGTCTCCGGCCGCTAGATCAGTATTGGTGAAGAAAAACCCGTTGCCAGATACAATCCCATAGTTAGCCTCAACAGCGGCACGCCCGAGTTGGAAAGCCGTGTTTGTGCCGGTCGATCCGCTTAAGCCTGTAAATGGAAACCCTGACGTTGCAGAAACAGATGTTCCAGTTGCCGCACCTATGTTCGGCGTTGTCATGACACAGTTGGTGGTCATACATAGCGAACCGGTTCCACTCTGCGCTGTAGTCAAAAGCGCCCCAGTTCCGGCGAGATTTAAACTTGCCCCGGCAATGGTATTCGCTCTCACGTCCACGTTGCCGCTGCTTACCGTCATCTCGCCTATTGGCCATAGATTGGTTCCGTCTGAGCTGAAGGCCTGCGTGCTGGTGAGGCCGGCGCCAGGCGCGATGGATTGGCCCTTGACGTTGGTGGGCCACGCAAAGGTGCGCGAGCCGACGCCATCCTGCGATATCACGAAGATGACGAGCTGGTCCTTTACCGCGCCGGTCAACGTGCTCGAAGTGACGTTGCCAGTCAGGGTGATATAGAACTTAGAAACGGTTGCGGCATTAAATGTCGGAGTGGCGCTGAACGTCACTGTGGAGCTGGGTACAGTGACGGCGCCGACAAAAGACACGGCCGGCAGAACCATCACATTCGGGTACAAGGTTCCGCTGTAAGGCGCGCTTGGTCCAACGATCCATGTCTGGGTGCTGATCAGCGTGCCGCCGCCATTGGCCAACGTAAATAACTGTGCCGTGTAAAACGTTCCAGGCGGAGTTAGTGCGGAATTGCCGATCACCTGCGTAAGCGGCATATTGCCGTTCGCGTCGAGGTTGATGGTGTAAACCGGCGTAGCCGCGCCTCCGGTGGCGATGACGGTAGCCGCTGGGTTCGACAGCGTGAGAATCACCGAGCCATTGGCCACGGGACCGGCGCCGCCCGCGAGCTGGAAGTTGCCGCCCTGCAGGGTGAAGTTCTGAGCAAAAGTGGTAGCGGACAGCAGAGCGATAACAGCGAGAGCGCGAAGTAGTTTAAACATGGAAGCCTTTCCAGACGTCAGTAGTTCGGGTGAGATGAACGACTCAGTGGCAGAAATGAGAGATCAGGAATTGATTGCCTTCTTCACGGCCTTTGTCGCAGTCGGTCTTGTCGTAATTGTGTTTATTGCGGACGGCGTTCCAATAGAGCAACCCGGAACCGCTGATCATCACCAGGCGTTCGATCAGGTGATGGTGCGGGAAGCGCGCCTTGTGAAAGCCATAACCAATGCCATCGACCGCAACCACAATCGCGAAGTTCGACTTGTAGGACTGATGGAGCTGGCTGCGCCACTCGTTGAAATCAGGGATGTAATAGCTTAAAACCCCGTTCCATTCTTTTGAGGCCACGACAGCGCCGCCCGCCTGACTGGCAAAGATGGCATCGTTTTTCCAGTCAAAGAAATTGTGGTCCTTCTTTGGCGGCTTTACCTTGGTGGCGTCACATGTCGTTTGCGCGACAGCGAGACATATACCGTTCGTGGAACAAGTTGTCACCCATCTGCAGCCAGGTGGAAGCTGCACCTTGAAATCCTGGCCGAACGCGATGGATGCGAGCAAAAGCAAGCTAATGACACAGATGACACGGATATTCATGGTTTCAGCCTTTCTCTTTTGATATTGGCGAACTTAATAGCGGGCTAGCTTCAAACCGGGATAGTGGGGCGTAAGCATGTCATGCATGTCCCAGACGGTGTGTGTGGCGTCGAGCTGGTGGCCATGCAGCGCGCAGAGCGATGCCAGCTTGTCCCAATGGTGCTTCTTGAATTGTTTGTGGCCATGGCGAGGATGCTGATGCAGATGGGCCAGCGGTAGATCGCCTTCGTTCTGCGGATGCGCCAGGCGCGCGATCTCCGGATGGTCAGACCAATGGATCTCGTGCTGGTCCTTGGCGAAGTCGCCGGCGACGAGGATGTGATCGGCATCCAACTCGACGTAACTGCTGCCGTCCATCCAGGCGTGGCGCGGCATGCCGTTGACCGGGTGATCTTCAGCCCAGACGGATTTTGGACAGATAAAATAGCGTTTCATTTTGGGACCGGTTGGAGCTGAAATATGCCGAAACGTCGAAAAATGCTTATTAACATCAAAGACAAAGAGCCAGGGGGCTACGGATGCAGCCAATGCGCGTGGAAGTTCGTGGTAGATACGGCCAGGGTTTCAGAGACTAAACAGGAATTACAAGATCTTGCGATTAAGCAGTTTGATCAGCACATTTGCAGCGATTTCAAGAGCGACCACTCAATACATTGATCCGAGTTCGTGCTTTTCGCGGTATTCATGACCTCGGCAACGTATTGCCGTTGCAGGTACGCACACGCGGCCGGGTTGAGCCGATCAGATAGGTGTGATCACCTTCGACGACCAGGCCAACAACCATTCCCGGCTGATTGCTCCAGCCCTTGGCAGCGACCGCGGTGAAAGCTTCGTCGTCGGCAAAGAGCGGCGCGCCGATCTTCAATTCAGGGCAGCGCTTCTCTTCCCAGAACGGCCGCGCTTCCTGCGGCATACGATTGCAGTCAACACATTCCAATTGAAACCGCCGTCCGCCCTTTTCGGAAGCATGATGCTGGCATGGCGGCCTGGTCCACGCCACACACGGCACCGGCCAGCTATGGTTTTCCGTGACGTAGATTTCCTCGCCGCACTCGGTGTGGATAACGCTCCACTCATTGCTCCAGCCGTGGATGACGTCAAGGACTTTGACCCACCGGCCGCGATCGCGAACATAGTCGCCAATCACAACTTCATCGTGGCGAATGACGCCCTTTTTGCGATGCCGGCAAACCATATCTCCGCGCGGGCATGGACCGCCTGGAGGCGAACCGTTTCCACCGCTTCCCGATCCGCTCGACGGCGCCGTGGTGACTGCCAGCGGGCCGTTGTTTGGCGGAAGATGATCATTGCGTCCGCTGAAGTATGTGGCATTGGCCGTAAGGGCGGTATAGCACGCTGCAGGGGTTCCAACAGCGCCAGCGACATCAGAATTCAGCGTGAACTTCCAGGGCGAGCCGATGACACTGTCATCGACATAGGGATAGAGCCAGTAATTGGTGGAAGCCGTGAGCCCGGTGAATGTCTGGTTGCTGTTGTAGTTCGTTACATCCAGCGTGTTGGCAGCCTGACTGGGACGCGGCATGGTCCCGCGGTTGATATTGACGTTCCATGCCACATTCAGCGTTGTGCCGGGCACCGCGCTGGACCATGTAATAGTTCCGCTCCAGCTCGGAGGCACGCTTCCCTGACCTGGCCGCCAGATGCCGGTATTGATATCGACAGCGCCGGGACCGTCGCCCGGCAGCGTGAAGGAATATACAGACGCCTGTGAGAGCGGCTGTGGACGTCCGCCCACGGTGTTGAAGGATGGAAACTTGAAGAAGATGGTTTTACCGTAAAGACTGGGATCATACTGGAATTGAAAGCTGGCCTGATCAAGGCGGCAGAACGTCTCGCCGGCCGAGTGCGCGGCATTGGCGGTGCCGTAAAGACCGCGGTGCAGAGTATCGAGCTGGAAGGTGTCTTTATCCACCAGCGTGGAGTTCTGATAAGCAAAGATTTCGAACGGAACATTATCCGTGGTATCGATCAGCACGCACTGCGAGATGAACTGATTGAAGTCTGCCGCGCTCATGTTGGGCAGCACGGCGCCGCCGTTCGACATCTTCACCTTAAAATTCGACGTGTCAGGATCGGCAACGCCGGCAGCGAGAGAATTCACTAGCGTACCAAGGCGCGCCGGCGTAGTGATCTGCTGGCCGTTTAGAAGATCGTATTTCACGCCATCAAAACTGACATAAACATCGCAGCCGCCCCAGTCCGGAGATTGGCCGCTCACGAAGCCGTAAAGAATATTTCCTTTCTGCATGCCGAAGCGGTTGCTGGCTTCAAAGACCAGCGCAGTGGTGTTCCCGGGATCCGCCTGGCCTGCATTCGGCTGGAAACCGATGCCAACCTGCCGCGTGTAAATCGAGGGCTGCGCGGTGCCCCACGGAAACTCTTCCGCCGTGATCTCCAGACCTTTGTCGTCAGGATTGTCAACGATCTTGGTGATGCGGACCGGCGTCTTCACCAAACCCAGCTCAGGGACCGTGAGCGTGACCAGGTCCATGGGTTCGAGATAAACGTAAGTGCTGGGCAGTGAGAAGGTATATTGCGCGCGGATGTTTACCGATCGCTTGACGCGCAGATTGCCGGCAAACTGCGCCGCGGCCAGTGTGGTGATGAAATCCCAGCTCTGCGGGCTTTCCACGCGCAGGCCATAACGCTGGATTGCAGCGTCGTCCTGCTCGGTGGTGACCTCAGTGTTGTAGGCGTTGGCGCGGTTGATCCATTGCACCTGGACCTTGTTGTTGGCGTCCTGCCAGGCGGAGCGCGTGATGCTGGGCTCGACGAGGAAGTCACCCAGCAGAACGGTGGAAGCCGACGAGAGGTCAACCACGGGCTGCGTTGGCGCGACGTATATCTTGCCGTTGCCAGCCGCGCTGGTGTCGCCATACGGCGCCAGCTTCAGCAGGCCTTCACTCCAGAAGCAGGCCGTCATGCCGGCTTCCAGGATGGGACCAATCTCAGCGGCTACCGAGTTCTGCTGCTCGATCAGCATCGAGATGAAGAAAGAATTGGCAACCCAGAAATTAGAAGCGGCTGTCCAGTCGCCGATATTGGCTGCGGGAAAGCCGATGCCAAAGAATGGGTCTTGCAGCAGGGCGTTGATGCAGTCAGCGGGATTGCAATCAACAATCCCGGCGCCGTATTGGTAAGGCAGAGCGATTTCGAAAGAATAGTTGGGCAGCTCGCCGTTCGCGCCGAGGTCCATCGCCGCGCTGGCCAGCATCGCCACTTCGGTGTAACCGATCGCTGCTTCAGGATGGCGCGACGTGAGATAACTCCACGGCGCTTGCCCCTTGGTCCCGGTCAACAGCGTCAGGTTCAGCGACGTGGCGGCATCGCTCTGCTGATTGGTAGTGTGCGTGACATAGCTGATGGCAACGAGTTTGGCTGTGTCCGCCGCATTGAAGGTGTAGAGGCCGCCGCTCACCGAGTACTGCCCAGCCGCTGGCGCGCCGCCTACCTTCTGAAGAGCGGTATTGGTCGCAGTGAAGATGACGCCCTGGTCCTGCAGGAAGTCCACCGAGTCATCGACCAGAATTTGGAACGGCGTGCCGGGAATGCTGGCATCTTCCAGATTGCTCACGTTGAGCAGATTGAAGCTGTAAGTGATCTGGACAGACTTGCCGGCGTCGGCCGCGTGAAAGGTATATGTGCCGGTGGCAGGATTGACGGCATAAACGCCGGGCGCCGCGACCGGGCCTGCAACCATCGGAACCTGATAGCTGCCGCTGAGTGTGACTGTCCCGGCCGATCCGAAGTCATTTACATTCTGGCTATAGGCCTGCGCGAAGCCAACGCCGCGATCGACTTTATACAGCGCGGCATTGGTGACCACATAATTTCCTCCGCCACCAGGGACGGTGAAGCTCTCGCTCACGCTGGTTTGCTGGAAGTGGCCTTTGCTGTCCCAGACGTTCATCAGGCCATTCACTGGCCCGGAACACAGCGCACCCATCACTGCGGCCGTGTATGTGTAGGTAGTGCTAGGCTGCGACGATCCGCCGCCACCACCCAGGCCTTTACCGCCTCCGCCAGCCGCCGTGGACTGCACATGAGGAATAGCGGCGAAGTCGGAGTAAAAGACCAGCTTAAGCGGAAGACGGCGCTGGCCCATGCCGATGGGCAGGGTTATCCCGATCACCGCATGCGTTACATGCATGTTGATCAGTTTGGGCGCAGGATGCTGTGCCGGCGATTTGGTTTTAGGTCTTAAGAAGCCCATTTATTTCAAAAGGAGAACTGCGAGTCTCATCGAAGCCAACAGGTTGCGGCAGAGGCGGTAATGGCGGACAGCGGTAACAGGCACGCGTAAAATCCGCGCCAGAAGATTTCTTTTTTTGATCATCACTTTTTAACCTTTGCTGAAGTTTCTGCAAAAGAAGCGCCGCTCACGGGGCGGCTTGAGATGTGGATCGATACTGACGTCTGCAAACACGACTCCATGACCGATGGTGGCATGCACCACAGTCGGCCAGTCGATGACGATGGCGCCGTGCGCGAAGGCCCGCGCCGTCTTAAATAAAACCATGTCGCCGGGCTGGGCTTCGGCCTCGGGGATTTCGTCGGCATAGCGCAGGATGGTGTCAACATACTGTGTGAGAAGCCGCTCATGCGCTTCCGACATTGGTTTATGAAGGTGGGCCTGAATCGAATAGCATCCGTGGTCCACCTCTTCCACCATCCCGAGATCCCGATAGACGCAAAGAATGAACGTCGCGCAGTCACAGCCCAGGCCTTTCAGCTTGGCATGGGGCATGTACGGCGTGTGCGCGGTGACCCAGGCCGTGGCTTCATCCACCACGGCGATGCGCTGTTCTGCTGAGAGCTCTATGGTTTCAGTCAAATAAACGCTCCGTTTTAATTCAGGGTTCATATAACAACCAAAATGGACATCTAACTCGGGTATGGAAGAAAATTACCTGATCCTGAAAGCATTTGCCGAGAATGACAAATCTGTCGGAATTATGTATGACAACGCTAATCCGATGGAAGCACCATGGGGGTTTGGAAACACGCTTGCCGCAGCTCTGCGCAATCTAGCTGACGAACTGGAGCGTTACGGCTGTGATGCTACCCCCGAAGACATGCAAGGCCCAAAAAAGGCGATGCAGAAATGTTTACGGGAGCACCGCAAGAGACTCACATCGCTTGAAATTGAATGAGGCAGAACCCCTCACAGCACTACCTCCGGCTGCGGCGTAAAGGGGAAAGCGCGGAAATGGATCACGTTGGCAAACTTTTTCCCGCAAGTTGACTGCTGCTGATCGCATCCGGGCGTGATGATGCATTGATCCCCAATATTCACCGGGAAAATGAAAGGCGCGTCCAGGACGATCTGCGTGGTGGAGTTCTGCGCCTTGATCTTGCCGCCCAGCCCTAGATTGGCGCCGCTGGTGAACTTGATCACTCCCAGCGGATAGGGCAGCGCGTCAGTGCCAACTGCCGGCAGCGCCGCGGTGGTATTCAGCACCAATTGAGTACTGCCAGCGGCGATCTGCGCGGCAACCTGGAACCCGGCTGGGTTAAGCGCGCAATGCGAATCGAAAAGCGTGTTCAGACAGCCCGATTGAATAATGTTGGGCGGCGTCTGCTGGTTTAAACGATAGAGCAGATCGGTGCAGTTGAAAGTGCACTGGCTGCGGTCCAGCGACTTAATGCTGGTGATGTCTCCCATCCACTTCATTTCGAGCCCGAGCGATGTATCAAACCCATTGGCATGACGGTTGAAGACGTTGGGATCGAGCGGCGCATAAGCCGTGTAAACCCACACCTGGGCCTTATCGAAGAGGCCAGTGGCCACGGTCTTCAGAAGCGGGACGTTGTTGCCGGGATAATTCACCGTGGTGTCG
>DASYKK010000016.1:0-15584 GCA_035995565.1 Candidatus Angelobacter sp.
GGCCTGGTAGAGCCGGAACTGGCAAAGCCGGATAAAGAATCGGAAGAAGAACCTTCGTAGTGAGATTCAAGGCAAAAACGTGAGGTCATTATGATCGCGTAACAGGTACCTGGAGGAAATAGAGAGCGGATGAAAATTCGAATCAATGATTTGGCCAGAGAGCTTGAGGTCAAGAGCAAAGCAATTCTCGACGCACTGGATGCAGTTGGCGTGACCGAGAAGAAGACCCACTCAAGCTCGATTGAAGAGGATGAAGCGGAACGGGTACGAAAGCACTTTTCGGCCAAGTCCAGTTCATCTTCGCGAGAGAGAACGTCCGCTACCGAGGTCAAGCCGAAGATCGACCTCTCCAAGATTTCCAAGCCTGGCGACGTAGCAAGGCTGCTCAGAGAGAGAGAGCAGCAGCAACAGCATCCGCCCGCACCACCGGCCAGAACGCCGGCAGCAACCGCAACACCCGTTGCTCCTTCGGCGCCCGTGAAGGCGAGTCCGCCAGCCGCAGCACCTCCAGCAGCAGAGAAGCCAGCTGTTGTAATCCCCAAACCGGCTGCTCCAGCAGCGGAAAGAAGTGTTGTGGTTACACCTCACGTGGTCAAGCCGGCGGCGCCGGCAGTGGTTGCGCCTCCTTCAGTTGAAAAGCCTGCCGCTCCGCCCGCAGTCGTGGTTATTCCGCCCGCACATCCGCCAGCAGTGGTGGTTACGCCGCCCGTCGCGCCGAAGACACCCGCTACGCCTCCGGTGGCAGCAGCAGGCCCACAAGGAACTCCCGTTGCGCCATCGACCAAGCCTGTGCCGGGCCAGCCGATTGGGCAGCAGAGAAGAATGATTACCCCGCAGACGGGTCCGCGTCCCGTATATACGGCTCCGCCGCCACGTGTGGCTCCGCCCAGCGCCCCACAAAACAGATCAATGCAGGGTGCTCCAGGCACACGGCCCATGCAAAGTCAGGGTGGTCCGGGACAGCGTCCGCAGGGCGTGGTTCGCGGACAGCCAATTTTCCAGCGCCCCAGGCCGGGCGGGCCAAGTGGCCCCAGCGGTCCTCCGGGATCGCGCCCACCGTATCAAGGAAGGCCCGGCGAACAGCGCCGCGGTCCACATCCGACAAGCTCGCCGCGTCCAGGTGGCTATCCGCCACGTCCCGGGATGGGAGGCGCAGGCCCAGGTGGACCGCCCCCGCCGGCGGGAAGACCGGCACGTCCGGGCGGGCCAACACGGCGTCCAGGTCAGCCTTATATCCCGAGAGAAAAAGAAGGCACGATGAAGGGCTTTGTTCCACCGCCGCGTCTGGCGTTGTCGAACGAGCCGCTTCCCATCACCCGGTCGATCACAATTGGTGAAGGTATCAGTGTAAAAGATCTGGCGGAAAAGCTAGGCGTCCGCGCTAAAGACCTGATCGCCCGGCTATTGATGAAGGGCGTGATGGCCACGGTGAACCAGAGTCTCGATTTCGAACTAGCGAAAGATCTGGCGCGTCATTTTGGCGCTGAGTCTGAGTCCATCAGCTTTGAAGACCAGGCCGCGCAGGAACAGGCATCGCTGACGGGAGTTACAGAAGAAAAGGCCGCTCTGGCTGCGGTAACTCGTCCGCCGGTGGTTACGATCATGGGCCACGTCGATCACGGCAAAACGTCGCTGCTCGATGCCATTCGTGAAACCGACGTCGCCGGTGGCGAAGCCGGTGGAATCACGCAGCATATCGGCGCTTACAAAGTGAAGATCACCAAGGAAGATTCGCCGGCATTCGGCCGGCAGATCGTGTTCCTGGATACTCCGGGTCACGAAGCGTTCACGCGCATGCGTGCCCGTGGCGCCAAAGTCACGGATATCGTCGTACTCGTGGTTGCAGCCGATGACGGCGTGATGCCGCAAACGCTCGAAGCCATGGACCACGCCAAGGCCGCGAAAGTTCCAATCATCGTCGCCGTCAACAAGATCGACAAACCCGACGCATTGCCCGACCGCGTTAAGAAGCAGCTGGCTGATCGCGGACTGATGCCGGAAGACTGGGGTGGCACCACGGTATTTGTGGATGTCTCCGCCAAGAAGCGCACCAACCTGAATCTGCTGATGGAAATGATCTGTCTGGTGGCCGATCTGCAGGATCTCAAGGCCAATCCGGAGCGTCCGGCAACCGGTACCGTGGTTGAGGCCAAGATTGACCGTGGCCGCGGCGTTGTTGCCACCGTGCTCGTGCAGAACGGCACGTTGCGCGTGGGCGATAACTTCATCATCGGCAACACATTTGGCAAAGTTCGCGCCATGTTTGACGATCGCAGTAAAGCCGTGGAAGAAGCGCCGCCATCAACTCCTGTGGAGGTGCTTGGTCTGGAAGGCTTGCCGCAATCCGGCGACGTGCTCATGGTCGCCGACCGTGAAAAAGCGCGTCAGATCGCCGAGTACCGCGAACAGCGCGCTCGCGAAGCCACGCTGGCCAAGAGTTCCAAGCTTTCCCTGGAAGGTCTGGCGGAGCAGATCAAGACTGCCGGCATGAAAGAACTGCCTATCATCCTTAAGGCTGACGTGCAGGGCTCGTCGGAAGTTCTGGCTGATACATTGACCCGGCTTTCCAATGACAAGGTGAAGATCAAAATTCTTCATACCGGTGTGGGCGCTATTAATGAAAATGACGTGCTGCTGGCATCGGCGTCGAATGCGGTAATTATCGGCTTCAATGTCCGCCCAGAGCGCAAAGCTCAGGAACTGGCGGAGATGGAAAAAATCGATATCCGACTGCACTCGATCATTTACGAGCTCCAAGACCAGATCAAGAAAGCCATGCTGGGCCTGCTCGATCCCGTCATCAAGGAAACATACCAGGGCCGTGCCGAAGTCCGCGACACTTTCCGCGTACCTAAGGCTGGGACCATCGCAGGCTGCTATGTGCTGGACGGCCTGATCAAGCGCGATTCTGATGTTCGACTGCTGCGCGATGGCGTGCAGGTGTACAAAGGCAAGGTCGGTTCGCTCCGGCGCTTCAAAGACGATGCCAGCGAAGTGCGCAACGGCATGGAGTGCGGTATCAATCTCCAGAACTTCAATGACGTAAAGAAAGGCGACGTGATTGAAGCGTTTGTGACTGAGCGCATCGCAGCAGAAATGGGAGTCGCGTAAACAGATTGGTAAGTGGGTAATTTGATAAATGGGGTCCGGCGCGAGCCGGACCCTTCTTTTTGCCAACCTTTTGCAATTTCACTTGTCGGCTAAGACCGACCCTTCAATCTGCTAATCTCTCATTTATACAATTACCAAATTACCCATTTACCAAATTCCTTCATGGACCTTAAAAATCTTCCTCCTGCAATGGTTTCTCAACTTGTCTCGATGGTTGAGGACTATATCAACAGCAGCCGAAAGAAATACGCACCACAGGCGCTGCCTCTGACTGACGCGCAGCGCAGTGTAATGCAGCCATTCTTTCCCGCCGCAGTGCTCGATTCGGCGCGACTCTACGTGTTGCACGGTACACGCGTCTCGAATCCGTCAATGTATGCCATGGCCAAGATGATGGGCATCCGTAATCTACCGGATTTCGCTGGCATGGCAGCAATCACTTTTGTGGACGTGGTTGTCTCCCACCAGGAATTCACTGACGCGCTGCTGTTCCATGAACTTGTCCACGTGGTGCAATATGCGCAACTGGGTGTGAAAGAATTCGCCGCGCGTTTCGTAAGCGGGTTCGTTCAAGGCGGTAGCTTCGAGGAAATTACGCTGGAGAAGAATGCATACGCGCTTGAAGGCCGCTTCAGCAAGAATGCTGGCGAGCAGTTTTCTGTGGACGATGAAGTTCGGCAGTGGCGGGACACAGAAAAGATTTAAGGCGCTTTTTGTTCCAGCCATGCGCGTAGTGGATCAGTTTTCGGATAGCTGACAATTTCGTCCAGAAATCGTCGTTTCCCTGAAGCCCGTTTCTGGACTATCCAGGGAACGACAAGGTGGCTCCTGCAAGACGAAACAGAAACTCGTGATTCTGGGCGTGACAGTTTGCCCGAATGCTTACCAGGAAGGGCGGTTCGATTCCTCTTTCTGGTGACCACGCCGCCGCCGCTACCTGGTCTGGGATTCACTCCAAAAATTCACCTGTATTCATCACAACAGTTTAGGCTGTAGAGGGCGTCGCGCAGCGCAACGCCTGCACTTGAATTCCTGGAGGGCATCCATGGCCGGCACAACTGAAGTCCCAACGCCGCTTTCGCCCGATGAACTGAGAAAAACGGATGCGTACTGGCGCGCCTGCAACTATCTGTCCGCGGGCATGATCTACCTTCGCGCGAATCCTCTTCTGCGCGAACCGCTGAAGCCTGAGCACATCAAGAATCGGCTCCTTGGTCATTGGGGCACAGATCCCGGCCAATCTTTGATTTGGGTGCACTTGAACCGCCTCATCCGGAAATACGACTTAAATGTCATCTATATCTCCGGCCCCGGCCACGGCGCACCCGCCACACTCGCCAACTGCTATCTCGAAGGGCATTATTCCGAAATTTATCCGGATAAGAGCTGTGACGAAGCGGGCATGCTCAAATTCTTTCGGCAATTCTCGTTTCCCGGAGGAATAGGTTCACACTGCACACCAGAGACACCGGGTTCCATCCATGAAGGCGGCGAACTTGGGTACTCCATCTCGCACGCGTACGGAGCAGCATTTGACAATCCCGATCTCATCGTCACAGTCGCCGTGGGCGATGGGGAGGCAGAGACCGGCCCGCTTGCGACCTCCTGGCATTCGAACAAATTCCTGAACCCCATTCGCGACGGAGCCGTGCTGCCGGTGTTGCATCTCAACGGTTACAAAATCGCAAATCCCACCATTCTCGCGCGCATCCCGCACAAAGAATTGGAGGCGCTGCTTATCGGATACGGCTACAAACCTTACTTCGTCGAAGGCAGCGATACTTCCGTGATGCATCAGAAGATGGCTTCAACTCTGGAGCAATGCATCGTCGAGATTCGTTCGCTGCAGCATCACGCCCGTTCAACGGGCGACAGCAAGCGTCCAAGCTGGCCCATGATCGTACTTCGTTCGCCGAAAGGATGGACTGGACCCAAAGAGGTTGACGGCCACAAGGTAGAAGGTTTTTGGCGCGCGCACCAAGTCCCCGTGCTCGATCCAGCCACGAATAAGCACAGTCTCAAAATTGTCGAAGCCTGGCTGCAAAGCTACAAGCCCGAGGAGCTATTCGACACCAGCGGAACACTCATACCCGAGCTACAGGAACTTGCCCCCTCGGGCTCGCGCCGCATCTCGGCAAACCCGCACGCGAACGGTGGTCTGCTGCGCAAAGAGCTCGATCTGCCAGATTTTCGCGACTACGCAGCCAGGATGAAAACCCCGGGTACGCTCTATGCTCCACCGACCGACGTACTCGCACACTTTCTTGCCGAAGTGATGCGCCGTAATATGAGCTCGTTCCGTGTCTTCGGCCCGGACGAGACATCCTCCAACCGGCTCACGGCTATTTACGCCGCTTCCAAAAAGACATGGATTGCGGAATATAGGCCGGAAGATGCAGACGGCGGCGAACTCGACGTCTCGGGACGCGTCATGGAGATGCTCAGCGAGCACACACTCGAAGGTTGGTTCGAAGGTTACGTTCTCACCGGGCGCCACGGCTTCTTCTCAACTTACGAAGCATTCGTCCACGTCATCGATTCGATGTTCAACCAGCACGCGAAATGGCTCGAGAAATCGAAGAAGGAGCTCGACTGGCGCGCTCCGATACCGTCGATTAATATCCTCATCACGTCACTTGTCTGGCGTCAGGATCACAACGGCTTCACTCATCAAGATCCCGGATTTCTTGACGTGGTCACCAATAAGAGCGCCGATGTAGTCCGCATCTATTTGCCGCCCGACGCAAACTGCCTGCTTAGCGTGGCGGATCATTGTTTGCGCTCGCGTGATTACATCAACGTCATTGTCGCCGATAAACAGGATCATCTGCAGTACCTCACTATGGAAGATGCCGTAACCCACTGTACCAAGGGCATCGGCATCTGGGATTGGGCTTCGACCGACGATGGCGGGGAGCCCGACGTGGTCCTGGCTTGTGCGGGCGACATCGCAACCATGGAGTCGCTCGCTGCAGTCGCGATTCTGAAGGAACGGTTCTCCGATTTGAAGATCCGCTTCGTAAACGTCGTCGATCTCTTCCGCCTCATGCCAGAGACCGAACATCCGCACGGACTGACCGATCGCGACTTCGATTCGCTTTTCACCACCGACAAGCCCGTCATCTTCAACTTCCACTCCTATGCCGCACTCATTCACAAACTCAGCTACCGCCGCAAGAATCATGACAATATTCACGTGCGGGGATACAAGGAAAAGGGCAACATCAACACACCACTGGAACTCGCCATTCTCAACCAGGTCGATCGTTTTAACCTGGCTATCGATGTGATCGACCGCGTTCCACGCGTGCGTCGCATAGGAGCGCACGTCAAAGAATGGCTTAAGGAGCAGATCATCGACACCGTTAATTACGCTCACGCCGAAGGCATCGATAAAGAGGAGATTCGCACCTGGAAGTGGCCGGGATAGGCACGATGGAAAAGCTGGCGCAAAAAGACGATTTAATCCTCGTGCTCAACAGCGGTTCGTCTTCGCTGAAGTTCGGCATCTACTATCGCGGCGCAACCGACGAAGAGCCGCTGTTGACCGGAAGCGCGGCAGGTATTGGACGTGACAACGGTTCTTTGCACATTCGTTCTTCCAGCGGAAAACCGCTGTTGCAGGGCGATCGTACCCTAGAGTTGCAAACCGACGCACTTGCTGCCATCGCGGCGGCCATCCGGGAGCATATTCATGCCACGCCGCTGGCTGTAGGACATCGCGTCGTGCATGGCGGCCCCAGGCTTCGCACTCACCAACTCATCACGCCGCAGGTGATGGACGAACTTCGCTCAGCCACACATTTCGCTCCGCTGCACGTCCCGCAGGCTCTGTCGCTCATCGCTTCCGCGCAATCAATCTTTCCTGAGGCGAAGCATTTCGCCTGTTTTGACGATGCCTTTCACCGCACCATTCCGGAAGTGGCATCTCATCTACCTCTCCCGCAGCGCTACTACGACGCAGGCATTCGTCGCTACGGGTTTCACGGTCTTTCTTACGAGTCGCTGGTGCATCATTTCGGAGATCAGCTTCCCGAACGAGCCATCTTCGCGCACCTTGGTAACGGATCAAGCCTCTGCGCTCTTCGCGACGGAGTCTCCATCGATACCACCATGGGCCTCACGCCGACCGGAGGCATCCCGATGGGCACTCGTTGTGGCGATCTCGACCCCGGCGTCTTCCTCTATCTTCTGCGCACCGAGAAACTGGACGCCGACCAGCTTGAAGATATGCTGAACCATCAGAGCGGCCTTTTCGCTCTCTCTTCCGGTGAGAGCGATGTGAAGGCGCTGGAAATGAGCATGCGCTCCAACGATCCCCATGCCGCTCTTGCGCTGAATGTCTTTGCCCTTTCCGTGCGCAAAATAATCGGTGCATACGTGGCCCTCCTCGGTGGTGTCGACCTTCTCGTCTTCACCGGTGGCATCGGACAGCACAGCGATCACATTCGATCCTTAGCAGCCGACGGTCTCGAGTCTCTTGGCCTCCTCACAGACAAGATTCAGATCTTCCCCACAGAGGAAGAACCTCAAATCGCGCGCCACTGTCGCAGAATGATGAGCAAAACTCGCTGAAGGCCTCCGGACAGCAGTCGGCGAAAGATTTCATCCTGGCGCTTCTCGCAAAATGTAACAGGTCTGTGAATTCCTATCGCCATCTCTAATTTCCCAGAAGTCGGCTTCTGGGAAGCTTGACTCCATCGGGTGTGACAATTCCTTCTGGATTACGGCTGCTCGAAACTGACCCCACTACCACAACCTTCACCTGCTTGATCTCGACTGAATTCTCGGCTATTCTGAAAATGAACGTACACGCCTGTCGGTCCAATTGCCGGCGGGCGTTTTTATTTGGAGCGACAAAATGACCGATGCCGAAATCCTCACCCTGGTCGACCGCCTTGAGCGCTGCCTGTTGGGAAAAGAAGAATTTCATCACCGCGACCATGTCACCGTGGCAGTCGCGTATTTGTACGCGGCCGATCTCGAAACGTCGATGGACCGCATGCGCAGCAGCCTAAAGCGTTTTGCCGCGCATCATGGCGTGACCGGCCTTTATCACGAGACATTGACACGCTTTTGGCTGCTACAGGTTGAGAAGAGTATGGATCGAATGCTGTGTCTGGAGGAATCGGTGAGAAAGGCCCGAGAGACGTTCAATGACAAGAATCTGGTGTTCCAGTATTACAGTCGTGCCCGAATTGAATCAAGGGAAGCGAAAGAAACCTGGCTGGTGCCCGACGTAAGAGAGCTATGAATCGAGACAGATTTACTTCGCCGCCGCGACGGACGTGGTTCCATCTGTTGTGCCGGAACCATTGTTCTTTGAAGCCACTTTGATCCCGCTCAGGCTGTTCACATATTTGAACACGCCTCTATAGAGCGAGTCAGCGATGCGCTGGCGATATTCGTTGGTCTTCAGCTTTTTGGCGTCGTCAGGATTGCTGACAAAAGAGATTTCCGCCAGGATGGACGGCATATTGGCGCCGATCAGGACGACAAACGGCGCTTTCTTCACGCCGCGATTGCGCAGATTAGGGCTCTTGGCGCTCAGTCCGGCATAAAGTGAGCGCTGAACGTCAGAGGCAAATTCGCGTGATTCGCCAATCTTCTCTTTGAGCGCAATTTTCTTTACCAGATCCTGCAACTCATGGATTGACTTTTCCGAAACTGCATTTTCACGCGCCGCTACTTCCAGCGCGTCGGCGCGGCTGGTGAAGTTCAGGTAATACGTTTCCACGCCGCGCGCCGTGGGATCGTCAGAAGAGTTGGCGTGAATGGAGATGAACAGGTCCGCCTGTTCCTTGTTCGCGATGGCGGTGCGCGTCTCCAGCGGGATAAACGTGTCGTCGTCGCGTGTATAAACCACCTCAGCGCCCAGCTTGTTTTCCAGAAGCTTGCCCAGCTTCAGGGCCACGTCCAGGACCAGATCTTTTTCCGCCAGACCGTTCGGGCCGATGGTTCCAGTGTCGTGCCCGCCATGTCCGGCGTCGACCACGATCTTGCCGATCTTCAACCCCAAAGCGCGGATAAGTGAGCGTTCGCCGTCTGCGTTAGGTGCTGCCGTGCGCGTGGTTGCCGCCGTTGTGGCGGAAGCCCGCGAAGTAGGCTCAACGGTTTTCCGCTTATTTCTGCTGGATTCTTTAGGCGAGATCGATTCAAATGTCGGCCCGCTCGTCGGCTGGCCGGCAGCGCGTCCAGAGTCTTCCATCCCGCCTTCATCCACCGCGATCTTGGGTGTGATTACCTTGGCAGTTTCAGCGGCTGTTTGCGTTACCACCCGCTCTTTGTCCTTATCTTTATCCTTGCCGTGGCCTCTGATGGGAATGGACTTGCCGGCGTCCGCGCTTTGTACGTCGGGGGACGAATTGTCTGCCGGCTTTGACGAAGATGGCTTACTGTCTGATGGCTTCACGCTGGTGACCGTAACGTCCTGTCCGGCGTCTTGGTCAGCCGATGGCTTCGTCTCTGGCGTTGCCGGTCTGGCTTCCTGTGGCGTATTCTTTGGCTCTTTGTTATTTTTCGCCAGCTTGTTCGGTGGCAGCTTGCCATGAATATCAATGATCAGCCGGTAAGGGTTGGGCAGCAGGAATGCTGAGTATTCGGCGACATCGTCCACGTCAAGCACCACCCGCGCCATGTTGAGCTTGTATTGCGCCACCCGGATCTTATGCAAAAAACCGGCGTCCACTTCAAAAGTCTTACCCACCAGTTCAGAAGCGAGTTTGGTGCCGTAAAGATCAAAGAAGATGCGGTCAGGATGCGGCACGCGTCCGGCCTGATACTTCACTTCCTGCTCCAGATCAATGGCGATGCGCGTGTAATCGCCGGTGGACCAGTGGCGAATGCCGGTGAGCCGGGCCAGACGATGCGGCTGCGAATCATTGCTGACGGAAGCGGCGTCCTGTTGCTGCGGCTGGGTAGGAGCGTCGGGCGTGTCTTCGGCAACCGGGGTTTTAGGAGCTTCTTCGGCCGCGCGCGAAGCTTTCTGTCGACCTGCATGTTGCCTGGGCGCTTTGGCCTGGAACGGGCTTCTTGCCACCGATGGATTGTCGATCTCAGCAATCGCTTTCCGTGCCTCTGACGCGCGGGAGTTGCCAGGATAGCGCTTTACGAAGTCTTCAAACGTAGCTTTGGCTTGCCTGGCGTTGTCCAGATCGTCGCGATAAATCTCGCCGATGGTGAATAGCGCCTCTACCCGGTACTTGCTGCCGGGATATTCGCGGCGCAAAAAGACCAGCTGGCCAATCGCATCTTTGAAACTCTTGGGATCGCTTAGAAGGCGGCCCTGGTCTTCAAGCAACTCTGCCACGGCTTGCACGGCGATATCGGCCTTGGCCAGGCTTGGCGCAGTGTAATAAACCTTGCGGTAGGCATCGATCACTTTCTGGAAATCTTTGCGGGTGCGTTGCGTTTCCGGCTTGTTCTCCAGCGAATCGCGCAAGCGCTCAGCAGTCTCTAACTGTGCGCGCGCGGCCTGTTTTTTCTGCGCGACGGTGCGCGCAAAGGTGCTGACTGGCGCCAGCAAAAGGCAGGCCAGTGCGCAGGCGAACGTTTTCCGCGTGAGAGTTCTGGGTCCGATGTTCATTACCGCTATTTCAAAGCACCTACAGAATAAACCCGAAGCTGCGTTAATCGTTGTTGGAAAATACGCGGTGACCATCTGAGTCACGTGTCTCTACCAGCCGGGGCCGCAAGGCCGCCCCGTGATAGAGGTCTGTGATTCTCTTCACATAATCGCGCGTTTCGCGGAAGGGAGGAACGCCGCCGCTCCTTCTTACCGCTCCGCTGCCGGCGTTATAGGCCGCCAGCGAGAGCTCCACGTTCCCATTATAGTTTTCCAGCAGGCTCTTCAGGTGGCGAACCCCCGCGTCAATGTTCTGGCGAGGATCAAATGCATTATCCACGTTGAGCGACTTCGCGGTGTAAGGCATGAGCTGCATCAGCCCCATGGCGCCTTTGCGCGAAACTGCGTGCGGATTAAAGTTTGATTCCACTTTCACCACTGCGCGTACCAGGTTCGGGTCCACACCATGCCGCTCCGCCGCCGCATCAATTGCCTTATCCACGGTCAATGAGTCCACTGGACGGACCTGGGTCAGGTTCTCTGATTTCAAGTCGACTGGTCGCGCCTGCTTCAGCGCCCTGCTTTCACTGGCGCTGATGGGCACCGCAACCATGTCATTCACTTCCTGGGCGGCGCGCCGGGCTGCTTTCATGGTGGCGGAAGACGCCAGAGGCACGGCCTTCCAGCGGTGCTCTTTGTTGCTCCAGTAAACCAGTCCACTGTAGCGCGAAGTCGTGGCATCGGAGGAAGCCGGCTGTGCTGGAGTGATGTTTGCTGTCTGGTGAGGTTCCTGGGTCTGAGGAACAACGGTTTGAGGAACAATGGATTGCGGAACCACTGTTTGAGGAACCGGGGTCTGCGGTTTGGGTTGAGGCTTGGCCTCGTCACTGGCGACCCAGACCGTGTGGCCGTAAGCATCGTGAGTGGCAACGATGTTCTGGGCTCGGGCTGGGCTGCTAGCTACCATCGACGTGGCGCCGATCAGGATGGTAAATAGGTGCTTTTTCATCGGGTTACACTCTTGATATCAGTTGCCGGCGGCTTGCGCCACCTAACTGAAGGCCAACACCTTTTATTCCAACCGGATACCTGAGAAACGACCAGAGGAGGGCGATTATAGGACGGTTGCCAGCCTGAAACAATCAGTTAAAACCCGACGAATCTAAGGGGTGAACCCATAGGAAATACCGGTAAAACCCTTAAGGAACCGGGCAGGACAGCTCAACCCGGACGACGGCAGCCGCGGTACTTACAAAACTTAAGTAATTGCTCTGCAAGGATCTCCGCGCCTGCCATTCTTAGGGTATGGCAATCGACAAACGAGTAAGAGTGGTTTTCTATGCGCTGGCGACTCTGGAAATGATCCTGCTTTCCGCGTTTTATACCTGGGGCAGAGTAGCTCACTAACTGATTTTTTACCGCGGCTATAGACGTAACAGCTGAGAAAGCATCCGGCTGAATCATTCTCAGGATGCGTGGGCTGGTGCTATAGATCCGCTCTCCGCCCCGCGGTCGCGCATCAAAAATGGCATGGCATCGCCACGCAAACATAAGGCTGCCAGCGTCGAATCGGCTCCTGTTCCAGCAGAAGCGCTAGAGCACGCTTTTCCCAAGCTCAATTTACCGATCCAACCGCCTTACCCGCCGGCCGAAGCCAAGTCGGTAAAAGATCTGCCGCGCGGATCCGGCTGGCTCTATGAGCCCAAATGGGATGGTTTCCGTTGCCTTGCTTTTCGCCAGGGTGACGAAGTCATTTTGCAATCCAAGGCTGGTCAGCCGCTGGGACGCTATTTTCCTGAAATCGTTGCCGCTTTGCTGGCTTTGCCTGCGCGCAAATTTGTGCTGGACGGAGAAATCGTGATCCGTCAGGGCGCAGGTCTCGATTTTGATGCGTTGCTACAGCGCATTCATCCCGCGGCCAGCCGCATCCAGCGGCTTTCGCAGGAGACGCCCGCAACGTACATGGTCTTTGATCTTCTTGTTGACGGCCATCTTGTCGAAAACAAGGGCCGGTCGCTTGTCGATAGGCCGCTTTCCGCGCGACGTATGGCCCTCCAGGAATTTGCCGCCGCGAACATCAGCCCCGAGCCCGAAAGCAGGCGCAGCAAGAAAGCAGTGCCACAAGCAAATTCAAAGAGCGCCGGCGAACGGATCACGCTTTCACCCGCCTCTTCTGATTTCGCCACGGCGGAGAAGTGGATGCGTGAAGGCGCAGCCAGCGGATGGGATGGCGTCGTCGCCAAGCGGCTGGATTGTGAATACATGTCCGGCGAACGCACAGGCATGGCCAAGATCAAACGCATTCGCACGGCGGAGTGCGTGGTCGGAGGTTTTCGCTGGGCTCGAAGAGCAAAAAATTCATCCGACGAAACCGCAAATTCAAAGAAAGCAGATTCCGAGAACGCTGGCCCCAGGAAAAGGCCAACGGAAGAAGTCGGCTCACTGCTACTTGGCCTTTACAACAAGAATGGCGAACTCGACCACATTGGCTTCAGTGCCAGCTTTACGCGAGAAGAGCGCAAGAAGCTGAAGTCGATTCTCAAACCTTTCATGGGCGGCACAGGCTTTTCCGGCAAGGCGCCCGGCGGTCCCAGCCGCTGGACGCGCGATGCCCGTGATACCGAGTGGATTCCGCTAAAGCCCAAACTGGTGGGCGAATTCCAATACGACCACTTCTCCGGAGGACGTTTCCGCCACGGAACAAAGTTTCTGCGCTGGCGTCCGGAAAAGAAACCGGAACAGTGCACCATGGAGCAAATCCGGCCGGCCAATGTGGCTGGATAGCGCAAAAAATTCAAGATCGCAGAGCGAATAGGAGAGAGCAGACTATTGCATCAGAATCCAGGACACGCAAACTCGCGCAATCTCGGTCATTTCCTGCCACTCATAGTAGAATTCGCCTGCATGAGTTCCGGCTACATTCTACCGCCTCCCGCGCACCAGATGGCTTTGCAAAAAAACTGGTTTTCGCGTAACTGGAAATGGCTTATTCCCACGCTGATTCTCGGTCTGGCCCTGTTGCTCACACTGGTGGTCGGCGGTTTGCTCACTTTTGTGTTCGGACTGCTGAAATCCAGCGAGCCCTACCAGCACGCGATCGCCGTCGCCAGCAACAATCCGGAGGTTGTGCGTGAACTGGGTGCACCGATTGAGCCAGCCTGGTATCTCTCTGGAAACATCAATGTATCGAACAGTTCTGGAGACGCTAACCTGGCCATCCCTCTCAATGGCAAGCTTCACCGTGGTACTGTGTATGTCGTTGCAACAAAGACTGACGGTGTCTGGACGTACGACAAATTACAAGTATTGGTGGACGGCCAGGAATCACCCATCAAGCTCCTGCCCGTTACCGCGACACCGTCCGACTATGAGGATAAATAGATGCCGCCTCAGGAATTCGCCAACTACGAAGACTTCTTCACCTTCTACCTGCATGAGCACAGCGATGCGCGCAATCGCGCCATGCATGCAGTAGGCACGTTACTCGGGCTCGGCACCCTGATTCTGGCTTTTGCGACAGGCCATCCCTGGTATGCGCTGTTGTGGCCGGTGGTGTCGTACGCTTTTGCCTGGATCGGACACTTCATGATCGAAGGCAACAAGCCCGCAACCTTCGGACATCCCTTTTGGTCGCTGATCAGTGATTTCAGAATGCTGGCGCTGATGTTTACCGGACGGCTGAAAGCGCGCATGCAGGCGGGCGCGGCTGCGGCGGGACGTCGGTCAGCTTAGTGATGGGCAAGTCTTGCGTACAAAACCAAGTGCGAAATGCCGATGCCGAGGAAAGCGATTCAAAGAAATATCCGCCCTACACGGATCCGCTTACTTATGGCGACCGGATCTGAAGTCACGAGCGTGACAATTCCCATTGACATTGCGCCGGAATGAGAGCGATACAAATGGATGCCACTCATGGCTATCCAAAGCACGGCAAATACAAGGTCCAGGTTCACGGCATTATTCTATAACCCACCGCCTTCTCGTGCACGATTTACCTCTCAGCAGTCGTACCCGCCGGCTTGGTTTGGAACGACGACTGCGCGGCCTCAGCCAACGTGCCGGTGCCCTGCCCCTGTCCTGATTCCGCCTTGAAGTAGTACGTGGTATTCGGTTTCAGGTTCTTGATCAGCACCCGATGCGTGAAGCCGCCCCAAGGCATGCCGGCGGTCTGGTCGAGATGGCTGGGATCGGTGCCATAGTGCAGAGCTGTTCCCGAATTTACGTTGGTGGACCATGCGATTTCCGCGGCGATGTCCGTCACATTCTCCACGACTGGCCCATGGGTGATCTGCACGCCGCTGGTTGGCGCGCCAATGGGGCTGGCGGGAATTTGCTGCACACTAGGCGACTGAGGAGAAGCCTGCTGGGACCCAGCCTGCGTTGGCTGGCCGCTTTGCGTCAGCAGTAAAAGTGCATTTCCCAGAATCAAGCCAATACCAAGCGCGGTGACGATGATATTCATCGGAGTTTCTCCCTTGTCCTCCGGGTTAGATGATCATTCCAGAAAAAGGGGTGTTCTGGATTTCCAGGCCTTATAAGGCTGGGAATCTCGCCGACTGCACCTTAGTGCATGATTTTCGGAACCAGTAGCAGTAACAATCCCACCGTGAGCCCGATGATCAGCAGAAGTGACAAAGTCCATCCCAGCAGATAAGCGCGCTCGTCTTCCGGTCTGGCTGGGGTGATGCCCAGAATTGCGTGGCCGATTCGCATTAGCCTTAAAAGGAATTCCACTGGATCGGATCCTTCTTTTAATGACTCATTCAGGATAGCACTCGCAATAGCGGATCGACATTGCGCAATGACGCCGCCTTAGGCAGAATAACCGGCGGAGAACGCGGATGAAAATTGGCAGGATTCTGATTTGGCTGGTGGTGGCGGCGGTAGGCGCGCTTGCGCTGGCGACGAT
>DASYKK010000017.1:0-66986 GCA_035995565.1 Candidatus Angelobacter sp.
CACAATCGCAGGCTGTGCTCGAAAACTGTTATGATTCTGAGCGTCTCAAGACTCGTCTTCTCGCCCGTACCACCCAACTTCCAGGAGATGCCCAGATGAGTAATGTTGCTGTTCCTGCCGCCCCACAGTCCCGCAGCTCAACCGGAGCGCAAACCAGCCCAACTTCTCAGGGTCAAAAGACCGGACATCAGCGGATCAATAAAGTTGCCGTGCTGGGCGCCGGGACCATGGGTGCGCGGATCGCCGCACACTTCGCCAACGCGGGTGTGCCCTGCGTGCTGCTCGATATCGTGACGCCGGACGCCGCACAGAGCACCGACAAGACCGCGCGCAGAAAGATTGTTGCCGGCGGACTGGACGCGGCCGTGAAGTCCAAGCCCGCTGCGTTCTTCGAAAAAGGGTCAGAGCGGCTCATCACGATCGGAACGTTCGACGACATCAGGCTGCTGGCCGATGCCGACTGGATCATTGAAGCCGTAGCCGAGAACCTGGACATCAAGCGCGGGCTGCTCAAAAAAGTGGAAGCCGTACGCAAGCCCGGGAGCCTGATCACCACCAACACCAGCGGCCTGCCAGTGGCGAGCATCGCGCAGGGCTTCAGTGATGATTTTCGCCGCCACTGGTTCGGGACGCATTTCTTCAATCCGCCGCGCTATATGCGCCTGCTGGAGATCATTCCCACGCCGGAAACCGATCCGGCCGCCGTTGAGACGGTCGCGCACTTCTGCGACGTTCGTATGGGCAAGGGAATTGTTACGGCCAAAGACACGCCCAATTTCATCGCCAACCGCATTGGGACGTTTGCCGGACTCAACGTTTTCCGCATTATGCAGGAGATGGACCTGACGATCGAAGACGTGGACGCACTCACTTCAAGCGGAGGCTGGACCAAAGCGCCGACTTTCCGGACCATCGACCTCGTCGGACTCGATGTTCTGGGAAGCGTGGTCACCAACTTCAGCAAAAACGTGCATGATGAGCGCTCGGATCTGAAGCTCCCGGACTTCTTCAAGCAGATGCTGGAGAAAAAGCTGCTGGGCGACAAAGTGAAGTCTGGTTTCTATAAAAAAGTTAAAGGCCCTCAAGGGGAAGAACGGCAGGCCATCGATTGGAAGACGATTGAGTACCATCCCACAAAGAAGGCCAAGTTCCCAGTTCTGGAGATGGCCAAAAACATTGAAGATATGGGCGAGCGCCTGCGCACGATTCTCGCAGGCGACCCTCGCGACAAAGCTACGCAGTTTATCTGGACCACACTTTCGGATCTCTGGACGTATTCGGCGAACCGCATTCCCGAAATTGCAGACACTGTTGTTGAGATCGACGCGGCTATGCGCATGGGCTTCAACTGGGAGATCGGTCCGTTTGAAATCTGGGACCTGGCCGGTGTTGAAGCCACGGTCGCGCGCATGAAGAAAGAAGGCAGGCCGGTAGCGGCGAACGCCGAGAAGCTGCTGGCAGCAGGCGCAAAGACCTGGTACAAGGACGATCCTTCATCGCCTTCCGGCCGCGCTTACTTCGATCTGCGCACCGGCACGTATCAGCCTGTAAAAGTTGCCGAAGGCGTATGGTCTGTGTCAACCGCCAAGAAATCCAATGGTGTAGTGAAGAAGAATGCTGGCGCGTCGCTCATCGACCTGGGCGATGGCGTAGGCTGCATTGAATTTCATTCCAAGATGAACGCTCTCGGCGGCGACATCGTGCAGATGGTCACGCAGTCGCTCAAGACCGGCGGCATCGGCGACCAGTTTGAGGCATTTGTCATCACTGGCGACTCGGCAAACTTCTCTGTCGGCGCCAATTTGATGATGCTGATGCTAGCTGTGCAGGAAGAAGAGTGGGACGAAGTTGACATAGCCATCAAGCAGTTCCAGGGCATGACGCAGGTCATCAAGTTCTGCTCGCGCCCCGTGGTGACGGCTTCTTATGGCATGACGCTGGGCGGCGGCTGCGAAATCAACCTGCACTCTGCAGCGCGGCAACCACACTCTGAACTTTATATGGGGCTTGTGGAAGTCGGCGTTGGGTTGCTGCCCGGCGGGGGCGGCTGCAAAGAGATGCTGCTGCGCGCACTGGACAACGCCCGGGCGGTACGGCCGGATGGTCGAGGCGAGTCAGTGGAAGTGATGGAAGGCATGAAGCGGATCTTTGAGACGATCGCCATGGCCAAGGTTTCGACCTCAGCCTATGAAGCCCGAGCATTGGGCTTCCTTTCCGATGGCGATGTGATTTCGATGAACCGCGAGCGCATCCTGGCCGACGCGAAAGATCGCGCGCTGGAACTTGCCCGCGCTGGATATCGCCCGCCAGTTCCGCGGATGGACATACCTGCGCCGGGCGAAAACGCCCTTGCGACGTTGCGTCTGGGAATCCATCTAATGAAGCAGGCTGAATACATCAGCGACCATGATGTGAAGGTCGCGACCAAAGTGGCTGAGGTAATCTGCGGCGGCAACGTTACGCCGGGAACGCCGGTGAGTGAGCAGTACATCCTGGACCTGGAGCGAGAAGGCTTCAAGTCGCTCTGCGGCGAGAAGAAGACGCAGGAACGGATACAGTTCACGCTGAAAACCGGCAAGCCGCTGAGGAACTAGTGAAAAAACGCGGACTCGTTATCTTAGGCGTGGTGGTGTTGCTGGGAGCGTGGCTGATGGTGATCGGCTACGAGTTCCTGGAAAAAGAGAACGCTCTTTTTCAAAAGAACGTGAAAGCGGCGAAAGAAGACCAGCAGCGTTGCGTGGCGCGAAATTCAAAGTATCGGAATTATGACCAGTTTCGTACCAGTATCCGCGTGCCATACACGAGCGATTTGCCGCTGGAGCGCTGGATGCGCCAATACAACACGGTGCGCGCCGGCATGAGCGAGTCGGAAGTCGAAATCATTCTGGGCGCTCCGGATTATGCTCGCTGTGATGTGACTAAGCAAGGCGATAAGTTTGTGGGCTCGACGTGGTTGTATGCAGTGGTGGTTCCGCAGGACGTGGCGAATGACAGCCAGAACAGCGGAATTCAGATTGTCTTTGGACCGGACGGAAAACTGACGGACAAGAATGCGATGAACATGCAGCCCAAGCCGAGCCCAACGCCGACGCCCGTTGCAACGGCAACACCGTCAGCGACGCCGGAGAGTTCGCCATCGCCGACAGCTTCGCCGTCGCCGAGTCCGGTGCTGACGCCAAGTCCGACGCCGGAAAGTATGCCGTCAGCGACAGCAACACCGAGTCCGACGCCGCAATGAGGGAACAGATGAACCGTAAATACGCTGTCGTTTATGAGCGGTCAGGAACGGGCTGGGCGGCTTATGTTACAGAGCTTCCAGGACTGGGAGTTGCTGGACGAACGCGGAAACACGTGGCTACGCTCATACGAGAAGGTATTAGGTTTCATCTCGAAGGTCTAAGAGAAAAACGAGATCACAAGCCAAAGGCTAAGAGCTAGCGGCTAGTTGCCAGGAGCATTTTTATGCGTGAAGTCGTAATAGCGAGTTCTGTTCGTACCGCAGTCGGAAAATCAGGCAAAGGCACTTTGCGCGCCACGCGTCCAGACGATCTGGCGGCGGTCGCCATTAGAGGCGCGCTGGATCGTATCCCGCAGCTCGACAAAAAAGAGATTGAAGATGTGATTATCGGCTGTGCTACGCCGGAAGCCGAGCAGGGAATGAACGTGGCCCGCATTGCTTCGCTACGCGCGGGGTTGCCGGTGGAAGTGTCAGCGATGACCATCAATCGCTTCTGCTCGTCGGGATTGCAGGCCATCTCGCTGGCGGTGGACTCGGTAGCGGCGGGCCGCGCTGAGATCGCGATCGGCGGCGGGACTGAGTCGATGAGCATGATCCCCATGGGCGGGAACAAGGTTTCTATCAATCCATGGCTGATGGACAACTATCCTGACAGCTATCTTTCCATGGGGCTTACGGCAGAGCGGCTGGCCAAAAGGTTTGGCATCACTCGGCAGCAGGCGGACGAATTTTCCTTGAACAGCCACAAGAAGGCTATCGCGGCCATCCAGGCGGGCAGGTTTGAGGATGAGATTGTGCCGGTACCGGTAAGCTTTACCACGCCTAATGGCTCCAAGCCTAAACGTATGGAAATCGTATTCAAGGTCGATGAAGGTCCCCGCGCGGAATCTACGTTGGAAGCCCTGGCGGCCCTGAAGCCGGCTTTCCATGCCAGGGGAAGCGTTACGGCAGGGAATTCGTCGCAGACTTCGGACGGCGCGGCCGCAACGGTCGTAATGTCCAGTGACAAAGCCCGGGAACTCGGCATCAAACCAATGGCGCGTTTTGTGGCATTTGCCACTGCAGGCTATCTGCCGGAAGAAATGGGCCTGGGACCGGTCTATGCCATTCCCAAAGTCCTGAAGATCGCAGGGCTGAAGCTGGAAGATATCGACGTGTTTGAGCTCAACGAGGCATTTGCCGCGCAGGCGCTCTCCGTTATTAAGGAAGCCGGGCTTGATCCGAACAAGATCAATCCTAACGGGGGAGCGGTGGCATTGGGGCATCCGCTGGGATGTACCGGCGCGAAACTGACAGCGACGATTTTGCGTGAGCTGAAACGCCGGAATGGCCGATATGGAATTGTGACAATGTGCATCGGAGGCGGCATGGGCGCGGCGGGGGTTTTCGAGAACATTGCATGAGTTCTTCACCACAGAGGGCACAGAGTGGCACAGAGGTGACCGGAGTTAATCAGGTCACACATGCAATCATCGGCGCCGCCATGAAGGTACATTCTGCGCTCGGACCGGGACTGCTAGAAAGCGCTTATGAGGCTTGTCTGGTTCACGAATTGCGTAAGGCCGGATTCAGGGTTGCACAACAAGCGGAATTGCCCGTTATCTACGATGGAGTTCGGATTGATCTTGGTTATCGACTTGACCTCATTGTGAATGACTGCGTTATTGTTGAGCTGAAATGTGTTGAGAAGATCGCTGCTGTGCATGAAGCGCAACTTATTTCTTATATGAAGTTGAGTAAGAAAAATGTTGGCTTATTAATCAATTTTCACGTGCGGCACCTTAAAGATGGAATAAAAAGATTTGTGGAGGGAACAGACTGGAACTGACTCTGTGTTCCTCTGTGTCCTCTGTGGTAAATAAGGAGATTTATGGCTACAGCAACAGTCCCAAACAAAATTAAACTGGCGGGCGGAAGTTTTCTGATTGAAGAGCACGCAACTGACCAGGTTTTTACCCTGGAAGACCTGAGCGAAGAGCACCAGCAGATTGCGCAGACCACGCAGGACTTTGCCCGCAATGAGATTCTGCCTAACGCGGAGAAGATCGAGCACAAGGAATTTGCGGTCACGCGTGGTCTGATCCGCAAGGCCTGCGAAATCGGCATTGCCAACGTGGACATTCCAGAGCAGTACGGCGGCTCGGACATGGATAAGATTTCTTCGGCGATTATCGCCGAGCATCTTTCCGTCTCCGGCAGTTTCAGCGTGGCGTTCGGCGGCCATACGGGAATCGGCACGTTGCCAATCGTTTATTTCGGCACGCCGGCACAGAAGGCGCAGTATCTGCCCAAGCTGGCGACGGGCGAGTTGATCGCCGCATACGCGCTGTCCGAGTCCACGTCGGCTTCTGACGCCATGAACGCCCGCACCAAGGCTGTGCTCTCTCCCGACGGCAAAGAGTGGATCCTGAACGGCGAAAAAATGTGGATCACCAACGGCGGCTTTGCCGACGTGGTTATCATCTTTGCCAAGGTCGATGGCGAGAAGTTCAGCGCATTTATCGTGGAACGGACGTTCCACGGATTCTCGTCGGGCGCCGAAGAAAAGAAGCTCGGCATCCGCGGGTCTTCGACGACGCCGATCATCTTGAACGACTGCCGCGTGCCCAAAGAAAATCTGCTGGGCGAAATCGGTAAAGGCCATGTCATCGCTTTCAACACGCTGAACATCGGCCGCTACAAGCTGGGCGCCGGCGTGGTGGGCGGCGCGCGCAATGCGCTGAATAATTCAATCGGCTATGCCAAGCAGCGCAAGGCGTTCGGCAAGACGCTGGCTGATTTCGGCATCATCCAGGAAAAGCTGGCGAACATGGCAGCTGGGATTTACACCGGCGAATGTATGTCTTACCGCACGGTAGGCATGATCGACTCGGCAATGTCCGATATCGACAAGAACTCACCCGACGTTTACAAAGAAACCGCCAAGGGCATTGAAGAGTACGCGGTGGAGTGCTCCATCCTGAAAGTGTTTGGCTCGGAGATGCTGGATTACGTTGTGGACGAGACAGTGCAGATTTACGGCGGCTACGGTTTCGTGGAGGAGTACCCGGCGGAACGGGCGTATCGGGATTCGCGCGTGAACCGCATCTTTGAAGGCACCAACGAGATCAACCGCATGATCATCACCGGATGGCTCCTGAAGCGCGCGATGAAAGGCCAGCTGCCGCTTATGCCGGCGATCAAGAAGCTGACGGAAGAGATTATGTCGGGACCGAGTTCGGCGGAGCCGCTGGAAGGTCCGCTGGCCGCCGAGCGCACGCTGGTAAGCAACGCCAAGAAGGCCGCGCTGATGCTGGCCGGAGCGGCGGTGCAGAAGTATATGACGGCGATCGAGCAGCAGCAGGAAATTCTTTCCGCGATTGCGGACATGGTGATTGAAATCTTCGCCATGGACTCCGTGGCGCTGCGCACGCAGAAACTGATCGAGCGCCAGGGTGAAGGGAAGTCCGCTCTGGCAGTTGCTATGGCCCAGGTGAGCCTGACCAACTCCATGGACAAGATCGAAGCGGCGGCCAAGAAAGTTGTAGCGGCGGTTTCTGAAGGCGACATGCTGCGCACGCAGATGGTCATTCTGCGGCGATTGTTCAAACATGAGCCATTCAACGTAATCGCGCTGACCCAGCAGATTGCCGCGCGTTTGATTGAGGCAGGGAAGTACGTGCGGGCGTAAACCCCACATCTCACCACGGAGACACGGAGGCACGGAGAAGATCCGGGCATCCGATCCCGTATTTTCCGCAAGTGGAAAGGGATATTCGTAACTAACAGATTGTGAATCACCACGCGGCTGGCTATCATCTTTTGGCCAGCCGTTTATTTTTTATGAATACAGAATGCAATCGCATCGCTTATCAACTTGCCGCAACCATCAACGGAGAAGCGTGGTACGGAGATTCGCTGCGTGAAATTCTGGCGGGCGTGACAGCCGAGCAGGCGCGAGCCCATCCGATTCCGAATGCACATTCCATCTGGGAACTAATCGTCCACATTGAGGCGTGGATTAATTTCGCTCAGGGCGCGATGGAGGGAACTCCCATTCCGCCGTGGCCTGCCATGCCGAAAGAACTGGACTGGCCGCCCGTCGGCGGGGCGAGCGACCACGCATGGAAAGAAGTATTGGAATCATTCTTTGCCAGCCACCTGAAGATTGCCGAGAAAATAAAGACTTTCGGGGACGAGCGCCTGGAATCAACCGTACCAGGCAGGACTTACAATTTTTACCGGCTCTTCCAAAGCACGACGCAGCACGCCGTCTATCATTCGGGACAGATTGCGTTGCTGAAGAAGATAGCGGCGTAAATTTCGTACTCATCCTATTTTGTTGAAGCTGTTTCCGTTGCCTCTTCCACCGGAGCGCTGCCCGTCATCTCTTCCGGTGGAGCGCCACCGGCCATCTGCTGGGCCACGATCATTTCGCGCGCTGCGGGCCGGAGGGCAGGTAGTTTAGACCAGAAAATACCCGCGCCCACAATTGCCACAACGCCGCCGATTCCGACGGTCAGCGGGGCGCCCAACTTGTGGGCGAGGCTGCCGGCAAGCAGCGCTCCCATAGGAGCCATCCCCATAAAGGTCATGGCATACACAGACATCACGCGGCCGCGCAGGCGGTCCGGAACCATGCTCTGAATCAGTGTGTTTGAAGATGCCATCTGGATCATCATGCAGTAGCCGGCGGGCACCAGCAGCACCGCTGAGAGCCAGAGCGAGCGCGAAAAAGAAAACAGCAGCAATGCTGAACCGAAACCGGCGCACGATGCTGCCACCCAGTTGCCCAGGCCGTAGACGGTCTTTCTCATCGCGAGCGTAATCGCGGCGCCCAGGGCGCCAATGCCGGAACAGCCCATGAGCAATCCCAAGGCCTGAGCGCCGCCATGGAGTATCTTGTCGGCAAAGAGCGGCATGAGCACCGCATAAGGCATGGCAGTAAAACTCACCAGTCCCAACAGCAACATAAGAGCGCGGACCGGGCCGTTTTGAGCGACAAAGCGGAAGCCCTCAATGATATTTTCAAGAGCGGATCCTTCGATTGCCATGCGCGGACGATCGATCTTCATCATAGCCAGACCCGCGATGACTGCCAGAAAGCTAACGCCATTGGCAAAGAAGCACCAGCCTTCTCCGATGGCAGCGACCACGATTCCAGCCAGAGCCGGTCCCACAACGCGAGCGCCGTTGAACATGGAAGAGTTGAGCGCAATGGCATTTACCAGGTCGCCGCGCGAAACCATATCAACCACAAAGGCCTGGCGGGCCGGGAGATCAATCGCGTTGACAACGCCGGTAAGGGCAGCCAGCGTGACAACCTGCCAAATCTTTACACGGTGCGAAAGAGTGACCCACGCCAGCATGAACGTGAGCAGCATCATGGCGGACTGAGTGGCAATCAGGATCTTTCGACGGTCGTAGCGGTCCGCCAGGGCCCCGCCGATGGGCGCCAGCAGAAAAACTGGAATCTGCGAAGCAAAAGCTACTGTCCCCAGTAGTAGGGCGGATCCGGTAAGCCGGTACACAAGCCATGCTTCGGCGACCTGGTCCATCCATGTGCCAATGAGCGAAATCAACTGACCGGCAAAAAATAATCGATAGTTGCTATGACGCAAGGCGCGCAGGGATTCAGGCCATCTGGAATTAAGGCTGCCGGCGGTGGGTTGAGGAAGATCGTCTGGCATCTGGCCATTAGATGCTTTCTGGGCCGAAAACAATAACCTATTTAGACACGTGCGATTAGCTGCCGTGGCCTCTCCAGTCCGTACCACTCAAATCTGTTTCCTGCTGCAAGGGCGGCCGGCGCATTACCTGGGATTAAGCGACGGGCAAGGCTTGAGTATGCAAAAAACCCAATAAAAATCGCATGATTCTCGCATTTTTCTATTTACATAAAATCGGTGACAGGTTATCGTTGGTGAACCTCGCGAGTTGCTCGAATGTCTCCCCTTCCGCAATAGAAGGCGATCAAGCGCTTGGAACAGCTGTCCCCTGTATTTGCTTTTGCCCAACCCTCAACTCAGGAGAAACACAAAGATATGGTCAGGAAATCAATTTGTCTGAGCGCGCTGCTCGCGCTCGGCATGGTAGGAAGTTCGTTTGCCCAAAACCTTACAGATGCAGCCCAGGCACAGGTTGGAACCAGCTCGGATTCGTCCACTGGAGCAGCCCACGCAATTACACCGCAATTAATTCACAGTGTGCCCTCAGAACTGGTCGCTGATGATTCTACTAACGGCCCCTCAAGCATTGCCGGCAATCCCGGTGGCGTCCCGAACGTCATCTCGGTTCCAAACTTCAGCCGGTCTTTCACTTTCGGCGGAACAACATTCCCCTACACCATGATTGGTAATGATCCATCGCTTGGCCACCGCACTACGATTTCTACCAAGATCGTCGCCGTGTCCCTGCGATTGTTGAATGCGGATGGAACCGTTCTCACTACGGTGGATGCCGGAGAATTTGTACAGCCCACGCTAAATTCCCCCAATTTCCAGAGGTTCAAGTACGAGCACGATGGCAGCTCGGGAATCCCCGGCGAACCGACGCAGTTCTCTGATGCAATCCAACGTGCCGAGTTCTTCAGTTCGATGGAGCCCAACTGGCACACTGAACTGAGCCCCAGCCTGGTTGACAGCATCACGATCACGGTCCCGAAATTTGTGAATGTTCGCTTCCGCGGACAGATTGTGCAGGCGCTTAATTATCAGTCCGGCATCGCCGCTGATGGTCACCGCTTCGTGCTGATGTTCAACCTATTCTTCAACCAGCAGCTTGGCGTCATCATGAATAATGAAATTGATGCGGGCCGCTTTACTACCAACGACATCAACCTGCCGTTGTTCCCCAACACTTTCCTGTTCTCGTTCAACCCCAACAACCCGAAACTGCGCGGCAGCTGCTGTGTTCTTGGCTTCCATACCTATTTCACGGATGGGGCCGTTCCGGAAAGCCGCTGGATCACAGATTACGCCAGCTATATTTCTCCCGGAATTTTCGGTGGCGGGTTTGAAGACGTAACCGCGATCAGCCATGAGATCGCAGAAACCTTCAATGATCCCTTCGTCAACAACGTCACCCCGCGGTGGCAGTTCCCAGGCCAACCCGGCGCTTGCCAAGGCAACCTGGAAACAGGAGACCCGGTCGAAGTCCTGGCGAATGCGACGTTCCCTGTAACCCTGAAAAACAAAGGCGTGGAGACTACGTACCATCCGCAGACCGAGGCTTTATTGCAATGGTTTGCACAGACGGTCCCGTCTGATGCTCTTCACGGCGCCTATAGCTACCCTGACCTGACAGCGTTGCCTACAGCTGCAACTCTTTGCCACTAAATAGCGGCTGAACTTGTGGAAAACGTAAGCGGGATCGAGACATCGGTCCCGCTTTTTACATTTCCCACGCGTTTGCTGGCTTTCCTGCCTCCTGCGGGCCATAAAACCGGATTTCTGGCGCAATTTCGCATTTACTTCCAATCCAGAGAAGCGTATTGTTCTTTGGCCAGCTTCTACTCTCAAGTTTGGTATTTGGAGCACCTCAGCTCCCTCTCAGGAGATACACCTATGTTGAAGACCTCTCGTTACGCGTTACCCTCGCGCGTATTTCTCGGATTCTTACTTTTTATCGGCTTGGCCGGCGTCAGCTTTGCCCAAAACGATATCGCTGCGCCTAACGGCTCAGCAGGCTATGTAAGAATGCCGGTAGCCGCAATCGACAACTCCACGGGCCAGCCAGTAGGCTCGGCTCCTCTTCTTGTGTTTCCAGATGGCGCAGATACCTCTAAAGGCAGCTTTTCCTCCGACGCGAACACGGCCGGCAGCGGGCCGGGAGGCAGTGCTCCGATAAAAACAGCCGCCATTACAACCAGCTCCGTTGGCGGCGTAATGACCGGATTGGATACAGTGCCGACTTTTACCGGCGCGTTCTTCAATCCTAATCCGTCTATTCTCGGAGCGCGTCCCAACGGCGTGTTTCCGTTCGTCATGATAGGAAACGATCCTCGCGTCGGCAAGACGACTCGTATCCCGGCCAAGATCACTGAAGTCTCATTGCAGCTGCTGAATGATGACGGAACTCTTCGTGCCACCATGCCCTTTGCCCCATTTTCAGATCTCACGGAAGACTCGCCGAATTTTGCGCCGTCCAATTTCACCTCCGGACGCCATATACAGTACGGCGACGCAGTCCACCGCGCTCAATTCTTCAACAGCATGGACGAGGACTGGCATACCGTGTTGAGCGGCCCAACAATCGTGAACCGCGTGACCTTCACCATCCCACGCCACGTAAGGGTCCGCTTGCCCAATGGAACCATCGTTTCGGTCCAGGCTTACTTCTTTGGCCATGCACCGAATGGCGATCCTTTCATTGAATTGCTGGACTTGCTCTTCAACGCCCTCAACACCAATCAGGTCGTGAATGACATCAACGCCGGTAACTTCACTACCGATGCGCTCAATATCAATATGTATCCCAACACGTTCCTGTTTTCGATCAACAATCAGGGACAGTTCGCTGGTTGCTGCGTTCTGGGGTTCCATACTTACTTCTTCGAAAATGGCGTGACCCCGCAGCCGCGCTGGATTTTCAACTTTGCCAGCTGGATTTCTCCTGGTCTGTTTGGGGCAGGCTTCCAGGACGTAACTGCGCTTTCTCACGAAGTTGCAGAAACGATCGCAGATCCATTTGTCAACACGATTGTGCCGACATGGCAATTCCCGGGAGTTCCGCCAACCGCCAAAATTTGTCAGGCAAACCTGGAGGAAGGCGATCCTATCGAAGTCCTTTCAGTGGCAACCGTGCCGCTAACGCTCAGAGAGCGGCGGGAAGTGTTCACCTATCACCCGCAGATCATACCTTTGCTGCAATGGTTTGAGATGGGCACGACTTCCGACGCAATCGGCGGCGCGTTCAGCTATCCGGATACGACCACGCTTCCGCATTCCGCGCGGCCCTGCCCGATTTAAGCAGGACTCTGTTTTCAACTATGGCGCCGGTTTCCCCGGCGCCATTTTTGTTTTCCAAGCGAATATCATCCAGGGAAGTTGCCGGGAAGGTAATTTGCATCCTGGGAAACCCCCTGATAATCTAACTAAACGGTTAATTAATTCCTTGGGGCAATGTTGTCGTGCCCTTTTTGGTGAGCTTTGAAAGATCAAAATTCGCACCGGCAACATAAGCGCATCCCGCCCTGCGCGACGGCATCTAAAATTCGATACCGCGTCAAGAAGGTAAATATACGGATGCAAAGTGTTTGGGTCGTTTTTTTCATACTTCTGGCTGCCCTTTCTTCCGCTGCTCAACTTCCTGGCTCAGCACCGGCCCCCGGGCCGGACCGCCAGACTCCTGCAGTGACCTCCGCGGTACCGCAATCGCTTGACTCATTCAGTGGCAGCGGTAAGGTGGACAAGCTGGTTCCGGGAGTAATTCCGCTATCCCTGCTGGACGCAATCGATCGCGGGCTGAAACACAACCTGGGCTTACTTCTTTCCCAGCAGCAGACTGAACTGGCCAGAGCGCAATATCGCCGCCAGTTGAGTGCGCTGCTGCCAAATATTTCCGGCAACGTCAATGAGTCATTGAACCAGATCAACCTGGCGGCTTTCGGCATTCCGCTGCCCGCAGGATTGAAGTCGCCGGTGGTGGGGCCGTTCGGGATTTTCGACGCTCATGCCAACATGAGTGAGACATTGCTCGACTTCAACGCTCTCAACAAAGTCCGCGCGGCCTCTGAAAATGAGAGAGCGGCAAAGTTTACGGTTCAGGATGCGCGCGAACTGGTGGTACTGCTGGTCGGCAACCAATACCTGTTGACGGTGGCCAGCGCCACTCGACTGGATACGACCAAAGCCCAGCTCAACACTGCGCAGACCATCTTCCAGCAGACGCAGGACCTGAAAAAAGCCGGCGTGGCTGCGGGCATTGATGTTTTGCGTTCGCAAGTCCAGATGCAGACGCTACAGCAGCGCGTGCTGGCCGCGCAGAACCAGTTTGAACAGCAAAAAATGTTGCTGGCACGGACCATTGGAATACCGGTGGCGCAACAGATTCAACTGACTGACACCGTCCCTTACGCTCCGCTTACGGCTTTGAACCTGGAAGAAGCGTTGGCCCACGCGTACCAGGTACGACCGGAATTTCGGGCGGCGGAATCGCGTGTGCGTTCGGCTGAACTTTCCGTGAAGGCCGCCAGGGGCGAAGCGCTGCCAACCGTGGAATTGAACGGACAGACTGGCTTCATTGGGCCCGCTCCCGGAACCGCTGAGAACACATATGCAATTTCCGCCGGCGTGCGCATACCGATCTTTCAAGGCGGCAAGGTAAAAGCGGACGTCGATCAGGCAGCAACCTTGTTGCGGCAGGAAAGGCTGCAACTGGAAAACCTGCGCAGCCGGGTGGAATATGAAATCCGTTCCGCGCTGCTGGACGTGAAGACCTCTGATGATCAGGTGGCCGTGGCCAATCAGCAGATCGGTCTTGCGGCTGAACAATTGAAGGAAGCGCAGGACCGCTACAAAGCCGGCGTGTCCGGAAGCCTTGAAGTGGTGCAGGCGCAGGAAGCTGTTGCCGGCGCGAATGAGAACCACATTCAGGCCCTGTATCAGAACAATGTAGCCAAGCTGACGCTGGTGCGCGCCCTGGGCGAGGCGGAGCAGCGGACGCGAGCATTCCTGGGAGGAAAATAAAGTGCCTGACCCGATTAAGATATCGCAATACGAAGTGGAAGAAGACGTGAAAGAGCCTGTCCGCACTGAAGTGGAGACGCCTGAGAAAGATGACGAACGCCGCTCCGGCAAAGAACGGCGCACGCTGACGGACACTCGCGCGGTGGGATTCTTTCGCTCGCATCCCCGGGCCAAATGGCTGATTGCCGCGGTAGTGATTCTTCTTCTGATCGGCGGCTTTTTCATCTGGCGGTACTACTCGGTTCGCGAATCTACGGATGATGCCCAGATCGACGGTCATATCAATCCCATCAGCCCGCGCGTTACCGGCACAGTTGTGCGCGTGCTGCATGACGATAACGAAGTCGTACAGGCCGGAACACTGCTGGTGGAACTTGATCCCAAGGACTACCAGGTTGCCGTGGACCGCGCTCGGGCTGACCTGGCCAACGCTCAGGCCAATTCGACGGCAGCCAACGTCGGCGTTCCACTCACGCAAACTACAAGCTCCAGCCAACTGGTTTCCGCAAGCGCCGGCGTGGTTGGCGCGGCCCGCGATATTGAATCGGCAAAAGCCAGGCTTAGTGACGCCCAATCCAACTTTGCTAAAGTGTCTGCCGATCTCAAGCGCATGGAGATGCTTATCGCCAAAGATGAGATATCGCATCAGCAATATGACTCCTCGGTAGCGGCGTACAACTCCGCGAAAGCAAACGTAGACGCCGCGACCTCTGCGATCGCCAGCGCCGAAAGCCGCGCTGCCCAGGCCGCTGCCCAGGCCGAAGGCGCTCGCACCGTGCCTGAGCAACTGAAAGTTACGCGCGCACGCGCTGGAGCCGCAACCGCAGAAGTTCAGCGAGCCGCTTCTGCGCTGGCGCAAGCTGAACTTAATCTCCAGTACACAAGAATTGTCGCGCCGGTAACCGGCGTGCTCAGCAAACGCAGCGTCGAACCGGGCCAGACGGTACAAAGTGGCCAGCCGCTGTTTTCCATCGTGAACCTTGACGACATCTGGACCACCGCCAACTTTAAAGAAACCCAGCTTCGCGACATGAAAGTGGGACAACCAGCCAAGATCAAAGTGGATGCTTACGGCCGGGAATACAACGGCAAAGTCGAGTCGATAGGTGGCGCAACCGGGGCCCGGTTCAGTTTGTTGCCTCCGGAAAACGCCACTGGCAACTACGTAAAAGTGGTGCAGCGCATTCCGGTTCGCATTCGCTTTGACAAAGATCAGGACCCGAATCATCAATTGCGTCCGGGCATGTCAGTAGAGCCAGTTGTGTTTACAAAATAACCTCGAACAGCCGCGAGGCCCGTGGCCGCCGAGCGGCCAGCAAGAAGGCAACAAACCGATCGCAAACAAGAAGCTGTAACAGCGGTTTGGAGCATAGCGACAAAAACAGATGTCCGAAAGCAAGCCAGTTATCAATCCGTGGATCATCGCCATTTCGGTGATGCTTGGCACCTTCATGGAGGTGCTGGACACCACGGTAGTCAACGTCTCGCTGCAGCATATTGCCGGCAGCCTTTCCGTTACGCCGGAAGAAGCCACCTGGGTTCTGACTTCTTACCTGGTCGCGAATGCTATTGTGTTGCCGCTTACCGGATGGCTGGGCAACTACTTTGGCCGTCGCAATATTCTGCTAGTCTCGGTCGGCGGTTTCACTGTTTTTTCTTTTCTTTGCGGTATCGCGCCGAATCTGCCATTGCTCATCATCTTCCGCGTGCTCCAGGGCGCAACCGGCGGAGGCCTGCAACCGCTCTCGCAAGCCATCCTGATGGAAGCCTTTCCCCCGGAGAAGCGTGCCAAAGCCATGGCATTCTGGGCGCTCGGCATCGTGGTTGCTCCCATGCTTGGCCCGGTGCTCGGCGGCTGGATCACCGAAAGCTACTCCTGGCGCTGGCTTTTCTATATCAACATTCCTATCGGGATCGCGGCTGTCATCATGGCTTTGCTCTTCATTCACGATCCGCCATACATCAAGCGCGGTGCAGGCGGCGTCGACTACTGGGGCATCGGCTACCTCGCGCTGGGCATCGGCGCGTTGCAGATCATGCTCGATAAAGGCCAGGAAGAAGACTGGTTCGCTTCGCACTTCATCCTTATTCTCGGCATTCTCTGCGTCATTGGCTTCGTGTTCTTCCTGGTCCGCGAACTTGTCACTGAGCATCCTGTGGTGCAGCTCAGGATCTTCCAAAACCGTACCTACTCCACCGGTGTCTTTCTTATGACCGTGCTGGGCTTCGTTTTGTATGGCAGCACCGTTCTGCTTCCGCTCTGGCTGCAAACGCTCATGGGATACTCCGCTTTGGAAGCCGGCATGGCTATGCTTCCACGCGGTCTGGGCTCGTTCCTTTTTATGCCGATCGTCGGCATTCTCATGGGCAAAATTGAGGCGCGCAAACTGCTGGCCGCCGGCCTGATCATTTCTTCGTTCAGCATCTACCAGCTCTCCAGGCTGAACCTGAACGCCGGCTACTGGGACATCTTCTGGCCGCAGCTTTTGCAGGGCATGTCCATGGGCCTGCTGTTTGTGCCGCTCACCACCATCACTAACGGCCTGATTCCCAAAGAGCAGATGGGCAACGCCACCAGCCTGTTCAACCTGATGCGCAACATTGGCGCCAGTATCGGCATTGCCAGCGTCACGACGATTTCATCGCGCCATACACAGGTCCACATCAATACGCTTTCGGCAAACGTGAATCCTTACAATCCGATTGCGCAAAGCATGATGGCCCAGATGAAGCAGGCCTTTATGTCCCGCGGCATGGACGCCGCCACCGCCACCAGACAGGCCACCGCCGGACTCTTTGGCATGGTCCAGCAACAGGCCGCCATGATGGGTTATGTCGACGTTTTCTTTCTTCTGGCGATCATGTTCGCTGCCTGCCTGCCGCTCATTCTGATTATGAAGAAGGCCCCCAAAGGCGGAGGCGGCCCGGGAGCCATGGCGCACTAGAAAGGGTTCTGATCGCTTGTTTTCCTTTGTGTCCCTTCGTGTCCTTTGTGGTAAAGGTCTTGGGGTTTTCCGATCGCGTGCGATCACCCGATCTTCTTCCCGATCAGTGTTATCCGTGACAGGCTGGGGACCTTCTTGAGCGTGCGCATCTGGAATGAAGTGGGCTGCAACAACTGTGTCAACCGGCTGATTGACATTAAGACTGGCAATGGACTTTGTCATAAAACCTTACTGCCTGGACCTCCGTGCTCAAGGCGTACCGGATTTTATCGACACTGGCCTTTGTAAGACCCTAGGTTGTGAAGGGTGTAAATGCCTACCCAGCTACATCCGACAGCTTCCGGCGTCGGCCCAATTACGGTCGATCTGCTGACAAAGAAGTACCGGAAGACGCGATGATAGGAATCTACTTCGACCAAGTATTCGCGGTTACGACACCCACCTCCACAGGAACATGGCTGATAAACTCCCGACCGGCCTTGCGCATTTCATCCGCTACGATCCGTGTAACTGCGTCAGCCTGTTCAGACACTACTTCCACAACAATCTCGTCATGGACTGTGTTAACAATCCTAGCATCGTAATTCTGTATCTTATCGAATATATATCTCAAAGCGAGTTTAGTCATATCCGCATTCGCACCTTGGATCGGTGTGTTTTTCCCCTGCCGCTCAATGGCTGACACCTTCATTTTGTAGTCTGGATCAGTCTTTAACGGCAAAACATAATAGCGTTTCCGTCCTAACAGAGTCTTGCTGTAGCCAACCCTATTCGCATGTTCCGCCGCTCTAGCCAGCCAATCAGCTACTTTTGGATATGCCTTGAAATACTGCTCAATTAGTTTTTCGGCTTCAGGCTTCTCAACCCCAATACGGTCCGCTAACGCGGCCGCACCCATCCCATATGCTAGGCCAAAGTTAATCGCTTTGGCTTGGGAGCGCTGCACCTTAGAAACCCCATCCAACTTAACTTTAAACATTTTACTTGCAGTAATGGCGTGTAGGTCGCCGCCACTGTTAAACGCTTCACAAAAACCCGGATCGCGGGATAGTTGAGCCAGAATTCTAAGCTCTGCTTGGGAATAGTCGCAAGTGATAATCTTCCATCCAGGTGGGGCAATAAAGCACTCCCGAAAAAAAGCAGGTATCTGCTGCACATTCGGGTGTTGGCAGCTCAATCGGCCGGTCTCAGCTCCATATTGCTTAAAATCCGGGTGAATGCGATTTGTGATCGGATTCAATAGCTCTAAAAAGCTATCACCGAATGCGGTTACAACTTTGTCATGTTCGCGAAATTCCAAAAGCTTCTTGGCGGCTGGATGATCAATTTTCGCAAGAGTTTCTTCTTTTGTGTCTTCAAGTTTAACCCCAAAATGAGCAAAAGCCTCAATAATTTGCTTTTGGCTGGTGATGATCAATACTGTATGCTCGGCACTATACAAATGACCATTTGCAGATGCACCTGCGAGCAACGCAAGCACCTCCTTTTCTAATCTGGCTCTCTCAATTTTGTGCTGTGCGATTATTGCTTTCCATTTATCTACATCGATCAGCACACCAGCTAGCTCCATTTCGGCAATGGGTTGTATGGCATCGAATTCAATTTTGCTTATGGAGGTTAGACCCTCTGAGTCAAGTTGTTTTCTTTGCGCATTGTACAAAGGAAACAGGACAGCTACGTCGGTTGCTGCATACTCAAAATGCTCTATTTCTAGTTTATTCGTTTGCTGAAAGCTAAGTTGTAAACTTTTTTCCAAATCGAGAGCGAAATACAATTTGGAAACAGCTTTCAACGCGCCGGATAGGTGCGTACCTGCTGTTAGCAAGCTGTTCGCCAACATGGTGTCAAAAATATTATGCAAAGAAACACCCAAATGGACCTTAATGAACTTATAGTCGAAAGCAGCGTTATGAAGGATTTTTACTATCCCTGTATTTTGTAGTACGGGCCTAAGCGATGATCCAAGAAAATGCTTATCGATTTTCGTTATGTCAAATATATATATACAATCGGGCGTCGCAATTTGAAGAAGGATTAACTTGTGAATATGGGGATCTAATCCAGATGTCTCAGTATCGATCGCGAGTGCCCGTGCGGCGGCAATCGAAGCTATGACTTCCGGGACCTGTCGTGAATCATCAATGAGTTTATAAGGTATAGCGATGCGGTTTGTAACTTTATCTATTCTATAGGAATGCCACAATGGAACTCGAAACGGCCCATCCTGTGGCGGGACTGAGGCGACGAGCATTTCGCTGCGAGTGCCTGCCGGGTAATCACAATCCGTGCAGGCTCCGTAAACATCAAGATAAACTCGGCCACATCTAGCGCATTTGTGATAATGCGAAGAGTACCCCGGAATCGGTGACCCACAAGATCCGCAGAGAGGTTCGTCAAAATTCTGATCCCTCTCGTCAGGCAGATTCACGTAATCATCGCAATTTGGACATCGAACGCTCATCTTGATTGTAATAACCCCTTAGGTATTGTTCATACAACAGGTGGCTTCTTTAAACAAAAGGCTTCTTCGTGTGTGCCACCGTAGCCATTCGTGCGCATCTTTCACTTCAGAATTGTTTTAGTATATATCGGCAGTGGCTGCGGAACATCAATTGGGCTTAAGATATTGGCGATTGATGATGTGAAATGCATCGAGGACTGTGCATGAATAACAAATTCGCGTGTCTGCCGGGGTATTTTGATTTAATTTCAACAGACCTTTAGCTTGACACAAGAAGAACCTTCGGATAAAAATGCCTACACTGCGGATGTAGATAATTAAATTTCTTTGATTAGGCTGGCTTCTCGTCCGGAGCTGTAAGGATCATACAGTCCGGATGGGGCTGCAATGGCGGTAGCCTGTAATGGTGTTGCCATACCTATTGGCATAACAATGTCCTGCTTTTATGAGTTAAAGAGCAGGAAACAATGGGTTAATCCTGGATAGACTTCAACTTTCGAGGGACTAGGATGGAAGCACATTGCCCTACTGCGCAAGCATCCGAGTGGTTCGCCGTGCAGGTGAATGGTGGGCGTGAACACTTGAGTGCCACTCACCTCAGGGTACGCGGCTATGATATTTTTCTGCCATGCTACCCGGAACGCCGTCGCTGGACGGACCGCGTCAAGATCGTAGATCGTGCCCTTTTTCACGGATACATCTTCGCGCGCGCGATCCCTAATGCAGGGCAAATTGTGAGGGCTCCAGGGGTGATCCGGATCGTTGGGAATCGTAGCGGACCTGTATACATTCCTCTACGGGACATTGAAGCAATTCAACGTATTATTGACGCGGGGGCTCGGGTCGAGCCGTGCCCGCTACCACAGCCTGGTGAACGTGTGTGCATCGAAGAAGGGCCTCTGCGTGGAATCGAGGGTACCGTGGTGGCCTCAAAAGGCGGGCACCGTCTGATTGTCAGCATATCGTTGCTGCAACGTGCAGTAGCAGCCGAGATTGATTCGAACTGGCGCATTATACCCAGCTCCTTTTCCCGCACTTATCGGCAAGATTCTAACTAAGCGAGGGCTGCGCCGATTCGCTCACCCGGGGCATCTTGCAACCCTTTCCTCAAGACCAACGGCTCGCACTCACGCGGACCATCCTTCTGGATTGCTTGTGTCGGGCTGTCGTAGAAGCTTTAGATCAAATATAGTCTCCGCAGTGGGACTGAAAGCGGCCTAAATATGCCGCTAACGAGAACAAAGTTCCCGTTACAACGCGCATAACGGGTTAGATAGCGTCAATGCCCCACAGTGACCCAGATTTATCCCGACCGGTAGCTGTCCTAAAGGTGTCTCCGTGGCTCATTCGCTCGCCAACTTGCGGAGTCCCGAAGCTTCGGCTAGCTGCATTTCCTCACGCGGGTGGTGGAGCATCAGGCTTTCGTCGCTTATTTCGCTACCTCCCTGCCGAAGTTGAAGTGATTGGGATTCAGCTTCCAGGACGCGAAAATCGAGTTCGAGATCCCGCGAGTGGGAGTTTATTCGACTTGCTGCGCGATATTGTTGACAACCTTGCTCCGGCGCTCCAGGACGACGTTCCGTTCGTCTTTTTTGGCCATAGTCTGGGCGCTCTTATTGCGTTCGAAGTAACACGGCTGTTCCGTGCGAACCGATTGTGCGGGCCCGCTGCTCTTATTGTCTCCGGACGCACGCCGCCTCACGTACCCCTGGTCCGCCCCGCCTTGCATGGACTCGCCGACAACGATCTGCTGCGCGAAGTTATCCGGCTCGATGGTACACCTCGGGAACTGCAGAGCCACCCCGAAATGCTCAAGCTGATTCTGCCCGTCCTTCGGGCGGACTTAAGACTAGACGAAACCTACGCTTATTCGCAGGGGCCGCCGCTTGACTGCCCAGTTCTCGCCTGCGGCGGGCAAGACGATTCGGAAGCTCCATTGTCAACAATGCGGGAGTGGGAGATCCACACTTGTGCAAAATTTGTCCTCAAAACATTCGCAGGCGGGCACTTTTTTATGCATTCGAACTCGGCTCTGTTTAATACAGAACTGGCGTCGTTCTTGCGTAGCGTGACGCAGGTGATGGTGTGACGTCGCGTACTTTGGAATTAGATATCCGGCCAGAACAGGACACGGTGCCCGGCCGATCCGGAACAGACAAGACTTCGTAGGCAGGTCTCCTAGATATGTTTTCAATTTTCTACGAGTGGCTGGAAGGGCTGGCGAGGGATTTGAGGTACGGCGCTCGAAACCTGCGTCGAAAGCCTGGGGTCCTGGTGGTTAGCGCTCTTTCGCTGGGGCTCGGAATCGGCGTGAATACAATTCTCTACATGGGTATCTCCAATATTTACGGACACAAACCAACGATGCACGATCCAAAGCGTGTCATGGGCGTCGAACTTGGAAACGGGAACCAGTTCTCGTATCCAGATTACCAGGATCTGTTGCGGAGCGGTATCTTCAGCGGCGCGTTGGGATTCAGAACAACAACGCTCAATCTCGGTCCCAAAGGGGAAGTGACGCGTGTTGGCGCCACAGTCGTAACGGGGAACTACTTCGAGGTACTTGGCATTTCCGCGGCAGTCGGACGGATGTTCTCTGGCATTGATGCTCAACCAGAAACCGAACCCCGCGTTGTGGTGGTAACATCCGGGTTTTGGCGCGCCTACCTGAGGGGCGATTACGCCGCCATAGGTGAGCCAATCGTCCTGAACGGGGAGAGGTTTACCGTGGTCGGTATTCTGCCTGACAACTACCAGGCAGTCACGGGTTGGCGGGATCGCGGGGTATACGTTCCGCTGAGTAAGTTGATTTTGCCTAGCATCGACCAGCGTGACACGCCGAGTCTCACCGTGTTGGCCCGCTTGCAGCCGAATACATCGGCCGGGCAAGCAGCAAAGGCCGTTACCTCACTGAACGAGTGGCTCCAAAGCAAATATCCAGCCCGGCTGTCGAGCAGAGGACGACCGGCATCCATATTCCCCGCGGAAGACCTTCAGTTCCGCGGCGCGCCAGCACAGTTGCTGTTGATGAAGATTGCCTGGGGCACAGCCATTTCCTTGCTTCTCATTTCGTGCGGCAATGTCGCTGGATTGCTGTTGGCCCGGGGATCAGATCGTCAATACGAGATGGCCATTCGCGGCGCCCTCGGTGCGGGACGTATGCGTGTTGCGCAGGCGATGCTCGCTGAAAGCTTTTTGCTTGTCATGACTGGAGCAGGAGTGGGTCTTCCATTGGCGTCATTGCTCAATCGAATTCCGATGCCCGCACCCATGACGTATGTCCAGGACGCAATGGCGCTCGACAGCCGGGTACTGCCCTATTCTGGGCTACTCATTGGCTTTGCGACGCTCGTCTGCGGTGTGTTCCCAGCTATCAGGACAATGCGCATAGACCTGATCGCCGTATTGAATCAGGGCGGCAGATTGTTCACTGCACCACGCGCGTGGTTGCGAGAGCTACTCGTTGCCGGGCAGGTCGCAATGACATTCATTCTTATAGTAGCGGCACTCTTGTGCGTAAGAAGTCAGATGCTGATTGCGCACGCGGACTTGGGGTTCGACATTGACCACGGAGTCGTCGCCCAGTTTGGACTTCAGCGCAACCAGTATGAAGGGCAGGATCGAGTTCGGTTAGCCGACCGTCTCACGAAGCGCATTGAGCAGATTCCCAGCGTAGTATCAGTGAGCGTAGCAGATATCGTGCCGCTGAGTGGCAACGCACTGATCAAGAGCTTCCACCCCGCCGGACGAACTGATATCGCGGGCACCCGCCCGGACACGTTCAGCGTAGGTCCGGGGTATTTCCGTACCCTGGGTATTCCGTTACTAAGAGGACGTGAGTTCAATGCTTTTGATCAACTTGGTGTCCCCTCTGTGGTGATTGTCAACGAGACCTTCGCCAGAACGTACTTCTCACGGACGAACATTATCGAAGAGATCGTTCAAACGGCGGGCGAGCGTGATTCCCGCGTGATCGGGATCGTGCGGGATCATCGCATCGGCACAATTGGCGAGTCGCCGCGGTCGGTCCTTTACTATTCGTTTGCTCAGCGGCCGACTGAACTGAATCTTCACGTGCGCAGTGCTGTGCCGCCGGATGCCCTTGTGGCCGGGGTACAACAGGCCATTCGGGAGATCGACGGAACAATCCCTGTTACGGTGCGGACCCTACACAACGCGACAACGCTTGAACTAACCATGCGGCGCAGCGGCATGGTTCTGATGGGCGCATTGGGCGCGGTGGGACTGATATTAGCGGCCGTTGGCCTTTACGGTGTATTGGCTTATGTCGCTGCATCCCGTACCGGGGATGTCGCGATTCGCATGGCGCTCGGCGCCTCACGCGACCGCATTCGCTGGGAAATGCTGCGACGTGCTCTGATTGTAGTTTTGCCCAGCGTGGCACTTGGAGTGTGCTTGTCACTTTTAGTCATGCCTGCTTTCAGCACCTTCCTTGCCGGCGTGAACCCCTTGGATCCCGTAGCTTTCGGTGGCGCGACGGCCATTTTTTTGCTAACTGGCGTTGCAGCTGGCTATGTTCCGGCGCAACGGAGTGCCCGCCAGGACCCCATGCAGGTATTCCGACGGCAGTAGCCCGCAATCTTAATTGTTTTCTCGGAAAAGGACAGAAATGCACAACATTCTTCGTTTCTTTGCCGGTCTCCTCTTCGTTGCCAGCTTAGCCGGGTGTGCAAATTACCCAAAGATTCCCGCAACAGGTGCCCCGGCACCGGATTTCCAGCTCATGAACCAAGCCGGCAAAACCGTAAGCTTAAAGGACTACGCTGGCAAATGGGTCGTACTCTACTTCTATCCCGGGGATTTCGGCAAACGGGGCACCGCAGCGGCGCGCAGTTATCGAGGAAATCTGCGCAAATTCGAGGAAGAGCAAACAGTCGTCATTGGGATCAGCCAAGATGATGTTTCAACCCATCAGGCTTTTGCCAAAGAGGAACAACTGCCGTTTACACTTCTTTCAGATGAGGGACAGAAGGTCGCGATGCAATACGGCTCTTTCCGGACGCGTCTGGTGCACACACTTGTGAGCTATCACACCTTTATTATTGATCCAAAAGGCAAGATCGCCCGTGTGTTTCTCGATCTCGACGCGATGGATCCGAGTGGCCAGATGCTCAGCGCTGTCAGTGCGCTGCAACAGCAGTGACCCCAATGACATCTCAGCAAATCCTTGACATCGCCATCGAGAGCGGAGTCTTTCTGTACGTTGAAGGCGGCGGTTTAAAGTATCGCGCTCCGGCCGGTAACATGTCCCCGGAGCTGCGACAACTACTGAAGCAGCATCGCCAGGAAATCATTCTGCACCTCAATAAGATGCAGGTGCAGGCGGTTGGTGATCGCTTCGAGCCCCCGCCGATCCAGCGACGTATTGGTAGCGGTCGAGTTCCTCTGTCTTACGCGCAGCAACGGTTTTGGTTCATCGAGCAGTTGGAAAATTGCGGTATCCACATGCGAAGCGCTCACCGATTGACGGGATCGCTAAACGTCAGGGCTCTGGAAGATGCACTGAACACGATAGTCAATAGACACGAATCGTTGCGGACGGTATTCTTCGAGGAGAATGGCACGCCATACCAGTTTGTGGTTCCGACCGTCAAGTTCGGCTTGACACGGACGGACTTGTGCAGCCTAAGCGAAAGTGAACAGGAGTCTGAAATCCGGCGCCACATAGCAGAGGATGCGCAGCGTCCATTTGATCTGGCGCGCGATCTGATGATCCGGGTCCATCTGCTTGCCTTGTCCCCCGAGGTGCACGTTGTCATTCTCAACCAGCATCACATCGCCTCGGATGCCTGGTCGCAATGGGTTTTTAGAAGGGAGTTGGTGGAACTCTATCTGGCTTACTGCGAAGGACGCCCCAACTTAACAGTACCGCTAAAATTGCAATACGCAGACTACACTGTATGGCAACAAGCCTGGCTAAAGGGTGAGGTGCTCGAGCGACAACTCGCTTTCTGGAAGCGGGCGTTGAAGGGCATACCGGAGGTCCATAACCTGCCACTCGATCATGGGCGGACGACGGGCACGACTCATTCCGGTGGATCAGTAGTTTGCACAATTGACGATGAGACGTTGCAAGGCATCCGGGACTTCTGCAATCGCAGAGATGCAACCCTGTTTATGTTCTTTCATACAGCCATGTCAATACTGCTGAGCCGATACAGCGACGATACCGACATCGTTGTAGGGACGCCGGTTCTGGGCCGCGTTCATCCGGATTTGGAAGCAATGATTGGCCTGTTCGTCAATACCGTCGTCTTACGACTGAGGCTGGACGGTGACCCGAGTTTCGAGGAGCTGCTGAAGCAAGAAAAGCAGCAACTGCTCGATGCGCTTAACCATCAGCATGTACCTTTCGAGTTAGTCGTGGAGACTATGAAGCCGCGACGCAGCACTAGTTACAACCCGATATTCCAAGTTCTTTTCAACATGCAACCATTGGACACTGACGGGTTCGCGCTTCCGGGCCTCAAATATGAAGCACTCGGCGTCGCAGGGATCGGCACATTCGACCTTTCGATTACGGTGATGGAGTCGGTTCATAGTTTGTCAATCCGCTTCAGCTACAGTAGCGCAGTTTTCCTGGGTGCCACTGTGACGCGCATGGCCAACAACTTCCGAGCTCTCCTATCCAGCATCCTAGACTCACCCAGCCGGCGGGTCCGTGAACTGGACATGCTTGCACCGATGGAGCGGAATCGTCTGGTGACCGAGCTAAACCAAGGGCGATCCACCCCGGTCTATATCGTCGATTCCACTGGCAATCTTATGCCTGAAGGCGGCCACGGAGAGTTATGCGTACCTGCGACGGGTTTGGCTCAGTATTGCAATGACCAAGATCCACGGGACGTCCAACGGCAAATGAGGTCCATTCCCAATCCGCTTGCGAGTGCCAGCGACGAGCCTTTGTGGCGAACAGGCGCGCTTGCCCGCTGGTCCCCGACGGGGGAACTGGAGTTATTCGGAGCGCTCGCTGATCGCACTACAGTTGGTGGCGTGCGCATCAATCTTGCCAGATTCCGAGGAGCCTTGTCGACGACTCCGTGGATAATCCGTTTCGCGGTGGTTGTGCGTGAGGATGTTTCCGGTTGCGAGATTCTGGTCGCCTACGTTGCCGGCGACAAGAAGGCACTGGCGCCGTTTGAGCACTTTGTGACTGAATTACGCATCTCACTGGCCTCGGCTCTCGATGGCCAGGAGGTACGCTTCGCCCTCGCTGTGGTTGATCGACTCCCATTTTTTATCGAGGGGGGGCTGCAGCTTGATTTGCTCCCGATACCCGAAGACGCCATAAAGCCAAGTGAGCTTTTTGAAGGGGACGCACGAACCGACACGGAGTTGCGAATGGAGCGGATCTGGCGCACTGTGCTGCCGGACTCACCCCTAAGCAACGTCGACAACTTTTTTGCCGTCGGCGGTCATTCTCTGTCGATGATTGTTCTAATTAAGCGAATCTCAATGGAGTTTGGCGTCGACATCCCGCTCGCGACCTTTATGGAGGCGCCAACGATCAAAGCGACATCCCGATTCGTCTCTGGCGCACCTACCAGTGGCAATGCTACAGATGTGCGTCGGCCGATGAACCAGGCACCGCTGGAGGTTACCGAGTCCGTTGCGACCCGGCAGAACTCGATCCCGCCGCTCAGTCTTGCTGAGCGCTCGAAGCCCCTGGCGCTGTCTTTTGTTCAGCGAGGACTCCTGTTAAGAATGTGGTCCGCGAAGTCCGAGAGTGGGCGAACCCGCTTTAATATGCCGGACAGTCGGCAAATCGTTGGACCCCTTTGCATCGAATCCCTACGCCGAACGTTCGAGACTATCGTCGCCCGTCACGCTATTCTGCGCACTGTCTACAGAGAGGAGTCCGGCGAACCGGTGCAAGTCATTCTGGCGCCCACCCCTTTTTCTATCCCCTTCATCGATCTGAGTGGGCTAGCGCTGGACGTACAAACGGCTTCAGTGGGGAAACACGTGCGCGATCACGCTCTACGTCCGTTCGACCTGGCGAGTGAGCCAAGCCTGCGCGTGTTGCTGTTGAAGCTTTCGGATCAACGCCATGTGTGCCTCATTAATATTCACCACATCGCCACGGATGGATTTTCCTTCACTGTCTTCATACGAGAGGTTAATGTCATTTACACCGCATACATCAAGGGCAGGCCCCACTCCTTGCCGGAGCTACCCATTCAGTACTGCGACTATGCTGTTTGGCAACGCGAGTCATTTGCCCGCGGCCTGTTCAATGCAGATATGAAATTCTGGAGACAGCGCCTCAGCGATCTTGCCTCGGTGCCCGGTCTTCCCCTGGACAAGCCACGGCCACTCGTTGAAAGTCTTAATGGCGCTTATCACCGGACAATCGTCAATGCTGAGTTAGTGCGGCGACTGAGTGAACTCAGCCGGTCGCAGAACGGCACTCTATTCATGATCCTGCATGCAATCTTCGCGTTGCTGTTGCATGGATACAGTGGTGCAGACGACGTCATCATTGGCGCGCCGGTCGCTAACCGTCATCACCGCGACGTTGAATCTGTCATCGGTTGCTTCACTAACAACCTTGTTCTCCGGTCCGAGTTCAAGCAGAATCCCTCATTTGTCGACTTCTTGGCGCAAACCATCGACAACGTTCAGCAAGCATTCATTCATCAGAGTGTGCCATTCGGTTTGTTGCTTGAGGCGGCCAAACAGCTTAACCCTGAACGAGATCTAAATCAGTTTCCTTTATGTCAGGCGATTTTTACCTTCCAGAACAGCGTAGAGCGCGAGGCAATCGACCTGCCTGATTTAAAAATTACGCCCCTCGATACCATGGAAATCCTGGACACGCATAACCCGTTCGTCCTGGTGGACTTGGTGCTAGACGCGGTGCAAACGAGCGGCGGTTTGTCACTCCAGTGGCAGTATGCGACCGACATCTTATCCAAAGGAACGGTTGAATTGCTCGCGGACAGATTCGACGCCCTGCTGGAAAGTGTTCTCCGTTGGCCAGAAGAACGGGTCAATACCTTGTACTTCACTGCCAGCAACGCTGCACAACAGCTCACATAAAATGAATGGAAATGCAAGAGGGAACGCCGTGTATGGTTTTGAGGCAAATGCCGATTCGGGGCATGATGTGCTGTGGAGGGGGCTCCCACACTCGAATTTTTACAGGCAGATGAAGCTTACAGGGTCGACCACACTAGAATTGACGGGCGAAACGGAGCTAGAACGTCGTGCCTGCCGCTTGGACGTGGATCGCCATGCTGCGTTGGGCGCGTTTATAAACGCTAGTGGGCTGCATTTCACTACAATTATGCTTGGCATCTACCATGTAGTGCTGCAGTGGTATCTCGGAGATGTTGAGAGTATCATCGGCTGCTGCTTGCTGGAAAACGGCACGCCTCAAGGCGCCGAGGGCGGAATCCCGATAGTCCGATTGCGTCCCAGCTATGTGTACGCCGAGGATGATGATCGCATCGAGGATGTGTTGCGAGATATCGAAGAGCGGCGCGCCGGACACCCTGTCGAAGTCGATATAGACACTTGTTCGTCGTGGACTTCCAAACGCGCTCCCACCTTTTACTATGTGGGTATTGAGGGCAGGGGCTTGAGCCATTCCGATACTGTAAACATCGCGGCCAGCCACTTGCCATTCCGTGTGATCGTCGGAGCTGCAACGGAGGTAAATGGAACGGAACTCAGTATATCCATACCGTCCGCCATATCTCATGCGATCCCAATGCAAGACTTCCACCGGCGGCACGATACTGCACTTTCCTCATTGCTCGCGGGGAATTGTTCGCTGGTTGGTGAACTCAAGGCGCAGTTAGGCGACGCTGCGGAGGTCCCGTATCATCAGATCGAAGAAATGCAACAGAGAGTGATTACCCTTTGGGCTACGGTGCTCGGCATCCCAAAGGAGAAGGTAGACGCAACCTCGAATTACTACGAGTTGGGGGGAACATCCCTCAATGCGTTTCGGCTTGTCAATCGCGTGCGTCTGGAGTTGAAGCGTGACCTGAGCATCTGGGACATCGTAGAGAATCCGACCGTGGAACAGTTGTCACTGGCCCTGCTCAGGGACTAAGCCGGGGTGTGCGACGTGGCTGATTTACAAATACAAGAGACGTCCCGAAGCGAAGTTCTCACCGCTGATGCTTTATTCCGTCGGAATGTCGCTGTTCGAGGCGAAGCACTCGCAGTTCAAGATGCAGTACAGGCCTGCACTTACCGAGAGTTAAATTCCAGGGCTTGCGCACTGGCTCATGAATTGCGAAAACGGGGTGTGTGCGCTGGTGACCGGGTGGTTATCTACTCCGAAAGAGGAATGCACGTCGTGATCGCCGTTTTGGCGGTCATGAAAGCTCAGGGCGTTTTTGTGCCGGTAGGTCTTGATACCCCGGCAGCCCGCTTGGCGTTCATCCTGAGCGATGCCAATTCCAAGTTGCTCCTCGCCGACAGAGCCGGCCGCGAGAGATTAGCAGGATGTGATCTACATTTCCAGGCTGTCGTTATCGATGAGGTTGCATCCCGCAGCCTGGACGATCACGCACCTGACGATTGCGGTTCCTTAGATACGACGCAAGTTCAGCCGAATGACCTCGCGTATATCATCTACACGTCCGGAACAAGTGGCGAACCAAAGGGTGTCATGATCGAGCACGGCAGTCTCGCGCGGAGGTATCATGACTGGGACCAGCCGTTTCAGCTCAGTCGTTTACGGCCGCGAATACTGCAGATTGCCAAGTTCGGGTTCGACGTGTTCGTTGGCGATCTCGTGAAGGCGCTTTGTTCAGGCGGCGTGCTTGTGATCTGTCCAACCGAGGCTGTGGCTGATCCGGTTCAACTCTATCGATGGCTTGTCGATGGGGCAATCGACTACGTCGATATTGTTCCTGCCGTTTTGCGACCTCTCGTCGATTACCTGGAGCTGTCGGGACAAAATCTGGCCTGTGTGGGAGTGATCAACTGTGGCGCTGACCTGTGGACGAAAGAGGAATATCAGAGAAGCTGGCGCGTTACGAAAGCGGTGCGATTATTCAACGGTTATGGAGTAACAGAATGCACCATCGAGAGCACGCTGTTTGAGGATGACGGCATGCTGGAAGGCAAGAACAGGCTGCCTATCGGTCGGGCCCTCGACAGTGACCAGATACTCATTTTGAATGAAGACCGTGAACCTGTGGCCATCGGCACGACCGGTGAAATATGCATTGGGGGTACTTGTGTGGCGCGCGGCTATCTCAACCGGCCTGAGTTGAACCAGAAAGCTTTCTTTGTGCGAACGGATAGTCAAGGGCAGCACGTCAGGTTTTACCGAACGGGTGATCTGGGTCGAATTGATGCTAACGGCGTGTTGGAGTTCTTGGGCAGGATCGATTCGCAGGTAAAGATCAACGGCCAGCGAATCGAACTTGAGGAGATCGAGAGAGTGCTTGGGCGCCTGCCAAACGTGCGCCAGGCTGCAGTCTGTTTCGAGATGAACCAACGTACGTTGACGGCATTCATCAAGGCAACGCATGGAACTACGCTCAATGCTTCCGATGTAACCACGCAGCTGCGGCGTTATCTTCCCGCACACATGATCCCGAGCGCGATTGTGTTCGTCCCGGACTTCCCGCTGAACCAGAATGGCAAGATCGACAGAGGCCGACTGGCAAACGATCGTGACCGCTATACAACGCATGCGCCGCCGAATAGGAATCACGAGCTGCATCAAATCCGCAGTGTGACAGAGTTTTACGAGCGCCTCAGCCTCGGGGGCATCGACCTTATCTCCGTTGTGAGCGAGTTTGTGAAACCGTCCACGAGTTTTGCCTTGATAGTGATCGGCGCGTTTGCCCATGGGACCGCAAGTGCAACTTCTCCCGTCGAGTTGTTGATCCTCCTGGATGACGCTCGTGCGATGAAGCGACGGAAAAAAGACCTGGCTGGCGCTTGCGTCGAGTACTCCATGGGGCCCGAAGATAGCTACCCGAGAATTTCTGTTAGTCTCGACGGGCTCAAAATTCTTCTAACTTTCCTAATTGGAAAACCTGACGACGAAAACTTTTCACGAAAAGAGATAGCGAATCTGGTGACGAGTGACTGGATCGTGCAAGGCCAAGATGCAGTTGAGTCCTGGGTTCGCTTTTACCGGAGGCAGCAAATTGATTCCGGTGACAGGACCGCACCATGACGAGACTCGGCATCTGTCACATCAGTTTCACGCCAGGTGATCAGCCGATTTGGTACCGGGATCTGCCGGATATCGAGGAGCAGATTCGCCTCCTAAACATTCCCGATGAGGAAGATCTCTGGGAGTGGGGCTACTGCCGTCGCTCTTCCGGAGAGTATACCGCTCACGTTGCGGGTGGGTTCGGAGACCTAATGACGTACCTGAGCGCTGAGAAAATCGAAGTGGATGCCGTGCTGGCCTGCGGTCCCTTTCAGAACAGTGCGGAGTGCTTCAGCGACGAGCTCCGAGCCGGCGTCCTTCCAGGAATTTCGATTCATCCTGACAAGTTGCACACCGTGGATGATCGAGAATGTATCAATGTTGCCCACGCGCTGGCGGAGGCAAGAGATTTGATCTACTCGGGTCACAGATACGTGCTGATCCTGGCGGCGGAAAAGCTAGAGCAAGACCGCTGCCGGTTTCGAAAGTACTCCATGGTCAGCGACTTTTGCTTCGCGATTATCGTTACTAGCGTGATTGCACGTTGCCCCTGGGAACTGCTACATGTGCATATTGGCGCTGATCTGGATCCGAGTGAAGACACTGGCAAGATCCTGATGCGGCAGCTCGAGAGGGATTGCGTGGCAACTGTCCTGGCCGTTCATGGTTTGAAACCGCCTGACATTTCCAAATTCTTCTACTTGAACCTCTTTACACCTATCGCCGAGATGAAAGCGAAGCACACCGGCTTCGCGTCCTCGCAAATCTATACCGAAGTGACGAAAGCAATGGCGCATTGCAACGGCGCCGACCCATTTATCAATTTGCACACATATTCCGCAACTGGCCGCCCCGGTGAGATCTATGTGCTGTGCGCCTCGGCGCGGGCGCATGCAGCAGTTTGCCTTGTGGCTCGCCTGCATTAGGACCATGCTAATCGATGAGCTAAAAATTGCTTCGAAGCGGATGCCTGAACTGGTCAAGGCGCTCAGCACTCGGGACATGATGGACCTTGAGAACAGTGGCAGCGAATCCGTTACCGGCTTGTTGCGCGCGCATGGTGCGCCTGAGTTCCTTGTTCCCCGGGACCTTGGAGGCGGTGGTGGTTCCTTGTTGGAGATTACACAAATTATGCGCGTCGTTGGATCCAGGTGTCCGTCGCTGTCCATAATGATGACAATGCACCACCATACAGTGGCAGCGATCGCACGTGGAATGAGCTCACTCTCTGGTGGGGCAGCATGCCTGAAGCGTGTCGCACGGGAGAGAGCGCTGGTGGCATCTGCCTTTGCTGAGGGCCGTCCGGGAGCCGATACTTTGGACTCAACTGTGCGCTGTACCCAGCTGGACGGTGGGGCTGGTTTCAGGGTGGTTGGATCCAAAAAGCCAAGTTCAATGAGCCATCATGCAAATTTCGCGTGTGTCGGCGTGTTGGTGGACATTGGCGGGCAAACAGGTCGCGGAATCGCCCTCGTGGACCGAGCGCTCGACGGGACCAATGTCAGTGATTTTTGGACATCCGAGATACTGGCATCTGCGGATTGCCATTGTCTCAAGTTCGAGGGTGTTCTTGTGCCGCACGGCTTTGTCCTCGTGCCTTTCGCCGATGGAAAGGTTGCCTGCAGGGAGGGCCTTGTAGTTGCCCATGCTGAGATCGTGATGTCGTGCCTCTTTCAAGTGCTTATAAGCGCCAGCTACTTAGGAATGGCGACTCGGCTTTGTGAGTCCGTGTTGAAGAAGCGCGGCGGCACGTCGGCACAACGTGTTGAGATCCTGAGTCGGTTGGAATCCGCGGCCGCGGCCATTTATCACCTCGCCGCGTCTGTTGAGAAAAGCGATATTTCCGCATACCTCCTGGGCAAATCAATGCTTGTGGCATGCAACACTGCTGCACAGATCGAGTACGCAGTGGCGCTGAGCGTCAAGGCTCTGGGTGGTAGCGGTTACTTAAGCAGTAAAGAAGCTCAATATCTGGTCCTCGCAAGCCACTGTCTCGATTTCCACCCGCCATCACGCCAGGTACGGGAAGAGATTATAGATGGCTGCTATACAGAATTAATTTAAGGATGTTTCTTAGTATCTCTATGAGTCTGCATCGAAACCCAACTCCGATGTCGTTCTTCCATGGCATACCGGTATTTCGTCTTCATTCCGCTCTCGTGGACAATACATACGCCCTTACAATCCAGGATTACGATGGTGATAGTTCCACTATCAACAATGCAGTCTCGCAAGGTCGACTGGTTCTGATTCGCGCACTGCCATTTGATCGCGCTAGGGCCCTGTTTTGCGATCTCGTAGATCGTCATGGCTTAAGAGATTCGTATGATATTCAGATGCAATATGTCGTGGGTTTGATGGCGGCCAGAGAACCCGTAGATCAATTCGCAGTGACTGTTAACAAACGTGGCCCCTATGAAATAATACAGCCCCATTGCGAGGGCGACAGCAGCTCGCCCCTAGAGATTTTTGGTCTCCATTGTGTCCAAAATGCCGAATCAGGTGGTGAGAATATTTTAAGCCTGATAAGCCAGACCGCGGATCATTCCGGCCTCTGTGCGAAGGAGAAAGCCATTGTTAATACCGGCATGTCTTCGGCAGAACTGAATCGATTACGGAGAAACCACCTCGATGCAAAAACCGTAATCCCTGAGGTCCCTTGTGGCTGCAGCGTTTTGGCCCAGGTAGAACATGGGAGCATCATTGTACGCGGTGTCCCGCTAGTAAGATCCCGATCCATTGTCTCAGGTGAGGACCTGGTCAGCTATTGGGATAATGTGACCGTGCACGATCATGCTTTCCACAGATTCCAATACGAGATACTGAAGCACCTGGGTATCTTTCATTGTAACGGGGATATAAGCGGCTATGAGGCCTACATGCATGTGGAAGACGATTCGCCTTGGGCTCCTGCGGACACGTGCAGCGGCGATGTTGAACAAACATCGCGCTTATTTCTATGTCATATCATTTACAAAATGGAACCTGGGGACCTTCTAGTGTTCAACAATCGAGCCTGGACGCACTCTTCAAACAACTGGCCGCCGGATCAAGTTCGAACACTGCATGCGATGTATGCATAGCAGCATTCAGTGTTCCTCATACCGCTCGCTAGTCTGTCGTCAGTGCGAGATCATACGGCGATGGCGAAGAGGGCGAGACTGCTGGAGACCGAACGCCACTGGTTGCGCGTGTTGGGCACGTTGAATGAAGGAAGCAGGCGTGTTTGTCGCCCATAAAGCGCTGGCAGAAGGACACGGAGCGGTCAGCCGTCTAGTCCGGCTCACGAGCATGCTGCGGCCCACCTTTTTTTAAAGGTATGGAGGAGTTGGAGGCCGGTCGCTTGCCCTACCGGAAAGAGGACGACTTCGCTGCGTGGGCGGCGGATGGAAGGGAATCGAGGAAGCCGATCCCCCGTCAAGTGAAGCCTCACAAGTTTCACGGCGACTTGAACTACACCTTCCATCTGTGGGACTCGGCGGTGATTTCGGATATTGTAATTTTGTAAATTTTATTTTTCTGACAGATCCCAAGCCGAGAGCTTGATAGTGTCTAATATGGCTGAGAATCGCGTTGCTGCACAGTACGAATTACGTCCGCGGCTGAAGAAACGACCGCACAAACTGCACCTTTGTTCTAGCGTCGAGGGACTAACGGCGGAGCTACGCGCCAATGATATCGACTTGACTTCCCTTGTATTCGAGTTCATCAAGCCGGCGTCCGAGGTTGGTGTTCTCGTCACCGGCTCCATTGCCACGCGCATCGCGACGGAGGTCTCAGATCTCGATGTCCTGATATTGGCGCCCTCTGCGGATGTCTTCAAAAGCCAGCGAAGGCGCGAAATTGCCGGAAGCATTCTCAATTATGTTTCTCAACCCGGGGGCGATAGGGAGCAGATCGGTCTTTTCCTTTCGGGCATTGAGGTCGATCTCGTTTTTGTGACCAATCCTGATGTCACACGATTTGTGGCATCGGCTGGGGTGTTGGATTATGGTGCCCGCAAGAAAGACAAGCACGCGACCAACGATACGTTCACGAGCCGACTGGGCATGGGCTGGGTCATTCATGGTCAGAGCGTCGTGCAGCGCTGGAGGGAGTATTACGATAGTGAGGGTCTGCCAGCACGATGGATGTCAGAGCAATTCACCGAGGCGGCCAAGGATTTGGAGGATATGCATATCGGCATCGGACTCGCTAAGGGGCATGTGTCTGCAATAGGCGCTCGCGCCGTCAGTTGTCTTTTGCGTGCTTTACTCGCCTGTAACCGAATCTGTTCTACTTCTATCAGTTACATGAGGATAGTGAATCGGTTGATCAGCACGGCCGATTCTGAGATGCGCGACGCCCTGATAACGGGAATGCGGTTAGCCTTCCCGCCTCTTTTCGAGACGGTGCAGGAAGAAAAGGCCTACTTTGAGGACGTGTATGCCTATTGCGGCAAGGTCCGGACAATTCTGTCGCGAGATCCTGAAATGGTTGACATTCTTGCTTCAACCATCCATGACCTGGATCTGATACTGTGAGCGCACTCTTTGAAGAGCTGCGTTCCCAAGTCATTCCAGAAGGCAACACTTCCCAACAGCCCACGGCAGAGTCACCGAAAACAAAGATGGCTGTTCATCGTATGTCGCTCGTGGCGATAGGTCTCGACTGAATAATGAACAACTTTGATCGGGGTTATTCCGACTAATATGCGGCTTCTTTACTCTTATTTGCGCAGGTACTGGGGGTGGGTATATCTCGCTCTTCTGCTCGCAACCATCAGCCAGATGTTCCTGCTTATAGACCCGTTGATTCTCCGTTATTTAGTTGATAAATATGCTATTCGGTACTCACAATACACCCGTGAGCAGTTCGTCTACGGAGTGGGGTTTTTACTATTAGCTGCCGTCGGTGCGACTCTCGTCGGGAGGATGGCCAAATCTGTTCAAGACTATGTGGTCAACATCATCAGCGTCCGCTTGGGGTCAAATCTGTACTCCGATGGGATCCGACATTCACTTGAGCTGCCGTACTCGGTGTTCGAGGACCAGAGAAGTGGAGAGACGCTGGCCAAGCTCCAGAGAGCGCGTACTGACGTTGAGAAGTTCGTGCCGTGTGTCATAAGCACATTGTTCAGTGCGCTATTCGGTCTAGCGTTCGTGACGGTATACGCTTTTACATTGCACTGGGTATTAGCCGTGAGCTTTTTTGTCAGCATGGCGCTGACTAGCGTTCTGAGCTACCGGCTTTCGCTCAGAATTAGGAATCTCCAAAAAGTTATCACTGCAAAAACCGTGCATCTTGCCGGCTCAACTACGGAATCGCTACGTAACATCAAAATTGTTAAATGTTTGGGACTCGGCCGCCAGGAGATTGAGCGACTCAACGCAGAGACCGAGAACATCGTCGGCCTGGAACTTAGGAAGCTTCGCACATTAAGACTGGTGACATTTGTGCAAGTAATGTGCTTTGTCAGCCTTAGGGCTGCGCTCACGTTCGTGATGGTGTATTTCGTCTACACCGGCCAGATTACAGTGGGGCAGTGGCTATCTCTTTCATTTTACTGGGCCTACATTTTCGGACCCTTGCAGGATCTCGGTACCGCGTTCAATACCTTCCGTGAGACGGAGGCGTCGCTCGATAGCTTCAGTGCGATCCTGTTGACACCGACAGAGACAACACCGGCTAGTCCCGTGCTGCTTGGCCTACTCGACTCCTTAGCATTTGAGGACGTGAATTTCAGCTATCAAACGAGTCCGGCTCTCTCCGGGGTTTGCTTTAGCGTAGCCCGTGGCGAAACCATCGCATTTGTTGGACCGTCAGGATCGGGCAAGTCCACGCTCGTCAACTTGATAGTCGGCGTGTATTCGCCTCAGTGCGGACGCGTTCTCTACAATCGCACTTCATGCACGGATATTGATCTGAAGGACTTAAGGGCTCAGATCGGCTTCGTTCCGCAGGACACGGAGCTGTTCTCCGGATCCATCCGCTATAACCTGCTGTTCGCCTGTCCATGCGCAACCGATGACGAGTGCGTGGTAGTGCTAAAGCAAGCAGCCTGCGACGACCTGTTGCGCAGGGGTGATCGCGGTCTCGATACCCTGATTGGCGAAGGTGGTATGAAGCTCTCCGGCGGAGAGAAGCAGCGGCTGTCAATTGCCCGGGCGCTGCTGCGTCGTCCACGACTGTTAGTATTCGATGAGGCCACTTCGTCTCTTGATTCGATCACGGAGGTAGAGGTCACCGCGACTATCCGCGCGTTGGCGTCTCGCGACGTAATCACAATTTTGGTCGCACATCGCCTGTCAACGGTGATGCATGCAGACAGGATCTACGTTCTGGAGCGCGGTCAGATTGTTGATATCGGCAGCCACCTGGATCTTCTTGAGAGAAAAGGTCTCTACTATGCAATGTGGCGCCAGCAAGTCGACCAGCGCCTAGACCATCACGACGTCCACGGCAGCGCCAAGCTGCGTATTCCCGCGCTCGATTGCTGAATCTCGCGAACCGCTGAATGCTTCTGGGCTCTGCCTTATTTTCTTATCATGCTGGAACTACTTAATCGCTACTCTCACGGCTTAGCCGCGATCCCGATCATACATGCGCTCAAGCAGCGCGGATGTCTTGCGTGGATAGAGGCAGCGGGCCCGTTTTGCTCGGAGCAACTGGAGATCGAGTTCTCAGGTAATCGAGGATACGTCGAGGTGGCGCTTCGGATGTTGACCTGCCTTGGTTGGCTTCGTTGCCCGTCGGCTGGGCGATACGAAGCCACAGCGGAACTCGCGCGCTATCGCGAGGTACCAGACAGAATCCTGGAGCTTTATCGTTTTCCCTTCCACCAATATGTAGAGCGGTCCAGCGGGGAGTCTCTCGCTTTTTGGCTCAAGCTGTCAGCACGGCGGTGGAATATTGATCACGCAGTTCTTCCGGATTACCTGGACGGCCTGTTGATCATTCCATTGTTGTTGGAACTTAAGGCACAGCGAAGATTGGATGTCATCGTGGAGACGGGTGCGCTGGATGCCATTGCGACGTTATGCCTACGCCTTGATCAGCCAGTTCGGCGCGAGGTTGAACGGCTATTCGTGAGTAGAAAATGGGCTTCCGCGCGCTCTCTGCGACTCAATCGCGTCGGCCGGTTCATCATCGACAGAATCCATATCACCGCCGCCTTGGCATCCTACAGACCTATGTTTTCATGCGTCGAAGATCTCCTGTTCGGGGATCATGCTCGAGTATTCGCCCCGGATTTGGCCAACCGCGAAACACACGTCGACCGTACGTTGAATGTGCGCGGGAGTGGTTTTCAGCATGAGAAGTACTTCTCGGCGCTCTGTGATCTGGTGGTCCAGGTATTCGATCATGGGGCCTATGCCTCGCAACCGAAATACATCGTGGATATGGGTTGCGGCGACGGCTCAATGCTACGCAGAATATACGAGACTGTGCGCGACCGCACCCGTCGGGGACAGGTGCTTGAACAACACCCGCTGATTCTGATTGCGGTCGATTTCAACGACGAAGCTCTCTTCGCTGCCTCCCAAACGCTCGATGGTATTGATCACATCACTTTCAAGGGTGACATCGGAGATCCGGCCGGTCTTATGCAAAGCCTGCGAGAGCGCGGGATCGACGACGCAGGCCGCGTACTGCACGTAAGGGCGTTTATGGACCACAATCGTCGGTATGTGGTTCCTGAAACCCACGATGCGGCCCAGCGCCGCCCACGATTCGGCGGCAGTTGCATCTACGTCGATGTCAATGGATCTTCCATCCCGGCTGGCGACCTGATACAGAGCACGATCGAGCATTTGCAGCGGTGGGCAAAAATCCTTAACGAGCATGGGATGCTAGCCCTAGAAGTGCATTGCCTCTCGGCCCAAGCTACCGCAACATACCTGGACGAAAGCGAAAGCTTTCATTTCGACACCTATCACTCTCTATCCCATCAATATCCACTTGAGGCGGAGACATTTCTTGCTTGCGCTGCTGAAGCCGGGCTGTTCTGCCGCAAAGGACATTGCGTCGGTTTTCCGGCGAAGCTGGAGTTTACACGCATCACTCTTAGTCATTTTGAAAAACGGCCGTACACAGTTAGACATGCCTGTGCTGCGGATCTCATGGCGTTGACTGACCTAGACTGTGCTTCTCGTGCGTCACCACCGGTTCCCGCACAAGACCCAGTTCGTTGGTTAGAGACTCAGTTGCGCGAGTTTTCCGAAGGGCAGTTTGTGCTTGTAATGGAGGGGCAAATCGTCGCCGCGATTTGCTGCCTCAGGGCCAACTCTCCCGGGTCCGTCTCTGTAGGGGCAACATTTGGAGATCAAAGCTATGTAACGGATCTGCTGCAGTTCGTCGAGCAGTACTGGGCAGTCAAGAAGATCTCGGTCGCCGGGATTGAAGATTGTCTGGCAGAAGTCAGGGCCCTCCCCGCCAGGCATGCCGTCGCTCCTGCCGTTGCACGGGACGTAACGACGCTGGTAGCCAAATATCCATTCGCGGCAGAGAACGACCCTCGTGACGGGGAACGCGAGCTGGGTATCTTTGCTCTCCGGTGGGTCGTTGCGCACCTCCAGAGAATGGGTGCCCTGCGCCAACCCGAAGAAGTGTATCAACTTAGAGACCTGAAGCAGTTATTGAGGATAGCGCCCAAATACGATCGCTACTTTGAAGCTCTCCTGCGCAGATTCGACCGAGAAGGCCTGGTGAGGCTGAAAGATCTACGCGTGGAGACCACAACCCTCGTCCGCGAATATGCACTGCAATCTGTGCCGGACCAGGTGGCGGATTTCAAGGAAAATTTTCAGCAGCGTCATCCAGCCTGCGCCAGCCATCTAAACCTCACCGCATGCTGTCTTGCCAGATATGAGGAGATCCTCACCGGTGCGATCGATGTCACCAACGTTCTGTTCGAAGACGCCAATATGGATGTTTTCAAGAACGTATTTTGCGGCGATGCCGTTTCGGATTATTTCAACCGGATTGTCGCCGACGCTGTGAACTGCACGATTCTCCGGCTGCAACCATTACCTACGAAGGTCCGTATTCTCGAAATCGGGGCCGGTACTGGCGGTGCGACCATCGGGATCCTGGAAGTGCTGGAGTCATTCGCGGGACTCGTTGAATTCTGCTTCAGCGATGTTTCATTGGCTTTCACACGGCATGCAAAGGATCGGTTCGCCGACCGGTACCCATGGATTGATTACCGGTCCCTGGATATCGAGCAGGATTTGTCACGGCAGGGATTCGGGGATCACACTTTCGATATCATCGTCGCTTCGAATGTGTTACATGACACGCATGACATCGAAGTTACACTTCAGCAAACACGCAGGTTGCTGAGGGCAGGCGGGCTACTCATAATGAATGAGTATACGTCTGTAAAAGATTGCCTATCCTTTAGTGGCGCCTTGCTGCACGGATGGTGGCTCTTTAGGGATCCCCAACGACGGCTGAGCGACAGCTGCCTGCTTAGCGTGCCCCAGTGGCGCAGCGCCCTGGAACATACCGGCTTCGAGCTACTTCAAGCGTTCGCTCTGCCGACGCAGAGCCCTAACTCAGAGTGCAGCCAGAGCGTTATGCTTTGCGAAGCCACAGAACGGCCGAATATCCAACATGTGCAGAACGATGTGCAGAACGACGGGAGCAATGTGGCCAAGACTGTTATCGAAGGTGCTCGCAGCACTAGGAAGCATGGAATTGTAGGAGACTTTGTCGAGCAAGACATTCTGGTGATCCTTGGCCCTGAGCGTGCCAAAGGTTATCTGACACACCGCCCTGTAATGGAACTGGGGCTGGATTCCATCGAGTTGGTTGAGTTGCGACAGCTCTTGGAAAAACGGTTCTCCGTAAAGCTGTCTCCGTCTTTTCTGTTCGAATATGAGACACACGAAAAGATGGTCGAGGCTTTGGTGCCATTGGTGTCCGAGGAGAAGCTCCGGGATCGGTCGGCGCTGAAGCTCTTGGATCAGGCTGACCATGAATCGGATTCCGGAGAGAACAATCAAGAAGCCGCGTCGGTTCGCCCTCGCTTAGAGAAGGAGCCGATTGCGATCATCGGGGTCGCATGCCGCTTCCCAGGCGGCGCAACGTCACCCGATAAATTGTGGACACTTTTGGAGCGTGGCGCGCACGGAATCGTTCCCATGCCTCCAAACCGATGGGAATGGCCGGCCTTTGTGGATGTTAACGAAAAGCATAAAGGCATTGATCGCGGCGGGTTCTTGGCGCGAATAGATGAGTTTGATGCATCCTTCTTCCGCACCTCTCCAAGGGAAGCCGAATTGATGGACCCGCAGCAGCGGCTATTGCTTGAACTGAGCTGGGAGGCGCTGGAGGATGCAGGGCATCAGCCAGCGGAGTTATCGGGCCGTGAAGTCGGCGTTTTTGTTGGCGCATGCCACTTTGATTATCGCGACGTTCTCGTCGCGAGTTCCGCGGTAGCCGACGCTTATATCGGATCCGGCAGCGCGCAGTCGATGCTCGCCAATCGTCTTTCGTATTTCTATGATTTAAAGGGTCCCAGCCTATGCATTGACACCGCCTGCTCAAGCTCTCTCGTTGCTTTGCACGAGGCGGTGTGCGCGATAAGACGTGGAGACTGCGAACAGGCGATTGTAGGCGGAGTCAACCTACTCTGCAGCCCGACCAACAGCGTTGCGTATTACTTGGGAGGCATGTTGTCACCCACTGGCGAATGTCGGGCCTTTGATGCGGCTGCCAATGGCTTCGTACGGGGAGAAGGTGGGGCCGTGTTGTTGCTGAAACCTCTGTACGCCGCGTTGGCAGACCGCGATGCGATATACGGCTTGATAAAGGGAGCTGCCGTGAACCATGGCGGCCAGGCAGCCTCGCTCACAGCCCCGAAACCGGATGCGCAGGCTGCCGTAATCGAAGCCGCCTGGTTGGATGCTGGTGTCCCAGCCGAGTCAGTGGGTTATATCGAGACCCACGGTACTGGCACGCGCCTCGGCGATCCCGTCGAGATCAGCGGCTTGACTGAAGCGTTTCGTCGGTTGTACAACGCGCAAGGCTCGAGTTGGCCGGTAATGCCGCGCTGCGCAGTTGGATCGGTGAAGACCAACCTCGGACATCTTGAAGGTGCGGCGGGGCTTGCGGGTCTGATTAAAGTGCTGATGTCCATGCGACGTGGTCTGCTTCTCGCTACTGTTAATTTCGAACGCCTGAATCCCGAAATCGACTTGAAGGCCAGTCCGCTTTTTATCGTCGAGCGCAACCAGGTCTGGCATCCTTACTGTGACGCGCACGGCAATGAGCTGCCACGTCGAGCCGGTGTGAGCTCCTTCGGCTTTGGAGGAGCCAATGCGCATATTGTCGTCGAGGAGTACCGCGGTATTGCCCAGGAGTTCAGCGCTACCGATGCTGGACCATGGCTGATTGTTTTATCGGCGCGGAGTCAAGCGCAACTGGTCGCGCAGGCGGGCAGACTGGCAGATTTTATGGAGCGGGCCAACCCGAGCCTCCGAGAGGTGGCATACACCTTGCAGGTAGGACGAACGGCTATGCGGGAGCGTTTGGCGTTCATCGTAAAGAGCAACAAAGCGCTCATCTTCGCGCTGCGTAGCTACGTCACAGGCGAGCCGACCACCCTCGAGCATTTCCATTCAGGCACCGTGGAAGACCGCCTGGATCACGCACTCGCGGACACAGCGAAACAGGCGATCAATACATATATCTCTAGCAAAGACCTGCTGAATCTCTCCTCACTCTGGGTCAAGGGAGTGGAGATCGATTGGGAGCGTCTGTACGGGGAATCGAAACCCCGGCGCCTGAGCCTGCCAACTTATCCTTTTGCGCGGGAGCGTTATTGGCCTGACGCGCCTGAAGAGACGCAGGTGGTCGGTGGCGTGGCACGGCTGCATGCAGTGGTTCACCAGAACACGTCGGATCTTGAAGAGCAGCGGTACAGCACAACGTTTACCGGTCAGGAGTTTTTCCTGGGGGATCACCGAATCGCGGGGCAGCGGTTGCTGCCGGCGGTGGTGTATCTGGAGATGGTGCGCGAGGCCGTCACTCGGGCGAGGCAGAAGTCGTGGGAAAGAGAGGGCGAACGCGGGGCCGGCACGTTGAGGCTGATGGATGTGACCTGGTTACGCCCGCTGATGGTTCGAGAGGCCCCTGTCGAAGTGCATATTGGCCTGTATCCGGAGCGAGACGGAATCGCATTTGAGATTTACAGCGGGTCCGTGCGAGGTGAGGGAGGAGAAGTCGTCTACGCGAAGGGTGTTGCGGTTATGGGGGCAGAGGCTGCGGCTCCGCGATTGGATGTGGGGGCAATCAAGGCGCGATGTCAGGCGGGAAGCTATGAGGCAGCGAGTTGTTACGCTGTATTGGATGAGCAGGGAATCGTGTACGGAAAGAGTCATCGGGGCATTGAGGCTCTGTATGTAGGCTTGAACGAAGCGGTGGCGAAGTTGAGGCTGCCTTCGTCAGTATGGGCGAGTCGTGGTGATTTTGTGCTGCACCCCAGCTTGATGGATTCGTCGTTGCAGGCGACCATCGGATTCAGTCTGACCGGGGGAGAGGGAGCGGGGGCGAGGAAACGAGCGCTGCCCTTTGCGCTAAGGACTGCGGAGATTCATGGCGCTTGCACAGAGAAGATGTGGGCGGTAGTGCGGCGGGAAGAGGCAGGAGCAGACCGGAAGGGAATCAGCCGTTACGACATCGATTTGTGCGACGAGGAAGGGTGGGTGTGTGTGCGGCTGAAAGGTCTGGCCACGCGGGTGTCCGGCGGGAGCGAGGAATCGGCTTCACGTGCGGCGGGCGAGGTGTCGAGTGCTATTCGGCCGGTCGTTGTCGATGGTCTGCAAGCGGACGTGCAAGCGGAGCTGATGCGGGCGATCTCCAAACTGATGAAGTTGCAGCCGGACAAGATTCGAGCTGACGCAGAATTTAGCGGACTTGGCCTCGATTCAATCGCGCTGATCGGCTTAGCCGACCAGCTCAGCGCCGAGTACGGTATTGCGGTGAAGCCCTATGAGTTCTTCGAGAGTCCGACGCTGGAGGGATTTTCCGGGTATCTGGTCCGGACCTGGCCCGATGTAATGGCGGCCCATTTTGCGGTACAGGCCGGCGGCCCGCCCGTGGTGGAAGCTCCGGAGGGGAAGGCGCTGGAAAAAAGAAGAGTGCGGCGTTCGCGGTTTGCTTTGGTGGGTGCGACAGGAGGTGGTGAGGCCGCGGAGGGGATTGCCATCATCGGCATGAGTGGTCGTTTTCCAATGGCGAAAGATGTTGACGAGCTCTGGGAAAACCTGTTGAGTGGCCGGGACTGCATCGGCGAGATTCCGCCGGAGAGATGGGACTGGCGAGCGGTTTATGGAGACCCTGGGGAAGAGAATAAGACCGATATTAAGTGGGGGGGCTTCATCGCGGGGATGGACGAGTTCGACCCGCAGTTTTTCAACATCTCCACGCGCGAAGCGGAGCTGATGGATCCGCAGCAGCGGTTGCTGATGATTCATATATGGAAGGCGATTGAGGATGCAGGCTATGCGCCGTCGAAGTTGTGGGGCAGCAACACTGGGATTTTTGTTGGTACCGGGCTTTCCGACTATGCACGGCTGATGGCGCAAGCGAAGGTTGGCATCGAGGGCTATACGGCAATGGGGACGGTAGCCTCGGTGGGGCCGAACCGGATGAGTTACTTTCTCAACCTGCATGGTCCCAGTGAGCCGATTGAGACAACGTGTTCAAGCTCACTGGTGGCAATCCATCGCGCGGTGTCGGCGATGCGAAGCGGCCACTGCGAGATGGCGATCGTGGGGGGAGTGAACACGATCCTGACGCCGGACCTGCACATCAGCTGTACCAAGGCCGGGATGCTGAGCGGGAGCGGACGCTGCAGGACGTTTTCCGACCGAGCGGATGGTTACGTGCGCAGCGAAGGCGTGGGCATTCTGGTGCTGAAGAGGCTGGCAGCGGCCGAGCAGGCGGGCGACCACATCTATGGTGTGATTTTGGGGAGCGCGGAAAACCACGGAGGGCGCGCGAACTCATTTACGTCGCCCAATCCACAGGCCCAGGCAGAGTTGTTGCGGAGAGCCTACACGCAGGCTGGGGTGGACCCGGCGAGCGTGAGCTACATCGAAGCCCATGGGACCGGCACACAGCTGGGCGATCCCGTGGAAGTGGATGGACTGAAGACGGCGTTCCGGGATTTATATCAGAGCTGGGGAAGCGAGGTACAGGCGGGGCACTGCGGCCTGGGCTCGGTGAAATCCAACATAGGGCATTTGGAATTGGCGGCGGGTGTGGCGGGAGTGATTAAGGTCCTGTTGCAGATGAAGCACAGGATTCTGGTGCCGGGCCTGCATTGCGAGACGATCAATCCGTATATACAACTCGAAGGCAGTCCTTTCTACATCGTCCGTGAGAGGACAGAGTGGAAGACTGGGCAGAACGGGGATAATGTCCACGATCTGCCGCGCCGAGCCGGAGTGAGTTCGTTCGGCTTCGGCGGGGTGAACGCACATGTAGTGCTGGAGGAGTATGTTCCCCGTATCGAGATTCCTCGCCGGACCGTGACGCGGGAACGCCCTGCCCTGGTGGTACTGTCGGCACGCGATGAGGTGCGGCTGCACGAGCAGGCGGAAGGTTTACAGGCCGCATTAGGACAACAGCGCTTCGATGCGGCCGACCTGATCGACATTGCGTATACCCTGCAGGTGGGTCGTAATGCGATGGAGGAACGCCTAGGGTTGCTTGTGAACTCGATCAGCGATCTGGAGCAGAAGCTGCAGGCCTTCCTTAATAATAAGGATGAGGGAAAACGGGAGGGGGTGTATCGGGGCCAGGGGGGAAAGAATCAGGATGTGCTAGGCATTCTGAGGGCAGACAGCGAATTCCATACTGTGATTGACCGATGGATCGAGCAGCATCAATCCGAGAAACTGCTGGACGTGTGGGTCAAGGGAGTGGAGATCGATTGGGAGCGTCTGTACGGGGAATCGAAACCCCGCCGCCTGAGCCTGCCAACTTATCCTTTTGCGCGCAAGCGATGCTGGCTACCGAAAAGCAAGGCAACTGGTATGCAGATCGTGCATCCGTTACTGAACCAGACAGAGGCGGGCGATTCAGGTTTTTGCTTCAGTACCGTGCTGACCGGCGCGGAGGATTTCCTTACTGATCATGTCATTCAGGGCAGGAAAGTGCTACCGGCCGTGGTCTACCTCGAAATCGCACGCGCAGCCGCCGAGCATGTCGCCTTGAGTTCGATCAGCCCAGCGGCGGGGCAACAGAGCGCCATCGCGCTGCGCAACGTTGTCTGGCTGCGGCCGTTCATTGTGGGGGCAAAACCTGCGCAGCTTCATCTTCGGTTGACACCGAATGACACTGGCCTGGGATTTGAGATATCGAGCAACCTCGAAGGAACGGATCGCGGCGGGGTTGTTTATGCGCGTGGGCATGCCAGGGCGAGCGCGGCAGTCCCAGCGCCGGTTTTGGACATAGCTGGCTTGCACGCACAATGTGATCGGTTACACTACTCCGGAAACGATTGCTATCAGGCTCTCAGGTCTCTGGGCTTCCATTCCGGGCCGGCCCATCGGTGTATCTCCGAAATCCATGTCGGGAACGAGGAACTCCTGGCGAAGATCCAACTGCGGGCTTCGCCGGTGCACGTATACGATGGATTCGTCCTGCACCCCGGTGTGGCCGATTCAGCGATTCAGGCGATTATCGGGTTCATGCTTGCAGACCGGCGGAGCGATGCGGAGGCAATAAAACCAGCGTTGCCCGCAGAGCTTGACAGTGTGGAGATATTCGCGCCGTGTGCTTTGGCGATGTGGGCCCTGATTCGCAGGGACAAGGATAAATTCGATATCGACTTATGCGATGAGGACGGTCGTGTCAGTGTCCGTTTCCGCGGCTGGGCCGCACAGCCGTTAGAAGGCGAACTGCTAGGTTTCTTGCCCGTTGAGGCTCCGGTGACCGAGGAAGTGGTTTTGACGCAAGTCTGGGAGCCGGTTTCGATTATGCGGCTTGCACCTAGGCAAGCCCTGGCCACCGGAGGCATGGTGATGATCGGTGGCACGTGCGACCAGCGATTAGCGATTCAGCGGCTTTTTCCTGACGCCAAATACGTAGAGCTGGCAACCGGAGAAACCGTCGAATCTATCTGCGGGAAGATCGTGGATCTGGGCGAGATTGGGCATGTAGTGTGGCTGGTGCCTCAACACCTTCCAGACACGCTGGCAGCCGACTCTATGATTGCCGAGCAGAGTCAAGGAGTGCTTTCAGGGTTCCGTTTGATCAAGGCTATGCTTGCCGCCGGCTACGGTGCCAGGATTCTGACCTGGACGGTGCTGACGGTCGGGATTGAGGCCGTTCACGCGACTGAGCTGGCTAACCCTACCCACGCTTCCGTCCACGGATTGATGGGCTCTGCGGCGAACGAACACCCCAGCTGGACCGTGCGCTTGATAGACCTGCCCGATTCCAACGACTGGCCATGGGAGGATCTATTCGCCGTGCAAGGGTTCCCCCACGGAAACGCATTGTTCTATCGGGAAGGCCGCTGGTATCGGCAGCAACTCGTGCCCTACCGACTCATCAACGATGCCCCGATGATGGCCTGTGAAGGGGAGGTTTACGTCATCCTTGGGGGCCACGGTGGAATCGGATCTGCATGGTCCGAGGCCCTCCTGCGCCGGTCGCGCGTACAACTTGTCTGGATAGGCCGGCGGCCGATGGACAACGTTCTGCAGGCCCGACTTGACAGGTTGGCCTCGCTTGGTCCGGCACCACTTTACATTTCAGCGGATGCAACAGACCTGCAGCAACTCGAGAGCGCGCGCACCATGATCCTTCAGAAGTTTGGCCGGGTTGATGGGCTGGTTCACGCTGCGATGGTGCTGCACGACCGGAGCCTCGCGAATATGACGGAAGACGCGTTCAGCGCCGCGCTCCGGCCAAAAATCGATGGCACCGTTCGGCTGGCTCAGGTATTCGGGCGGGATGCTCTCCGCTTCGTCCTGTTCTTTTCTTCGTGCAATGCTTTCATCAAGTCAGCAGGACAGAGTAACTACGTAGCGGGATGCACGTTCCTGGACAGCTTCGCGCGCCGCATGTCTCGTGAGTGGCCGTGCAAGGTTCGTATTATCAACTGGGGGTATTGGGGAAGCATAGGGGCTGTGGCCTCGGAGCGCTATCAAGCTCTTATGGCTGGAAGGGGATTCGGCTCGATTGAGTTGCCGGAAGCAACTAGGATCCTGGACGAACTGCTGTGTGGCCCTGAGGTGCAAGTGGCATATCTAAAAGTGACACAGCAGACCGCACTGAGCGCTTTCGACATCCTTTCCGGCGAATGGGTCACCGGCTTTCGTGAAACGCAGCCCTCGTGCCTGACCGCTATCGAGCGTGTGGGAAAAGCAAATGATGCGAGCGAATGGTCACCTTCACACGATTGGTGCGAGGCAGAACAGGAGATCGACGCCCTCCTCATCAATTTGTTGCGGTCCCAGTTGCAATCCGCTGGGATCTTCGGTGAGAAAGGCGCCTCCTGGGAGGAGGCGCAGTCGAGCGGGAAAGTCCAGACACGCTTCCGCCTATGGTTCGAACACAGCATTCGCCTGGTGGCGACCAACGGCTATCCACCCGGATGCATACCGCAACGCGATGGTTTGGACCTGGTTCCCGCAGATAGCGAAGATGCCTGGGGGACATGGGAGAGCAAGAAGGGTCAATGGCTTAAGGATCCCGAGTTGGAGGCCGGCGTAAAGGTGGTCGAATCTGTGCTACACGCATTGCCGGACATACTAGCCGGACGGCGTGACGCCACCGATATTTTTGCGGATGTTTTTGCTTCCGGGTCGACTCCCCAGATCGCAAGGATCATGCGGAGAGGTCCGGTCATCCGTTTCTGCAATGAGACGATAGCTCAGGCAGTGGTCCAGTATATTTTGGAGCGCTGTTGCCGGGATTCCCACTGCCAGCTGAAAATTCTCGAGATCGGCGCACGAACGCGCAGCACAACCGAGGGCATACTCGCAGCAATTGAACCGCACGCTAGTTGCCTGAAAGAATACGCCTGTACTGATACTTCAATGCAGGTCCTTTCCGCCGCACGGCGCTGGGCTGGATCTGAGCGCGCCTACCTCAACTACCAGCTGTTCGACGTGGAGCGATCGCCTGAAGCACAAGGCATGGCAATCGACAGCTACGATTTGGTGATCGCGAGCAATGTTCTGCATGCCACCAGGGACATCCACACAACCTTGCGCAATGCCAAGGCTTTGTTGAAGACCAATGGGCTTCTCATTCTCCACGACGTAACCGTCAACACCACGTTCGACCATCTCACTGTTGGTCTTCTGGACGGATGGTGGCAGTTTTCGGACACCGAACCCCGCATCACTGGCGGTCCTGCGTTGCTGCCAGCGGGCTGGCGTGCTGTCTTGCAACTGGAAGGGTTCGGCCCCGTGCTCTTCCCGGCCGGGAAAGCGCACGACTACGGGCATCAGGTGATCGTGGCCGAGAGCGACGGTGTTGTCCGACAGCGCCTGGCGCGTTCAGCACTTTTACAGGACCAGGTGGGCGCAGATCGAGAACCCGGAAATATTGTCGCGCCGCGTGTTGCAGACGACGGATTGCTTACCAGGGTCGACGAAGTCATGAGCAGGCCCCGGAACGCCGCGATCACCTACCTGCTCTCCACGGTTCGGATGCGGACGGCTGAGACTCTGGGCGTTGACATCGCTACGCTGGACGCACAATCGCGGCCATTCGCCGACATGCTGCTGGGCGAATTGGGAATGGATTCTCTATCTTCGAACAACCTGCGTAACACCCTGCGCTTGGAACTCGGCGTGGATATACCGCTTCAGCGGATTGTCGGAGGGAAGGTGCAAAGCCTGATCGATGCGCTCTACGACGCGCTGCTTATCCGTCGTGTCAGCGGCGTCGCCGATTCGGAAACCTCTGATGATCGAGAAACGTACGTTTTTTGATACCCGGCCCTGAACTCCTTGACAAATGAATGTGGACTGACTAATGGATAAAGTTGCCCTATTGCTGGACGAAGTTGCGCAGCTCGGAGTGACGCTCGCTGCAGAGAGTGGGCAGCTTCGGATCAGTGCGCCGAAAGGGACGCTGACCCGCGAACTGCAGCGCCGAGTTGTGGAAAGCAAAGACGAGATCCTGCGTCGATTGCAGACGGTCGCATTGTCGGTTCCGGTACGTTCCAGCGTTCGCCTGAAGCCGGACCCACTGGGTGACGCTCTTTCCTTCCCTCTCTCGGACCTGCAATTAGGGTTCTACATTGCCAACGATTCCTATATGGAGTTTCACGTCAGACCCCATTGCTATCTTGAGTACGATTTGATTGACCTGGATCCCGTGGCCTACGAAGCGGCTTGGAACAAGATGTTGCATCGCCATCGCCGCGAGCTTTGCACGGTGACCCGCGACATCAAGTTGAAGCTGCTGAGTGGTGACCCCATCCTTCGATGCCAGATCTACGATTTGCACGGTTCGAACGCCGAAGAAGTTGGTGGCCGCCTGCTGGGCATACGCAAGGAGATGAACCGGCAGGAGTTGCCTTTGGATGCCTGGCCGTGGCTGGATCTTCGTATATCGCTATGGACGGAAAACGGCCGGGAGATGGCGCGCGTTCATTACAATCATAATAATTTTTTTTCCGATGGCTTCGGGACGATGCAGTTCCTTCACGAGATCGACGAATACTATTCAAATCCTGGCCTGACCTATCCCCCTCTTACTCTGTCCTATCGCGATGCCGTGCTCGGTCTTGAACGCCTGGACAAATCGGAACTGGGTGGGGCGGCCTACAATTACTGGGCCGCGCGTCTTCCGGGTTTACCGCCGCCGCCAAGTCTGCCTCAGAAGGCCGGACTTAACCGCCGCTGCAGATCACAACTGGAGCGGAGGGAAGGTGGAATCGAGAAGCCGCTGTGGGATGCTTTCAAGAGCCGTGCGGCCGCCTTTGGGATCACACCGTCCAACGCAATGATTGCTGCGTATGCCTACGTGATTGTGACCTGGAGCAACTCGGACCATTTCATCCTGAGCCAGATGGTAACCCGGCGGTTCGCGGACCTTCATCCAGACCTCACGCGGATGCTGGGCAACTTCGCGTCCCTGTACCCACTGGAAATCAAATTGAGCGCGTCCGCTTCGTTCGCAGACAACGCGAAGAGGATCCAGGAACAGGTGATGGAGGACATGGAACATCTGCAAATCGGCGGGATGCGGGTCTTGCAGGAGCTAAATCGTTTGAAGGGTTCTTTCGGAACGGCACCCTCTCCTTTTGTCGTTGGCAGTGGTTTGTCTCTCAAGAAATACAAGAAGGCTGCGTACACCCTTCTGGAGACTTCGCAAACAGTTCTGGACCATCAATTCTTTGAACTCGAAGATGGCAGCTGCTACTACGTTTGGGACCTAATAGAAGTGTTTTTCCCGGAGGGCGTAATCGCCCATATGTGGGACGCCTTCAACCGCTTGGTGCACCTTCTGGCCAGCGACAGCAGCGCCTGGCTGCACACCGATTTCGATCTGGTGCATGTGCGCGACTTGCGCGATAGGCACGAACGAAACCAGACCGCAGAACCGGTATCTACTTCGGGACTCCATGCGGCCCTCAGCAAAGAGGCAGTGGTCCGGAGCAATAGCATCGTTCTATTAAGTGCACAAGGTCCGCTGTCGTACGGCGCGCTGGATGCCGAGAGCAATGCGCTCGCCGCAGAGTTGTGGAAAAGGGGCGTCAGGCGAGGCGATTTGGTCCCCGTAATCATGGATAGGGACAAAGAAATGCTGGTTGCCGTTATGGCCATCCTGAAGGCGGGTGCAGCGTATGTGCCGATCGACCCGCGCCTGCCGCAGGCACGGATCGCATTGTTGCTGACCAGCGTTGGGTCGCGTCTGGCGGTGACCCAGCCGAAGTACACCGGGCTGCCCGCCTGGCCTGAAGGCATGACGGTTCTTTGCGGTTCGCTGAACGGGCCCGCTGCCGGAGCGTCGAATGGCGACATATCCTGTACCGCTGGAAACTCAGACTTGGCCTATGTGATTTACACTTCAGGTTCGACAGGAACGCCAAAGGGAGTAATGATCTCTCACTGCGGCGCCTTGAACACGATCCTTGACATCAACCGACGGTTCAATGTGGGTCCCTCTGACAGGCTGTTCGGCGTGTCGGAGTTTAACTTCGACCTGTCTGTCTACGACATTTTTGGGACCATTGCCGCTGGCGCGTGCCTCGTGTATCCAGATCCCGAATCGGCCCAGGATCCCATGCATTGGCTCGAGTTGACCCTGCGGGAGAACATCACAATCTGGAACTCCGTGCCAGCCTTGATGCGCTTGTGGGTCGAAGCAGCGGAAAGGCGGCGGGCCCGCGTCCCTTCGCTGCGCCTTGTGTTGCTCAGCGGGGACAAGATTCCACTCGACCTGCCGGCCGCAATCAGACTTATAGCACCGAATGCCAACATTGTCAGTCTTGGTGGCGCCACTGAGGCCTCAATCTGGTCCATCCTTTATCCCATCCAACAAGTGGAACCAACCTGGGCGACGATCCCATACGGCTACCCCATGGTTAACCAACGCTGGTATGCGCGCGATCGAAATGGAAAAGACTGCCCAACGTGGGTTCCAGGCGAGCTGCACATCGGCGGCGTGGGTTTGGCGCAGGGATACTGGCAGGATTCGGAGAAGACTGAACGTAGCTTTTACCTCGATCCGTTGACCGGAGAACGGCTATATCGCACTGGTGACCTTGGGCGGTATTTGCCTGGCGGTTGTCTGGAATGGATGGGACGGCTCGATTTTCAGGTGAAGGTGCAGGGGCAACGCATCGAACTCGGGGAGATCGAAGCTGTGCTGGGGGAGCATCCGTCCATTGTTCAGGCGGTAGTTGTGTTAGAGGAGACCATGGGACGACATGAGCCGAGATTGGTCGGTTACATCGTTCCCAAGGAGGATGCGTGCGTAGAAGTGAAGCACATTGTGTCCTTCCTCCAGAACAAGCTGCCCCCGCATATGTTGCCAACGGCCTGGCGGATGCTGGAGCGGCTGCCATTAACAGCGAATGGGAAAATCGACAGAAAGGCCCTGCCGAAAACACATTTCATCGCAGATGCGGATTCCCATAAGAAACGAGAGTATGTCGAGCCCGTTAACGCTATCGAGCAAAGACTGCAAGCGATCTGGGAATCCATTCTCGGCGTCGCGCGAATCGGTGTTACCGACGATTTTTTCGATCTGGGCGGGCAGTCATTCGATGCCATACGAATTTTCGCGTTGATCAAAGAAGAGCTTGGCCGGGCGTTTACGTTGAGCGACATCTGGCAGGCACGCACGATTCGCGAGCTTGGGAAGGGCATAACGTGCCCGGAAGACACGCCGCAAATTCACAGAATCGTGCCCATCGATCTAAGAGGCACTGGCGACTCTTTGTTCCTCGTGCATCCCGCCGGGGGTTCAGTGATGACGTACACACACCTCGGTGAGCGGATCAATCGTCCACTCTACGGAATACAAGCCTTCCCCAGACTAGATGATACGCGCCGGCGAACGGATGTCATCGCAATGGCCAAAGAGTACGTTACGGAGCTTAAGCAACACCAACCGGCGGGTGCGTATTTACTAGGGGGTTGGTCGTCAGGCGCGATGATCGCGTTTGAGATGGCCTCGCAGCTCGAGGCTTCCGGGGAGCGCGTAAATCAGGTGTTCATTCTGGACGGACCAGCGCCGGTCCCGCGCGCCGATGTGAGCGATAAGCGCCTGTTGCTCTGGTTCCTGCAGGATCTGGTGCTTGACCTCCCCCTTGAGCGGCTAGAGGGCGAGACCTTCCTGGGCTTGAAACCGGAGGAGCAGTTGCGCAAAGCGGCTGCACTGTTGAAGGGGCCTGGTATGCTCGGGCTCGATATTGAATCTATGATGGAGAGCTTCCTGGTTTTTAGAGATGTCGTCATTGCAGGAACCCGCTATAACCCGACGCGCATTTCCTCCAATTTGACTGTCGTGCGCGTGGAAGACGATATCGTGGACGAGTTCTCCACCCACCCAGGCCGGGACGCAATCGATTGGGGTTGGAGCCGGTTCACCACAGGAAATGTACGCTGCATACGAGTATCCGGCACACACCACACGTTTCTGAAACAGCCAATATTGGGGGACTGGTGCGAGCTGTTTAACGGAGCCGAACCTGCCGGCGTGAGGAGGGCGTGATGCACGAGCTACTTAGTAGGTTATCTGACCTTAACGTAAGACTTGAAGTCAGAGCGGGCAAGCTCCATGTGACTGCGGCGCCCGGCGTTGTGACACCTGAGTTGCAGCAGACGATCAGCCTGCAAAAAAAAGCCTTGATTGAGATGCTTGAGTCGGTTGACGCTCTACCATTACAAAACGAACTACAGCAAATCGTCCCTGACCCGGCGAAGCGCTACGAGGCGTTCCCGCTGAACGACGTCCAACATGCCTACTGGATTGGTCGTAGCGCTCATATTGAACTGGGCGCGGTATCCACTCATTTTTACTTCGAGATCCAATGCGGAGCGCTCGATCTGGGCAGGCTGACGTCATCGTTCCAAAAGGTTTTGAGGATTCATGACATGTTGCGCGCCGTTGTCGACGTGAATGGGCAACAACGCGTCCTTGAAAAGATTCCACCTTACGCTATCGCTGTGTCTAATCAGCGGGGTGCCGATCAGCAGCAACGCGAGACTGAGCTTCTCCGGATTCGGTCCGAGATGTCACATCAGGTCTTCCCTTGCGATCAGTGGCCCATGTTTGACATTCGGCTGGCCCAGATTTCCGATGAACATTCACTTCTATGCGTGAGCTGGGACTTTTTGATGGTCGACGCATGGAGCATGATGCTTGTGTTTAAGCAATGGTTTGGTTATTACCAGGATCCAGACTACCAGGTGAGTACCCCCAGCATCTCGTTTCGCGATTACGTACTCGCCGAGGCGAAGTTGAAAGAGCAGCCAGACTATCAAAGATCGAGAGACTACTGGTGGAGCCGGCTCGACCAACTTCCGCCTGCGCCGCAGTTGCCAATGGTAAGCAACATCGATTTAGGTCGTAAGCACGCGTTCAGACGCCGGAGACTTCAGCTTCCTGCGGATCAATGGGACCTCATCAAGACCCGCGGGCGCCAGTCTGGAATCACGCCCTCTAGCGTTTTGCTCGCGGCCTTTTCCACGGTTCTCAACCTGTGGTGCAAGGCTCCACACTATTGTTTGAACCTAACCCTATTCAACCGGCTTCCTCTTCACCACGAGGTCATGACCCTCGTGGGCGATTTTACGAATTTGATGGCCCTGGAAATTGATGCCAAGGAGCGCTGTAGTTTTGTGGAGCTGGCCGCCCGAATCCAGGCCCAGTTTCTTCGGGACTATGATCACCGCCAAGTCAATGTCGTGGAGGTATTGCGCGAGCTGGTCAAGCGTCGGGGCTGGCAGCAGCAGGCAATGCTCCCGGTCGTGTTCAGCAGCACGTTGATGCTGGATGGCAAGAGGAGCGATGACGGCGGGGTGCTGGAAAGATTTGGCCCCATGGTTTATGGCATCACCCAGACTCCCCAGGTGTGGCTCGATTATCAGATCTTTGAAGTCAACGGCGATCTGGTTATCAATTGGGATGCCGTCGAAGAGGTTTTTCCACCAGGCGTGCTCGATGACATGTTCGAATCCCATCAGGAACTTCTGCACCTGCTTGTCAGGGACCTCGGCGCTTGGGGGCGGCAAGATCCTGCCGTGCTGCCCAAAGCTCAGCAGCAAATCCGGGAACGTGTGAACCACACTGCGGCTGAAGTTGTTGACCGGTGCCTCCACGATTTGTTCATCGCAACCGCAATGAAATATCCAGACAGGATCGCACTGGCCTGCGACGCTCGCGAGATGCGTTACGGAGAGTTGCTCGCGCACAGCAATCTAGTTGCGGCGCAGCTCATCCAGTGCGGGGTACGGCCACAGGAACTTGTGGCGGTCGTTATGGGAAAAGGTTGGGAGCAGGTTGTTGCTGCAATGGGAGTGCTGATCGCTGGTGCTGCGTATCTCCCGATCGAGCCTCACTGGCCCACGCTGCGTCGCAACCATATTCTCGAGCAGGGTGAGGTTCACATCGTTCTAACGCAACCGCCCTTGAACCGGGCATTGGAGTGGCCATCGAATGTTCATCGGATTGAGGTAGCAACGCAGCAGGGACTGGATCTGCTTACAACTGCTCCGCCCATCCGGCAATCCCCGGAAGATCTGGCTTACGTCATCTTCACGTCGGGGTCCACGGGCACGCCCAAGGGGGTGATGATCTCGCATCGTAGCGCCGTCAACACGGTGGTTCATGTGAACCGTATGTTTAATGTCGGGGCGGGCGACAGAGTTCTGGCGGTCTCGGATCTCACCTTCGATCTATCCGTCTACGACCTCTTCGGAATTCTTTCGGCGGGGGGGACGATCGTCGTTCCCGATGCCGCGCTTTCCCGAGATCCAAGCCATTGGGAAGACCTGATTCGGCGTCATGAGGTAACGATCTGGAACTCTGCACCGCCCCTTATGGGAATGCTCGTCGATGGCTGGGGATCTGACAGTGGCCGCCATCTTTCATCTTTGAGGCTGGTTCTTTTGAGTGGCGACTGGATCCCGGTGCCGCTGCCCGACCGCATCAGAGGCCTGTCCCTAGGCGCACAGGTTATCAGCCTTGGAGGCGCCACCGAAGGCTCTATCTGGTCGATCTTTTATTCGGTCGAAGAGGTTTCCTCCGATTGGGAAAGCATCCCCTATGGGAACGCACTACCCAATCAGCATATGTACGTGCTGAACCAGGGGCTCCTGCCCTGCCCGGACCTGGTTACAGGTGACATTTACATCGGCGGCCTCGGGGTAGCGTTGGGGTACTGGAAGGACCCAGAAAAGACAGCCAGGCAGTTCGTCATTCATCCAGAGACCGGCGAAAGGCTGTATTACACGGGCGATCTGGGGTCCATGTGCAGGGACGGCAACATCAAATTTCTCGGGCGCGCTGACTCCCAGGTTAAGCTGCGCGGCCATCGCGTGGAACTCGGCGAGATAGCAACGTGTCTTCAATCGCATCCTGATATTCGTGACGCCGCGATCCGGCTACTGAAGCTAGACAACAGAACAGTTATGACGGCATATGCAGTTGTCGACAGAACCGGGCCCGGCCGTCTCTTTGAGCAAACCGAAGTATCCACCGAGGCGCTGCATAAGGCATCCAGCGGAATCGAGGCGGCGGCACGGGAATTTATCGACGATGCGGACCGGGAAGGACTCCAGAGGTTCTGGTGTTTTTGGCAAGATGTGGAACGTGTGAGCCTTCGCGCCATGCTCGAAACGCTGCAAACGCTGGAGCTCGTCAACGGCTCAAATGCATTGAGCCGGCTGGACCTGTTGATCGGAAGCGGACGCGTCTTACCGCAATATCGACGTCTAATCCTGCGTTGGTTTACCGCACTCGTGGATGGGAGACATCTCATTGAACACGATGTGGCTTATACGGTGTCAGGCAGCGGTATTTCCACGGCGGAGAACGTTGAGCACCAACTCCTCGCGCTGGAGCGGTCGTTCGGCAGCGACGATCGCTTGAAGGGGTTTGTCGAACACGTCGCGAGTTGTCTCCGCAATCATCTTTCGCTACTCTGCGGCGAAATTAATCCGCTGGAATTGCTCTTCCCGGAAGGGTCTTGGCGCATCGCGGAGTCGCTGTACGAGAGGAATCCTGCTGTGCGGCACCATAACCGACTGATAGCTTCGATGGTAAGCGCGTTTGTCGAAACCTTAGACTGCGACAGGAACCTGCGAGTTCTCGAAATCGGGGCCGGTACAGGAGGAACAGCGACTTCGGTTCTTCCCGTCTTGCCTCCTGCGCGAACGGAATACGTTTACACCGATGTGTCCCCCTATTTTTTTAGTACAGCAAAGGAGAAGTTCAAGTCCTATCCGTTCGTCCGATACGCGGTTCATGACCTGAACAGGGATCCCAGGGAGCAGGGGCATCAACCCCACAGCTATGACCTGATTATCGCGACTAATATCCTGCACAATGGTCGCGACATCAGCGTTGTGCTGCGCGGTATTCATGACCTCCTGAGACCTGGCGGTTACTTGCTGGTGCTGGAAGGTACGCAAACGACACTCTGGATGTGGGCTACGGTCGCTTTTCTGGAGGTGGTCCCTACATACACCGATAGTCGCGCCGAATCCGATCAGCCGGCTCTTGGCGTCAAGGAGTGGTTGTCGGCGCTGACCGGCGCCGGATTCGAAGGTCTGCAGTCCTTTCCGGCGCCCGGCGTCGATCCCTTGTCCGAGCTTTTGACCGCCATGCCGCAGCACGTGATCGCGGCGCAGGGGTCGGCTCATGCAACCAGGTTCCGACCGGAGGAACTTGCGACCTTTATGCGGGAGCGACTTCCTGACTATATGGTTCCGCAACGGTTCGTGCTGTTGGACAAACTTCCACTAACCAACAACGGCAAGGTCGATTTGGCTGCGCTGCCCACGGAGAGTGCACTGCCGGATGCAGAAGCGCAGCAGGTTGTTTTCCCCAGATCCGAAACCGAAGAGCTGATTCTGAACATATGGCGGGACGTGCTTGGTGTGGCACAACTCAGTGTGACCGCTAATTTCTTCGAGGTTGGCGGAGATTCGCTCCTCATCACTGAAGTCATGCGCAGGTTGAATCGTTCGCGGCGTTCCCCGCTTACGATTGCAGAGCTCTTCTCCTATCCGACAATCCGGAGTTTAGCGGATTTCTTAAGCGCTGTGCCGGATGCACGCGCGATTCAGCCCACCGCGATTTTGCAAGAGCTGCCGCAGCGAGCCCAGAGGGCATCCGATGCTATTGCAGTCATTGGAATGTCTGGCAGATTTCCCGATGCAGAGAATGTTGAGCAGTTCTGGCATAACGTTGCTGCAGGCAAGTGTGCGGTCAGGCACTTCAGCGATGCGGACCTGTTGCACGCTGGCGTAACCTCAGAAGAGTTGGCCAACCCTAATTACGTGAAGGCAGGTCTTGTCCTCAGAGACATTGATCTATTTGATGCGGCGTTCTTCGGCTTTACGCCGCGAGAAGCAGAGATCATGGATCCGCAGCAGCGGTTTCTCATGGAGTGCGCGGTTGCAGCGCTTGACACCGCGGGATACCCAAGCGAGAAATATGCAGGCAAAATTGGGGTGTTCGTCGGTAAAGGCACAAGCCTGTATCTCCTGCAAAACCTGCTGTCGCGCCCCGATATCATTCAGCAAGTGGGCTTGTTGCCGATTCTGAACGTCAATGAAAAGGATCACGCGGCGACGCTCATCTCTTACAAGCTCAATTTGACCGGGCCAAGCCTCAACGTGAACACGACTTGTTCCACCTCGTTGGTGGCGGTCCACTTAGCGTGCGAGAGTCTGCTCAATCACGAATGTGAGATGGCGCTAGCCGGGGGCGTAAGCTTCGTTAACTTGCGAGAATCAGGATATTTGTACCAGGAAGGCCAGATCCTGTCGCCCGACGGTATTTGTCGCGCGTTTTCGGATGACGCCAATGGAGCCATGTTCGGCAGCGGAGTAGGTCTCGTTGTGCTTAAGCCACTTGCCGTCGCGTTGCGTGATGGGGATAGTATCCAGGCGGTGATCAAGGGAACAGCAATCAATAACGACGGGGCACTAAAGATGAGTTATACGGCGCCAAGTCTGCACGGCCAGGCCGAGGTGATTGCCAAAGCGCAGGCTCGGGCGGGCATAAGCCCGGATATGATTCAGATGATCGAGGCGCATGGTACGGGAACCAGACTGGGTGATCCTATCGAATTTGGAGCTCTGCGGCGCGTCTTCGGGGGACCAAGGCCCGATGGAACTCATTGTTCTCTGGGTTCCGTGAAAACCAATATCGGTCACCTGGATGCAGCGGCCGGTGTTGCAGGATTGATCAAAGTAGTGCAAGCGTTGAAGCACAAACAGATTCCGCCGACTCTGCATGCACGTGTTGCCACCCGCAAAGTTGATTTTGCAGACAGTCCCTTCGAGTTGACGTCGAAGCTGAAGGACTGGCCGGCCGGCGCGGTTGCCCGTAGCGCGGGCGTAAGCTCCTTTGGCGTCGGCGGGACAAACGCGCACATCGTCGTGGAAGAGTCGCCGCGACCCGAAGAGCGATCCGCCGCCACCAGACTCCAACTCCTGCCGGTGTCAGCGAAGAACCCCAAATCCCTGAAAGGGATGCTGCTGGCGCTTGCTGATGAGTTTGGTAAGCGACCTGAGTCGTCGCTCGAAGATGTGGCATTCACCCTTCAGGTGGGGCGCAACGCCCATCCTTATCGTAGCTATATCGTGTGTAAGGAGTTGTCCGACGCGCAGGGGCAGTTCGCGAATCCGGAGCGCCTGGTAATCGAACGTCAAAACGAAGGGCTTACGCCCGCAGTTGTCCTTCTGTTTCCTGGACAAGGCTCACAGCAGAAGGACGCGACTTACGAACTCTACAAGAATGAGCCAGGGTTCAGAGCCGCGCTTGACGAGTGCGCAGACATCGTGCAGCAGTACACCGGCGAAGACCTCCGCGACTGGTTGTATACGAAGCGTCCGGCTGCAGCGGTGCGCGGGCGAAACGTGCAACTTGAACAGACGGCTATTACACAGCCTCTGCTCTTTTCAATCGAATATGCTCTCGCGCGGTTCTGGGAGTCCCTCGGAGTCCGCCCTGTCGCAATGCTTGGTCACAGCATCGGTGAGTACGTTGCAGCCTGCATAGCAGGGGTGTTTTCGCTTCCTGAGGCGCTTGCGCTTATTGTGGCACGGGGCCGCCTTATCCAGAGTTTGCCGCCAGGTCACATGGTTGCAGTCAGTTGCGGGGAGGAGCAACTTCGTGGGATTCTCGATGGTTCCCCCTGCTGTCTGGCTGCCGTGAATGGCCCATCGCAATGTGTGGCATCGGGTCCTAGCGCTGATATCACCAAATTGCAAACCTGCCTGCAGGCCGCAGGGGTATCAAGCAGCCTCCTGCGAACTTCTCACGCATTCCATTCTCAAATGGTCGCTCCGATTCTCCAGACATTTGAGAACTGTGTAGGTGAGGTTAAGAGGAGCCGCCCGATGGTACCGTTCATCTCCAATGTCAGCGGTACTTGGATAACTGATGCCGAAGCGATGAGTCCGGCGTATTGGGCCAGGCACCTGCGCCAAACTGTGCGCTTTGGGGATGGACTACAACAGGTTTTCGGCATAGGGAATCGTGTTTTGCTAGAAGTTGGACCTGGCCGTATCCTGACCACTTTGGTCAGGCAGACTGATCCCTCCGCGCGTGTCATTCGGTCCTTAAGTAGTGAACGCCCTTCGCAAGGTGAATGGTGGAGCTTCCTAGAGGCTGTTGGACAGCTATGGCAACACGGAGTAGAAATTGACTGGACTCGCCTTCACGAAGGACGGCAGCCACGACGCATGCCGTTGCCTTCCTATGTTTTCGACCGTAAGCGCTATTGGGTTGAGAGTCGCGCAAGCGTTGGCCCCGCCTCCGTCGGAGTCGAGGGAACAGCGGAGGCGGTGGCCCAACCTGCCGATGTGACCTTGTCTCTTGAGAGCCGCGACCGCCACGGTCTGGGGACAGAATTTGTGAGCCCGCGGGATGGAATTGAGGTCAGGCTGGTTGAGATCTGGAAGAGCTATCTTGGTATCCAGAACATTGGTGTTCGGGATAGCTTCTTCGAACTGGGTGGCGACTCACTTTTGGCTGCTCGAGTCCACTCGCAGATCCGAGAGCAGTTTGACGTTGAGCTTCCGCTGGCCCGGATGTTCGAATTAGCCACAATTCGACGTATTTCGCTGTACATATCGACCAGCCGTGATCCCGGGCTGATCGATACCCTCCCCGAACACGACCTGGACGACCTCCTCGCTGTGATGGAGTCGCGTCAGCCTGGAGACGTCCTGACATCTTAGAGCAACCACAAACGAAAGCGAGAATGACTTATGAGAGACGAAAGCCTGCGTACACAAATTTCATTGGCATCGATTACGGTCCTGCTAATTGGTTGTCTGATGTTCGCGTTCATGATTATCGAGAGCGCGCTGGCAGACAATAACTTCCGGGCATTGCGGCGCGATCCCGGTCTTGGAGCACTGAGAGTTCTCGTATATTTTATCCCCTTCTATGCGTTCGTCCCTCTCTATGTGTATTTGGTGGGTGATCTCCGATTACGAGTTTTGCGCTGGGTGGTAGTTGCAATCGCAGGTCTGGGGTTCGTTTTCTGGATACTGCATCACCTGTCCCACTGGTACTTCGGGGGGAGACCTACCTTTAGCTCGCATGTGATTGACCTGTGTCTCCATACGCTCGGGCTGTGGCTACTCATCAGCTCAATCAAATGGGCGAGGCTCCCGTTTGCCGCACGTGAAATCGATCGTGCCCCCATTGCTAGCAAGGTAGCTTTGGGGCGAGAGTAGGGAGTTATGTCTCATATTTCCAGGTGGCTTTTAATAGGTTTTGGCGTCGCGCTGCTGGCAGCAGCAACGCCCTCAATTGCTTACGCCCATCCAATGGGTCAGGCCGCGGACGGCTTCAAGAGTGGACTCTTGCATCCGGTATTCGGTCTTGATCATTTTCTTGCCATGTTGAGTGTGGGAATCGTAAGCGCACAGCTCGGTCGAGAAAGGATATGGACAGTCCCCGGAATGTTCGTTCTAGCTATGATTGCCGGCGCAGTCCCCGGTATCAAAGGCGAAATATGGCGCTTCTCTGAAGCTGGGATCGCTAGCTCCATGATCGCGCTCGGTGCCGCAATAGCCACCGTGACAGAAAAAGTCAGAAGTTGGCCTGTACTGCTCATGGTGGCTGGGTTCGGAAGCCTGCATGGGCACGCGCATGGCATCGAGCTACCGAAAGCCGCCGATCCCATCTACTACGCGTTTGGTTTCCTAACCAGCACAGTCGTCATTCATTTACTAGGGGTGGCCATTGGCCACCTATTCACCAACAGATGGCCACTCATCGTCCTGCTTCGCCACGTAGGATCGGGGATTGCGGGCATGGGTTTGATGTTCTTGAAGTTGGCGGCCAGCTAGAATGCCCCTCAGCTCAGTGCAATTTGATGACATTGTTGTTGGCGGTGGAACAACAGGTGCGGTGATTGCGTCACGTTTAAGTGAAGATCGGGAAAGGCGCGTGCTGCTGCTCGAGGCCGGACCTGATTACCCCGATACACTCCCAAACGAGTTGCTGGATGCTTCCTATGCCGTAATAAACGGGCACAATTGGAATATGCAGGCCGTTGTCCGGGAAGGCAGCCCAGCGATGACAGGTTCGCGGGCGCGGGTAACCAAAGTCTTTGATCACTTATCGAGCTTTTTAGAACCAGAAGCGAAATCGCAACAATCCTGGTTGGGCCGCCAAGCCACCATGTTTCCGTATCCATTGGGTAGGGTCATGGGTGGAGGTTCGGCAATCAACGGGTGCATGGCTCTGCATGCCAGACCGGAAGATTACGCGAGATGGGCAGTGGCTGGCGGCGACGCGTGGAGTTGGGAGCGCGTCCAGCCCTACATGAGCCGTATTACAACCGCGGATAGTAGCAAGTCGGCGGTGCCGATTGAGACGGCCGCACCCGAAGATATCACTCCATGCCAGAGAGCATTTCTGGAAGCCTGCCAAGCCCTGGGAAACCGCGAAGTCAACCTAAGTCAAGGCACCATCGCGGGAGTGGGTACGATTCCAAAGAGTGTCCGCAAAGGCCAGAGAGTCTCAACCGCCACACTCTATCTCGCGGCGGCGCGAAACCGCTCGAATCTGACAATACGATCCAACTGTATGGTTGACAGACTCATTTTGGAACGCAGTGATGGCTCGCTAATGGCGACAGCTGTCGAAGCGCTCGTCGACGGCGTGCGATGCCGGTTTTCCGGCGGGCACATAACTATCTCCGCCGGAGCGATCAACTCACCTGCAATCCTGCTGCGTTCCGGAATTGGCGCGACAGGCGAGATTGTGCGAGGCAATTTAACGCCAATGCTTGATCTTCCCGGTGTAGGCAAGAACCTGCAGGATCACCCTTCCGTGAGCATATGGGCCACACCCCGGCAGGGGTCTTGTCTTGCGGGCGAGCCAGTACATCAGTTGATGGCACAGCAAAGATCTACAGCCTCCGAAAAGCTTTGTGACGTCCAGGTCTACATGCTTAGCGCGATGCCAAGTCAGGATCTTCAGGGGCTTCAGCAGATGACTGGTTCAGATCTCGTGCTGGGTGTCTCCGCAGTGATTGCGACACCAAGCTCCAGGGGACATATAGAAGTGGCTAATGGCGATGCCACAACGAATCCGCGCATCTATCTCAATTGCCTAGAGGACCCCGAGGACTTGCGAAGGATGATGGAAGGCGTGCGGGCGGCGTGGCGAATGTTACGCGGAGGGCCTCTCGATATTCACATTGATCGAATTCTGTTGTGGACCCAGAACATTATTGATTCCGACGTGTTGCTTGAGAATCTGATTCGAGCCACGGTTCGGGTAGTCTGGCATCCAGTCGGAACTTTGCGTATGGGTAAGGAAGGTGACGCCATGGCAGTTGTGGATCCGTGCGGACGGCTCTACGGATGTCTAAACGTTACCGTGGCCGACGCGTCCATCCTGCCCACCGTTCCAAGCGTCCCACCGAATCTGACCTGTATGCTTATCGGCGAGCGTATCGCTGCCGGCATGCGCGGGCTGGAAGCCTAGGCGAGGAACGCGGTACCCTTCGCCCTAAATGCAGCTGGTTTTCCGAAATCGTGCGGAACTTTCAATGACACATAATAAGAAGGAGCGCTTGCGCAGCCTCATGGCGTCTACTGCCGTTGTGACCCGAGTTCCGTTGGTCGCGCGGCGGCTGCGGACTTCGGAGCTAGAGCCTTTGTCATTTGCACAACAGGGTCTCTGGTTTGTGTCGCAACTGGAGGGACCAAACCCCGCCTACAACAATTCGATCATCATTCGAGTGTCCGGGGCTCTGGACGTGGAAGCACTTAATCGAGCTGTCTCCCATGTCGTCCAACGCCACGACTCGTTGCGGACGAGGTTCGTGGAACGCGGGGGTGTTCCAAGCCAATTCTGTGAAGACATCGCGGAAGTGCGAATGGATGTGCAATGGGTGACCTCAGCGGAGCTAGATGCTGTATTGCTTAGCGAAGCCCGGCGTCCCTTCGAAATGGGAAAAGACCGACTTTTCCGCGTGCGGCTGTACAAGGAATCGAGCGAGCGTTTTGCCTTCGTGGTCAGCATGCACCACAGCATCTCGGACGCTTGGTCCGTCGGTTTGTTTATACGTGAGATGGTGTCGCTTTATGACGCTTATAGCAATGGAAGTGATCTGTCACTCAATGCGCTTCCAGTAACGTACCTCGATTATGTGCATTGGCAACGCGACTGGCTCGACAGTGGGGTGCTTGAGCGCCAACTCGGGTATTGGCGAAGTCAGTTGAAGGATCTTTCTCCGCTGGCACTGATACGCCCTGACTTGCCGCTCGTCCGGCCGCATAGCACCCGTGGCGGCGCCGTGGAGTTCGCAGTGCCGCTCCAGCTTTTGAAGCATCTGAAATCCCTGAGCAATGAGCACTGCTGCTCACTTTTTGTGACATTACTTGCAGGACTCGCCGTTGTTTTGAATCACTATTCATCGCGGCGCGATATCGCAATCGGAACGGGGGTATCCAATCGGCGAAGCACAGAGCTTGAAGGTCTGATCGGCTACTTTGTCAACACTTTGGTACTCCGTCTTGAGTTGTCGCCGGATATGTCATTCACATCCGTGCTAAGGGCTGCACGTGATGTGTTAACTCAAGCGTTGGAGAACCAGGATGCCCCTTACCATCGAGTCGTTCAAGAGTTGCGGCCGCAAAGAAGAACAGTGGATTCTTCATTGGTTCAGGTAATGTTAGTTTTGCAGAATGTCGAATACCAGCAGCAATTCAAGCTGCATTCTTTGATGCTGGAAGCCGAAATCCCATCGACCGGAGCTACGAAGTTCGACCTGTCGATTTACATCCAGGAGTTGATGGAAGGCCTGCGTGGTCAGTTGGAGTATCGGTCGGACATATTTGAGGAGACCACCATCCATCGTTTGGCCGGACATTATGTGAACGCGTTGCATCGAATCGCGGAAGATCCGGAATCAAAAATCGGGCGCTACGATCTTCTATCCGCGAGCGAGCGCCATCAGGTGCTGTATGAGTGGAACGAGACCAGGACGGAGTTCGCCAGCGACCGGTGCGTGCATGAGCTATTCGAGGAACAGGTAGGCAGAAGTCCCGAGGCAACAGCAGTGGTTTTCGAAGGAGCCGAACTGAGCTATGGGGAACTGAATCGGCGCGCAAACCGGATTGCCCACTATCTCAGAGAACTGGGTGTCAGGCCGGACGCACGGGTGGCCATCTGCGTGGAGCGGGGCTTCGCGATGATCGTGGCCCTGCTGGGGGTGCTCAAGGCGGGGGGGGCTTATGTGCCGCTGGATCCCGCCTATCCGGGCGAACGGCTCGGCTTCATGCTCGAAGACAGCGCTCCGGTTGCGCTGCTCACCCAGACCCATCTCCAGCCACTCTTCACC
>DASYKK010000018.1:0-8529 GCA_035995565.1 Candidatus Angelobacter sp.
TTGTCCTGTTCGCCGCCCGATAGGCGGACGATGACGCGTCCTGAGCCTCCAAGCTGGCCCTGCAATGGCTGCACGCGCTCCGGCGGCGCGTGGAAATGCTGCTCAAAGAGGCCTTTAAGAATGTCAATCGACATGGTTTCAGCGGGTCCCGGGACGATTCTTGCAGCCTCCAAGATAACATTTAGCTTTGTGTCACTCCGCTTACTTCAGCTCGGTGATGATGGCGCGCTGCTTTCCCCGGATCAGCGTTTCCGTGTGAGTGCGACCGCCAAGGTTGAAGCGGGTCGTTCCGGGCTTGTACTCATTTACCGTATCCTTGCCGTCCGCTGTGGTCGATTTCAAGTCGCCATCGTCCAGAAACACCACCACCACGTCTTTATCGTGGAAGTGCATCGGAGTAGCCACGTCGGGCGTCCAGGCGTAATCCCACACAATCACGCGGTCATTCTCCAGTATCTTCTTGGAGCCGGGGCGGGGAAACGCCAGCGGATACTTGGTGGTGTTGGTGTACGCGGGCGCGGGAGAGTCTTTCAGGTTGATCACGATCGATCGTTCTTTAATCGAGCGTTCTTCAATCGACCCCACGCCAGTTTTTTTTCTGTCAACTTCGGGCGCTGTGCCTTTGGGCACGAACGTGGCGCCGCCGGCGAGCCAGACGATAAGGGCATCGGTTGGCTGGGGCGCGTCGGTGCTGGTGACTTCCCAGACGGCAACGCGGTCATTTTCGATGATCGGTTTTTGCGGCGTTGGCGAACTGGCCTGAAACAGCGCAACGCAAAGCAGCAAGGCACGAATCATGGGAACCGCCTTTGGGATAGAGCGAGGTCAAGGGCGGGATAATAATAGCGCAAGGGGACAGCAAAGCATGCGCGGTATTGTGAGCCAAAATATAAACACAAAAAAGCATGGAAGCACGTCCAGCTGCCTCCATGCTGTTGTAATGGGCGCCAGTTCTTATGGCGTGGTTACGGTGAAGTTGTCATATTTCACGTTTGCGTCATAGTTCTCCATTCCGGCAACGCCACTGGTGATCTGGCTGGTGGAGCTGTCATTGAAGGAGATTTTCTGAGCGCCGTTGAGCCACACTTCCAGGTGAACGGGACTGCTGCCGCTGACCAGAAGTTTGACGTTGTAACTGGTGCCGGCGACGATCCCTCCGGCCGCGCTGGCCAACTGAGTCCAGTTCCACTCATTGCGGCGGTAAAGGTACACGTTGCCGTCCGTGGCGATCTGGGCCGAGTACAAGGTGCGATCAACGTTGGTGCTGTCACTGCCGCGCGCAACCAGTCCGGAATCAAGCGAACCCGCAGGGACGATCATGTCGGCTGAGACGGAGTAGTTGTTTGTTCCCAGAGTGGCGTTCAGCTTTACCCAGTTGCCGTTCGCAGGCGGAGTGCCTGAAACCGCCTGCGTTCCATTGGTCGAATAACTTCCGTAGAGCACTGACCAGTTGGTTCCCAGGCCGGTCGTCCGATTGAAGTTGTCAGAGAAGAGCGGAGGTGAGCTCTGGACCGTGAAGCTCGACGTGTTGGCGAGCTGAATCCAGTTGGTTCCATCGTAGTAAGCTGGCCACGCGGTGTACGTGCCGGAAGTGGCGAAAGTACGGGAACCCGAATAGCTGTAGGATTGTCCGGGCTGGAGTGTTACCGCGGCAGAAGCAGGGAAGTCAACGTTGCCATTGGAAGGAGTACGCGCGCCGACGAGGAAATATTGCACGCTGAACGCCGAGCCGCCAGTGTTCTGGACGGTGAACGTGGCAGTGGTTGATTGGTTAATGCCCGGAGATGCAGGAGAGAGCGCCAGAGCCGTGGTGACTGTGAGTTGTCCTGGCGAGGTCGTTTGAACGGTGAAGTTGGACGGAGCCGCGAGCTGAATCCAGTTAGTTCCATCGAAGTACGATGGCCACGCGCTGTAGGTTCCGGTAGTGGCGAAAGACCGCGAGGCGGAATAGGTATATGACTGTCCGGCCTGAAGCGTTACCGCGGACGAGGCTGGGAAATCGACATTGGCATTTGAGGGATCACGCGCTCCGACCAGGAAATACTGCACGCTGAACGGACCAGTGCCGGTGTTTTTTACCGTGAACGTCGCGGTGGTGGACTGATTCACCGCCGGAGAAGCAGGCGTTAACGCCATAGCAGAAGTAACCGTGAGCTGACCGCCACCAGTAGGATTGCTTACTGTGGCGGAAACTGCGGCGCTGGTGGTGGTTGCGTTTGCCGTATTGCGCGCCCGCGCGGCAAAGGTGTGCATTCCGTTAGCAACCGTGGCGGTGTTAAAGGATGCGTTGTAAGGAGCGGTTGTAATTTCACTTCCTGTAGCGGCGCCATCGACCAGGAACGTAACGCCGGCAATGCCGCCAGGATCAGAGGCGGTTGCCGATAAAGTGATGGTTCCGGAAACGGTTGAGCCATTGGTCGGCGCTGTCATGCTGACCGTCGTTGAACTGCCGCCGCCGTTGAGCTGAAGAATGCGTTGCGCCAGCTGCTCGCGCGCATTGTAGATAGACGATGACGGCTGGTTCGACGAGTAAACATTGGGATAGAGCGCCTGTCCGGTAGACTGCGCGAACGCAGAGTCGCCCAGGTCAGAAACCAGCTTCATGTACTCGTAATCTTCAAGGCCTTCGCGGAGCATCTTGAGGCGAATGCTGGCTACGGGAATATCGTCAGTTCCGCCTATCACCGATGGCTTGCCGGGATAAAGCAACGTGCCGTCGCCATTGCCGCCGAAACCGCTGTCGTAAACGGTACTCCACGCTGTATCCAGGTGCAGAAGCGTTTCGTAGTAGAGCATGCCGCTCACGCCGTACATCCAGCTCAACATGCCCTGCGAGCGGTTCTGCGACGAACTGTTGTCCACCATTACGCTGGGCCAGCCGGAGAAGTAACTACCGCCCACTCCGCCGCAGCTGTGACTCATGCAGCTCTGGTACCAGAACAGCTTGTTGTTTGCATTAGACAGGTAAGAGTTGTAATTCGGCCGCTGGTTGCCGGCAAACTGCGAGTTGCCTGCTTTGTCGTCCATGAAATTCACAACCGGCGACAGGATGTTGACGGAGCTGGTTACGCCGTTAGTGTTTGCTTCATTGATTGTGGTAGTCACAAGCGTGCGGAATTGCGAATCGGCGCCGTGCACGATTGCCGCGCGGTTGGGAATGTCAGTCCAGGCGCAGGTTGCCGGGGGCTCATCGCAGGTGTAATCGTAAGTGCGGTCAAACCATCCTTTGGCGCGAAAGTGCTGTGCCCACGCGGCGTAGTGGTTTGAGTTATAGCCGCCGCTCCAGACAAATTTGATCGTCGTCTGCTTGGCGCCGGACAGGCGCAGGCTGGTGTCCCCGTCAAAGATCGCTCCATAGGTGGAATCAAAGTGCGACCAGTCGCAGGTTGATCCGGTACAGCTGCTCGGCCCCGTGTAGACCGCGTCAACGGTAAGGCGGTGGTTGAGCATGAAGCGGGCATAAAGCAGATGCATCCTCTCCACTCCTGCATCGCTGCCGCAGGCCGCGTAACTGCCAAAATGCGCAACGCATGCTCCGTCCCAGCTCATGCCAAACGTCGACGCCAGATTGCTGGTGGAAGGCAAAGAGAAGTTCCACACCAGCAGCGTCACCGGGACACTGGCAGAAATTCCTGAGCCGCTCACGCCGATCGAGCCGGTGTAGGTTCCTGGCGCCTGGCCCTGAGGAACGTGAACTTCAACCCAGATCGCGCGATTCTCGCCTGAGGGAACGTCAAAGGGAAAGGCGTTGCGCTTCTCATTGAACACGTCATCCACGTCAGGGACCAGCGCATCAGGCCACATGCCGGTGCCGCCTTCCGTGTTCGATGCAGTACTAATGTTGAGGTAAGCTTCGCGAAATAAACGGATTTCGCTGGAAGGAATCGTTGCGCCGCCAGGCCCGGTAAGCGTGCCCATGGTTGCGGAAACGCCGGTGGCAGGCCCGCGAACAATCAGCTGGAAAGATTCAAATTCGTTTTGTGCCGCGTGGATCTCTGCTGCAGTGGTGGAAGTGGCTCCGTCACTGGGGTGGATTTTTTGCATCGCATCGGCAACAGTTACGCTCTGTGCGAATGCGGCGGCTGGTAAAAAGGCAAGCAGCAGGAAGACAAGCTTGTGGCGCATGAAAACGGTCCTTTGCGGGGAACAAAGTCACGTGATGTGGATGGAGAAGCTTGCGGGACACTTGCAGAACGCTCGTAGAACATTCGCGCTTCTACTTAGCATGCTGAGTTCCAGCCCAGCGGCTCAGTCGTTCTCTCAAAATGCCGCCGATAATCGCGCAGAGCTGGACTGTGTTGCCTATGGTGAGAAGCGGAATTCCTATTTAATCTGTTTTTCCCAATTAGGGAAGCTGCTGGATGAGTGCGCGCGATGGGAAAACCAAAGCGCTTACCACAGATGAGCGCGGATCGGAAAAACCTCAAAATACTTTGCCACGGAATAAATACGGATGGGCGGGGATTGGCGTTTGCGAACCGGCTCGAAGCCTTGGCTGAGCTCTGATAAATATTTAGACAATGTCTATTGACAAATATCTTACACTTCGGCTATATTGCGATTATGTTCTGACGGGAGCGGCGCCGGCGGAGCAGCAGTCAAGATAAAGCTTGGCTGTCCGGGGGGAAACCCCAAAAAGGCCTGCAACTCTGTGGTCTGTGGCCTACCGTATGGGTCCCAGTTACCGCGGCCTCTAATGGACTGGAACTGTGCCCTGCAAAGGTGCATTCCTGCGTAACACTTCGCCATTAGATAGGTCGCGGGAGTGTGGGAAGCGGCCGGAGGCCGCTAGCTCTCAGCGGCTAGCTCCTAGCTGCTAGCCAGAAACAAGCCCTCAGCCCTTAGCCAGAAAAACCAAAAGAAACAGCCTTTGGCTCATAGCCAAAGAAGCCAGTAGCTCTTAGCCTTTAGCCCTTAGCCAGAAAAGCCGAAATCGAGCCACCCACGGGTGGCTTTTTTATTGGCGACAACATAACCAAAAACGAAAAGACATACCCGACAGGAGAGGAAAACCATGACAAAAGAAGAGATTCTGACGGCGATTCGCGAAGTGGCGGAGAAGCTGGGACATCCGCCGACGTTTTCACAACTGGAAGATATGACGGCGATGCGACGGAGACATATCCGGAAGCATTTTGGCAACTATCTTTGGGCATTGCAGGAATGCGGCCTGACAGCGAGGTTCAACAGCCGCCGGATACCGGAAGAGATGCTTTTCCTGGAATGGGCCAGGGTGGTGCGCAAGCTGAAGAAGATACCGAGCATCGTGGAATTCGAAGGGGCGAGCCAGTATACGGTGGGCCCTTACCAGAGAAGATGCCGGCACTGGACAAAAGTCCCGGAAGCGATGCGCGAGTTTGCGATGACGCACGATTGTGAACGCGACTGGCAGGACGTGCTGGAACTGATACGGCTAAGGGATGAGAAAGAGTTATTGGCCACTGGTGACAAGTGGTCAAGCTGGCCGCTGAAGGCACTGGGGATAAGGAACGACCGTCCAGTGTATGGGCCTGCCATGGCGGCCGCGGCTCTGGTGCATGAGCCTATCAATGAGATGGGCGTAGTTTTTCTGTTTGGCACCCAGGCCGCCAGGCTGGGCTTTATGGTGACGCTGGTGCAAGCGGAATTTCCGGACTGCGAGGCTTTTGTGGAGGTGGCCCCGAACCGGTTGCAACGATTGAAAATTGAGTTTGAAAACGAGAGCCGTAACTTCCTGAAGCATGGACACGATCCGAAGGGCTGCGACTTGATTGTGTGCTGGAAACATAATTGGCCGGAGTGTCCAGTGGAGGTGCTGGAATTGAAGTCGATAATGGCGAACGGCATTTTGGAGGTGGATCGGGAGATTGGGAAGTTCACCGCGGAGACGCGGAGAAAACCGCAAAGCTTACCACTGATCAACACAGATAACACTGATCTGAAAGAGAACTAAAAAACTTTACCGCGGATGAACGCGGATGAGAAAATCAGCCTTTAGCTCTTAGCTATTGGCTCTTAGCTTTGTGTTTTAGTTCTCGGCGGGGTCGCAAGCCTAAGATCAGCTCCAAAGGAACAAGCAGAAAAGACACAGCCGGGGCGGCTGTGCTACACGAGCGTCGTCAGGGAAAGATCCAAGTGCCTGATCGGCGCAAACCGGGTATACAATCCTCACGGCTTTCCCCACAAACAGAAGTGGAGACGCACCCATGGAAGACAGCAGACGCAAGTTGATATGGCATGGCATGTTCCTGTTTTTGCTGGGGCTGCTGACGGGCTTTGTGGAGACGAAGTTTGCCAATCCGCGGATGGGGCTGGCGGCGCATCTGGAAGGCGTGATGAATGGGACATTTCTGGTGGCGCTGGGCGCAGTGTGGATGGAAGTGAGGTTGCCACTGAAACTCAAAGCTGCAGCCTACTGGAGCGCGCTTTATGGAGCGTACATAATTGGGCGACCACCGCGCTGGGAGCGGCGTTTGGCGTGGCGGCGCTTTCTCCTATTACCGGCGCCGGCCACCACGCTCTGCACTGGCAGGAGACGCTAATTACGGCGCTCTTTATGTCAGTTGGACTGGCCATTGTCGGATCGTCGATATTGGTGCTGTGGGGACTACGGCGCACGGCGGCTGCGGGGAAGGTTGAGTCGTCTGCGGCGGCGGAGGCAAAGAAGGCTTCGGGTGTGTGAAGCGCGTTCGAGGGTCTTTTTCTCCAGGTTCAAGTGTCTTGTCGCCTTCCTAAATGTCGTCATCCTGACGGCCGTTAAGCGAGCACGCGCGTTCATCAGCGTGCGAGTAGGCCGGAAGGACCTTGCGCTTGCGATCTCACGTATTTAAGACATTGCGATAATGCCTGCGCCGTCGTTGAACTATCAGTCGGCCTAAATCCACCGTTTTCACTGGTTGAAAACCACCATTTCTCCATCCAATCTATCTTTGCTTCTGCTAACTAGCCCGGAATTAAGCACATACCGGCTGGCCCGATTGGCATGGCACTTGCTTTTACCCCTTGGCAAGGGTTGAAGTCAGTAGTTTTAGAAGGTAAGGATCGGGCGCCAAGCGCGCCCGGTTTTAGGTCTTTCACTCGCGGCATAAAGGCCGCTTGTTCAGGATGACGGATTGAGGCGCGGCGATCGATGCACCGCGTGGCTTTGAGCGATTGGGCGCGGCGAAGGTGATCGTCGCGCCAATTAGACGAGCGATGAGGGAGTTCCAGGTCATGAAAACGGGCAGGTTTCTAGCAGTCATTTTATTTGCGGTGACAGGATTATCGGCAGGCGCGTGGGCACAGGACTATGACGGTGGTCCGAACGGCGACGCGGCGCCTCGCAGCGAAGGGCCGGCGCCCGAAGTGGCGAGAATCAGCCTGATCCATGGCGACGTGTCGACGCAGCGCGGGGATAGCGGCGATTGGGGCAACACGTCGATTAACGCGCCGCTGGTGCGTGGCGACCAGGTAGCTACCGGCGAGAATTCGCGCACGGAAATCCAACTGGACTATGCCAACATCCTGCGGCTGGCCGCGCATAGCCAGGCCAAGATTGCTGATCTCTCGCGCACGCGGATACAGGTGCAGGTCGGGCAGGGATACGCCAGTTACACCATGCTAAAAGGCAGCGAGGCGGAAGTGGAGATCGATTCGCCGAATGTCGCGGTGCATCCGCTGCGGCAGGGGCGGTATCGCGTGCAGGTGAATTCCGATTCCGAAACTGAAGTCCTCGTGCGGGAAGGCGAAGCCGAGATCACTACGCCGCAGGGCAGCACACGCGTAAGTGCGGGCGAGATGATTACCGTCCGCGGCACAGACCAGCCGGAATATAAAGTCAGCAGCGCGCCTGGCAAAGACGATTGGGACAGCTGGAATAGTGATCGCGACCACGTGGTGCGCGACGCGCACAGCTGGGGACATACCAATCGTTATTACACTGGCGCGAATGATCTTGATGAGCATGGCCGCTGGGTCTACGTTCCGGGTTATGGAAATGTCTGGCAGCCATATCAGGAAGCATCGTGGGCCCCATATCAAACTGGGCGCTGGGTGTATGAGCCCTACTACGGCTGGACTTGGGTTTCCTACGAAAGTTGGGGTTGGGCACCCTACCATTACGGCCGGTGGTTTTATTATCGCGACTCATGGTGCTGGTGGCCTGGTCCGGTCTACGCGCACTACCGTCCCATCTGGTCTCCGGCGTTTGTCTTCTTTGTCGGCTTCGGACACCACTCCGGCTTCGGCTTTGGCAATATTGGATGGTTCCCCATCGGCCCACATGATCCGTATTATCCGTGGTACGGACGCGGCTTCAATCGCGTAAACGTGGTCAACATCACGAATGTTACGAACATCACAAACGTAACCAACATCACCAACGTGCATAACGTGGTGCAGCCGCTGGCTGTCCGCGGACGCCAGCCTTACTACTCCAACGCCCATCTTGCGATGACGAACCCACGCGTTCGCGGCTCCATTACCAGCGTCTCGGCGGAAAGCTTTGGCCGTGGCGGTCATGAAGGCTGGCGCCATGGCGTGGAAGAGCATGAGCTGCGCGAATCCAAAGTG
>DASYKK010000019.1:0-8617 GCA_035995565.1 Candidatus Angelobacter sp.
AGAAGGAAGTGTATGACGCCACGCCTGAGTTGTGGAGCATAGGGCCGCGAGCGCCAGAGGATGACCACCGCACTGGCGCCGATCACCGCCGCCAGAAACCAGCCATCATACCGAACCAGCATGGCGGCGGAAACCACGAGCCCACACTTTCTTAGCGACCTCCCCGCTCTCTCCGGATCATCACGTACCTCGCGCACAAACTCAGCAAAGTACACAGCTGACCAAATAAAGCAGGCAAGGTAGAGCGATTCAGTCATCGCGGTCGCTTGCATATATAAAAGGTTGGGATTCAGGGCGTAGATCAGCGCCGCGATCCACGCGGTCGGGCGCGATGCCAGCCCGTGCACTAAGCGAAAAATGCCTAGCGTACCCGCGACATAGGCAATTATCGAAGGGATCGAGGCGCCCAGTCCCGTCAGCCACAAGCGGTCGTTCACGATAAACGGAATGTCGAGCAAGTGCGGCAGTGGCAGCCAAACGGTGCCGAGTTGAAACAGACCGGGCGTTCTCGAATCGAAGACGCGCCGTGCTATGTGGATGTGCGCCACGGCGTCGCCATAAAGAAGGAGGGCGCCCTGATGGTAATAAAAGGTCAGGGCGCCAACGGAGAGCGCGGCAGCAATGGACGTGAGCAGCAAATAGTCACGGCGCGTCGCGGCGGGCATGGAATGGTCAGTTACGCTTTCGCCTCCTGGCCCTTGCCCAGGTATTTATCCAGCAGCAGCGCCAGCTTCTGGCGGGTGGCTGCGGGAATCTTGTCTTTGTCAGTCTGGATGGCAAACTGCATGGCTGATTGGCAAGCGCACTTGCGTTCCTTCGGCATGATTCCGACAGCGTGCTTTACTACTTTCGCCGCATTTTCTGCATTCTCGCGAATAACTTTTAACACCTGATCTACGGTCACGTCTTCATGTCCGGCGCGCCAGCAGTCATAGTCGGTAACCATGGCGCAGGTGGAGTAGCAGATCTCAGCTTCGCGGCAGAGTTTTGCCTCCTGCAAATTGGTCATGCCGATCACGTCCGCGCCCCAGCTACGGTAGAGATTCGATTCTGCGCGGGTGGAGAACTGCGGGCCTTCCATGCAGATGTACGTCCCGCCCTGCTTTCCCACAACGCCAATATCTTTGCAGGATTGTGTGAACGCCGCCGCAGCTTCCGGGCAGATTGGATCGCCAAATGCGACGTGCACCACAATGCCATGGCCAAAAAACGTAGAAATTCGGTGGATGGTGCGATCAATGAACTGGTCTGGGATCACAAAGTCGGTGGGCTTGTGCTCTTCCTTGAGCGAACCGACGGCCGAGAGCGATAGCACGCGCTCCACGCCCAGGTCCTTCATGCCATAAATGTTGGCCCGGAAGTTGATCTCAGAGGGCAGGATACGGTGTCCGCGGCCGTGGCGGGCAAGGAATGCCACCTTGCGCCCTTCCAGATTCCCAAGCACGTAGGCGTCCGACGGTTCGCCGAACGGAGTTTGAACCGTAACTTCGCGGATGTCCGTGAGGCCGGGCATGGAATACAGACCACTGCCGCCCATAATGCCGATTTCAGCTTGCTGCAAGAGAGTCTCCTTCAAATGGGATAACTTTTGATTATAGCGAAAAGCAGTTTCAATCCTGGCTCGCTGCTGCCGATTCGACTAATTGTTCTCCCGTTGGCTAGTGCCAGTCGAAGGCCATCGACTTTGGTAAGACTTCAAAACAACTCTCTCTACGATATAGTTCAAACTATGCATCAAACTGCCCGATTGACCGAATTCCCGCGCTATCCTGTCACTTTTGGTACAGCCTTGTTTGCCACCGGTGTGACTCTCGCCTCCTGGGCACAATTTGATATCTCGCCGCTGGTGGAGAATGCCATGGTCCGTCATGGAGAATATTGGCGGCTCGTAACGAGTATCTTTCCTCACATTGGCGGGCTCCACCTAATTTTTAATCTTTACTGGTTGTGGATTTTCGGAACTCAGGTAGAGCAGGTCTACGGACATTTCAAAACCGCTGCCTTGTTCCTCCTGTTCGCAATCGGGCCGAACGCATTGGAATACGGGTTCTCAGCCGGTGGCGTAGGACTTTCCGGTGTAGGCTACGGTTTGTTTGGCCTGCTCTGGGTTCTTTCCAAACGGGATGCGCGCTTCCACGATGCCATCGATAACAAGACAATCCGGCTGTTCGTAATCTGGTTCTTTGTTTGCATCGTGACTACCGCCACAAATCTAATGAACGTGGGCAACGTGGCGCACGGTACGGGCGCGGCCCTCGGCATACTTGTGGGACTGGCCATCACAATGCCAGACCGCCGCGCATTGATCACAGAGGGCATCAGCATCATTGTATTTTTTGGATTGTGGGGAGCCACCTGGGGCCGCCCCAAGATCAACTTCTCACAAACAGCCGGCTACGACGAGTGCGCGCGCGGGTACGCTTCTCTCCAAGAGAATCGCGACCAGGAGGCGGTCCGTTGGTTTGGAGAAGCTGTGCGGTATCGCTCAGTCCCTGCAGGCTGTTGGTATGATTTCGGGGTCTCGCACCAACGTACTGGTAACCATGCTCTGGCTCTAACTTCTTACCGCAAAGCGGCTGAACTGGGCGATCCATCAGCGCAGTTTGTTATTGGCGAGCTGTATGATTCCGGCCAGGATGGTCTGCCGAAAGATCCTACGCAAGCACTGTACTGGTTTCGCAAAGCAGCGAGCCAGGAATCTGTGGAGGCCCTCAATAGTGTAGCCTGGGCGCTTGCCACGAGTCCCGATCCGGCAATTCGAAATCCGGCTGCAGCGCTGGAATATGCCCACAAAGCAGTCGATGCAGACCGCGATCATCCCCAGGCACACGTTCTCGATACTCTGGCAGAAGCCTATTACATGAATGAAAAGTACGAAGACGCAATAGCGACAGAACAACAGGCGATCGGCTTAGCGCCAGAAACTGAAAAGAACACATACCTGAAGTCACTTGCAAAATACCAACTTGCAAAGGGTGGCAACCGTCCACTGCCGGCCAAGAGTTGATCCAGCGGACAGAATCAGGCGCAAGGCAGAAAAATACTAAACACCGTCCCACTGTGACCGGCTTTAGTGCTGCTGCGTACGCGGAGCACGCCATGATGTTTCTGCACAGTATTCTTTACCAATGAAAGCCCGATGCCATTGCCCGCATGCCCTTTTGTGGTAAAGAAGGGGTCCCACATACGGGACAGCGTTTTTGCGGCGATTCCACAACCAGTGTCAGCTATCGTGAGACGCAATCCGCGCCGATGGCCGCCTTTCCATTCATGAGCAGGGGCGATTCGGGCATACATTTTTCCGCCGCTCGGCATCGCGTCGGCGGCGTTTAGCAGAAGGTTGGCGCACATTTGCCTCAGTTGATGAGGATAGGCGGAAAGATGTGCGGCAGTACTGTAGCGCGTATTGACGGAAATATCCTGCGAAGCAAATCGCGATTTATAGAACTTCAGCACGGCACGCAACAATTCCGGCACGTCGGTGTCTTCAGGATCTCCGGAATCCCGCAACTCCATGGCTGCATGCAGGATTTGCGAGATACGCCGTACTTCTTCACGGGCCAGAGCCAGGTACTGACGGCCCTTTTCCCGAAGAGTGCCTTCCGTTTCGATCAGGTAATGAAGTTGATGAAGAGCTTCGAGTGGATTATTGATCTCATGCGCGAGGGACGAAACGATTCCGTTCTCATTTTCGGCCGGAGGCGGACGATTTTCTACCTTCTGATTTTCTGCGGAATTGCCGGACGAGATCTGTATGCTGCCCGACATGAGATGTGCCCCTTGCTTAGTTCGATACCGAACATAAGCCTGGAGGTTGCCGCCAGGAACCAGCAGCACTCGATTCTCCGGGGGCATCCCATCCTGCTGAGAGAGAATTAACTATTGACGAGCCATTTGGCCGGCCTGCTTCAACCCTGCTTCAATCAGTTTACTGGCAGCGTCCTCATCAAAGCTCTCCACAGCCACCACAACGTTGCCAGTCTGCTGAACAAAAATAAGGCCATCTGAGCTCGTGTATTGCTCGCGACCCGGTATATTTTCGTCGGCGGTCGCACGGCGGAGCAACTCATAACGTTTCGGCAGAGCGCCTGCATATGTTTTGGCGAATTCCTGTGCTGCAGCCTCTGTCGCCCAGCTGGAAACATAGAAGAGTCCGATGTGCGCCGAAGAATTGCGGTCTGGCGGCTTTGCTCCTCTGCGGCCCGCGGCATAATACGCTCCGCCGCGCCACTCGGTGCTCAGGCGTTTGTCGAGCGTTTCGTCCGCATAAATACGCAGCAGAATGCTGACATCAAGCTGGCCGACTGCGCCTGCGTCATAGGGCTCATAATCTTTTCTTAAAAAGCTGAGATCCGGCAACAGCAGCGGAGGCACGCGACGCCCGGCAAGGTATTCTTTGGGCTCTATGATCTCGCGCGTCGTCTGGGGCATGCGGCCGAGCACACCGGTATAAGCAAGCGGTTTGCCGCCGGCGACCAGCAGGTCTTTGATGAACTTCATACCCTGCCGGTAGGGGAACGCAAGTTCTTCCTGCAGGAGCAAGGGAGCGCTGTCAAAAACCGGGCTGCCGCGGCTCTTGTCCATGGACGCCTGCATCAGTTCCACGACCTGCGGCATTTTTTCTACGCTCTGGCCCTGCGGCGCCAGCACGTAATCCAGCAGCACGATCATTGCCTGCCCTTCCAAGACAGCGCTGCGGCAAGTGGAGCCTTCGTCATTGCGAATCAGTTCAACCAGGTCTTGCAGCCCGCGCTTCTCGACCTCTTCATCGTGCTTGCTCATTTTTTCCAGGTTGAAGCTCTGGTCCTGGAGCGCATGGGTAAGCTCATGGGCCATCACCGGACGCTGCATGTCCGGCTCATTCCAGTCGAGGAGGTTCATGGTGCGCGTCTTTTCGTCGTAGTAGCCGGCCACCTGTTCGGTAAGCAGCTTGATGAGGAAGCTGTGGAGATCGAAGGTGCGCGGCAGAAGTCCAAATTTTTTCTGGACCAGCTCAGAGCGCTCAAAGCGTATACGGTCAGCATCGTCCTTGAACTTGTCGCCGATATACTTCTCCACCTGTGGGCGGCTCACGATGGTCCGCTTGACCTTTTTCTTGATCGGCAAACCCGTATCTTTGCTGGCAAAGCGCAAAATTTCATCCACCGAGCGGAACAGTTCTTTCGCTTCCGTGGGAGTGATCTGGTGTATCTTCTCAACCGGCTCAACTTCAACGCGGTTGAGTGATTGGTTGCTGGGCGGCAGAGTGGGCTGAGGGCTCTGCGGAATTGGAGAAGATTGCGGCGCTTGCGAAGGTGCTGCTGCGGGTGGAGACGGCTGCGGCGTTGATGGTGTGGTCTGCGCGAAACCAAACGGCAGTAAGAAGATGAACGTTGCCAGCAGAAATTTGAAAGAACGCTTTCTCATGCGAAGATCAATAGCGGCTCCGGTCTTCAATGGTAACAATAAACAGAGACGCGTACCTCTAATCCGGCTTGGAGCGCAGAAAACCTTTGAAACACAGAGGAAAATCACTGATTTTTTATGCATCTCTCCTCCACGTCCTCCGTTTCTCGGTGTTTCGAAGGCCGCGAATCTAGAGCTGAATGGGGCAAGATCGAAAGCTGCTGGTGAAAAATCGTGAGCAGATGTCCGGACAACAAGTGGCGCGAAAGGGCAAGGTGTGGAAGCAAGAAAGTTGCAGATTATGATCTCCCGAGTATTTTCAACCGAAAAGGCGGGTACATGGGACTCAGGATCTCTTCAATCGTTTTGACGTTGGCAGTACTTACGGCTATCGGCAGTGGCAGTGCAAATCCCCAAACAACCCGAGACGACTCTGGACCAAAGGGACCCACGCGGATCGTCGCATTTTCGTTTTCGGCCCGCTGTCTTCGGGATCTCTGTGGAGACGGCGCCTGGGGCGCAGATATTGAAGAAAACAATACACAGCTCGCAATCGATCGCGCAAAAAACGCATGTGAATCCCAAACGGGACGGAGGGGGATGTGCACCTCAGGAATCCGGTATTTTGTCCAGTGCGATACAGGAAAAGAAAAGTGGGCAGCCCTGGCAATCTACGACGACCGCCAGGAACACCTTTATGATGGCGAATCCATAGATTCTGACACGAAGGTACGTGCACGAGAAGCGGCGGTCTCAAAGTGTGGTCAGAGAGAATGCCGGGCTGTATGGAGCGCCCAAGTCTGCAAGGGAGCCACTTCATCACAAAAGTGACGCTAATCAAATTGGTGGCGGCGGTAGGACTCGAACCTACGACCTACGGATTATGAGACCGTCGCTCTAGCCACCTGAGCTACGCCGCCAAAAGGTGAAGGGAAAAGGGCAAAAAACAAGCTGCGCGACCTGGCGTCGGCAGCAGAATTGATTGTAAAGTCCTTCAATTTCCTCTGTCAAACTTCTGCGGAAGACACACAGGCGAGGGCGCCTGAGCTCCAGACGCAAAAATCCCGCCTTGCGGCGGGAAGTCTGCTTAACGTCAATGTCGACTTGAACGGCGACTACTGGACGGCGCCCACTGAATGTTGCTTGCCGATTGCGGGCTGTTGGGGCATCGCCATTATCGGCGGCAATGTTTCCAACAAATATGTTTTCCCTGGCTCTAGCGGTATTTGTTTCTAGCGGTATTTGCCTCGAGGATCCAGTGCCGGGTTAGATTTTGATGCCATTGCGGCGCGCTGTTTGCGGAATTCTGGCACCACCACGGCCTGCTCGATCAGCGGAACGTTGAGCGCGGCCAGCTTGGCGGCCAGGCGAGTGGCGTTGCCCTGCTGTCCGTTCTTGTTATAGGCGGCGACCAGCGCACGCATGGAGATGGCATTGGATTCGTCCTCTTCCAGGTGATTCACGGCTTCAGCAAATTTGCCCGCGGTGAGCGCTGTAACGCCGGCAGCGCCATGATAGGAGCTTGTAATGATGCCATCGGCGTCGTTGGCGTCAGCCAGTGCTTGCAGTTGCGTGAGTGTGGCTGCGGCCAGTTCGCTGTTATTATCTGCCAGCGCGCGCTCTACGCGAGTACGGAGTACAGCTGCCAGCTCTTCATTGAGCAGCGACTGCGGAATTTTGTGGTCTTGTTTGAGGACGGCCTCGGCTTTGGCCAACAGGCTCAGCGATGCAGCCCCCTCAAGCTGGTACATCGACATGCTGCGATAGGCTTCAGCTTCAAGATTGGCGAAATCTTTGGCGTGCGCCTGTTCGGCTACGGCGTTGAAGGCTTTGTCAGCTCCGGCCAGGTCGCCTTCGCGAACATAGGACGCGGCCAGTTGCAATGACCAAACAACTTTCTGCACCGGAGATCCGCTCGCAATGGCCCTGGCATATTCGACGCGGGCCTTTTGCTGGTCGCCCATCAGGGCGTAGGTATCGCCCAGGCCGAGTTGTGATTCATGGAACGTGGGATCGATCTTGAGCGACATGCGATAGTGCGTAAGCGCCTCTTCGAAGCGTCCGGCCATGCGCGAGAGTTCAGCGAATGAATCCTGCGGGTTGGGTTCATTAGGAACGAGTTCGGCGTAGCGCTTGATGTCGGCAAATGCTTTTTCGAAATTGCCCTGCTTGGCATAGCAGTATGCCGCTTCGTTCCAGGCATCGGCAAACTGCGGATCGATCTTGATGGTGCGCTCAAACATGGCAACCGCGCGCTGTGACTGGCTCTGGTCAAGTTGCAGCCACCATCCGGCCAGCCAGTGCAGATGCTTGTCATTGGGATAGCCAGCGAGCGCTTCATTCATGGCCTGGATCGCTGGGACCCATTTCGCCTGGCTCGCATTGGCCAGCCAATCGATGATCAGCTTTTCTTCCGGACCGGCGGAGGCGCGCGTGGCCAGCGCTTTTTCACGCTCCGTTACCTGCTCGGTCGGATCCTGTGAGAACAAGGTGAGGAAGATGTGGCCCAGGGCAAATTGCGGATCGGCCTGCACCGCGCTGCGAAAATTAGCCAGCCCGTCCTCGGTGTGGAGCATCTCCATCTTATGCATCGCCTTTTCAAAGAACGCGTGCGCTTGCGGCGATTTGGTGGTGATATGCATTCCCGTCGCAGTGTCATGGGCGAAGGCATGGAGTGCAAAAATTATCAGCAGCGCCAGACTGGAAACTTTGATCGACCTCATCTGTAACTCCTTGAACGATGACCGCTTCTGCCGCCGGCATTGATGCTCAGAGCGCACGGCAGTTGTTGCTAGTTGCCCTTGAGAAAATATCCCTGCTCCAGAGGAAGCTTGCCGTCAACTTTCAAAACGTTGACGCGACTATTAATGGAGTAGACATCCACCAAACCAACCGCGCCGGGAATGGCTTCTACCGATTTCAAAAGCTCATCTTCTGACCGTACAATAATCACGCCGCTGGCATGTGCGGCCAGCAAGGCCTTAAATTCCTCTACCTGCATGTGGTAGAGCTTCTCGATCGCCGTCTTCATTTCCGGTGTAGAAGGATCGCGCAGAACAAGAATCACTGGCCGCCCGTCCGGCCATCTGTGATTGTCAAACTTGAACACCTTTGCCAGGTCTGTATTCGACAAACCAACCGTGTTATTCGTCTTGTCCACGATGACCGCCAGTTGCCGGGCTTCGCAAGAAGCCACCAGGCCCGCGGCGAGCACAAACAAGACACAAATTCG
>DASYKK010000020.1:0-6242 GCA_035995565.1 Candidatus Angelobacter sp.
TATATAAATTCATTGATCTTATAAACACGGAAAAACCATGGAAGTTAATGATAAAGCCCCGGAGTTCTCTCTGGCGAATGAAGAGGGGAAAGCGGTCACGCTGAAAGATTATCGCGGCAAAAACGTGGTCCTGTTCTTTTACCCGAAGGCCAACACGCCCGGTTGAACGATTGAGGCGTGCGGGTTCCGCGACGCATTCACGAAGATCCAGAAAGCCGGAGCTGTTGTGCTCGGTATTTCCGCCGACAAGCCCTCCGCCCAGAAGAAATTTAAAGAGAAATACGATCTGCCTTATCCCCTGCTGGCCGATGAAGACAAGGCCGTGGCGATCAAGTACGGCGTGCTCAAGGAAAAGAGCATGTACGGCAGAAAGTATATGGGCATCGACCGCACCACATTCGTCATCAGCCCGGAAGGCAGGATTTCCGCCGTGCTTACCGGCTTGAAACCCGACGAGCATGCAGGAGCAGCGATCGCCGCGTTGAAAACGAAATAGTGGCGTGGGCTTTACTTCGATCCTGTAATCGTAAAGGTAAGAACGCTCTCTGCCGGGATCCTGACTTCCTGCTTGCCAGTAGCAGCGGCAACTCCTGTTCCCGCGCCTGCTCCTGCTGCTGCGCCAATGGCCGCACCCTTGCCGCCGCCTGCGAGGGCTCCGATCAGCGCTCCTGCGCCTGCTCCGCCGCCGATTTTCGTGGCATTGCTCTTGGTGTGGCTCTTTCCCTGGCGGGTGATGCGCGAGCTATAGACAGTCTCGCCATTGATGGAAGTCAGGCGGAGGGTGAGCGCACCGGGTTTGTGCAGGCGCCCACTACGGTTCACGTATGTAACTTTGCCTTTAACTGGTGAGCCCGCCCTGGCGACGACCTTGCCATGTTCAACAATGTCATGAGTCAGAGTACCGCTCCAGCCTTCTCCGGCGTTAGCAGTGGCCGAACTTAGAGACGTGTTGAGCCGAACTGTCGCGTGGCTTCCGCTGGGAATGGTGGCGGCTGCCGCCCATGGAGCTGTAAACGTCAGCAAAAGCGCGAGTACAATCGATCTGCGAAATTTCATAGCATACCTCCGGTTAAGTCCAGCACAACCTCTGCGCTGATAGAGCAGCATTGGGTCCAGTGTTGATTTTAATGCCGCCGCGAACTGCTATACACTTTCCGCTGGGAATCGGAGGAACTAATGCGAGCGTGGCCTTTCGTGCTTTTGCTTTTAGCCTTACCTATGAGCGGACGCGCCGCGCCACGGAGCAATGCCTCGAAGGCGCTGCACAATCTCTTCAATGTGGCGTGGGACCAGGAGATGCAGGAGCGGCCAGAAGATGCATCGGAATTGGGCGATCGGCGCTGGAACGATCGCTGGACGGACAGAAGTCCGGAAGCGTATGCCCGCCGTGACCAGAATAATCATGAGATTCTGGCGAAGCTCGCCCAGATCGATCGCAAACAGCTGACCAGGACGGACCAGCTCAATTATGACCTCTTTCAAAAACGTTACATTGACCGCACAGAGCAGCACAAAGTCCGCTGGTTCCTGATGAGCTTCAACCAGCGCGAAGGCCCGCAAACCAGCGACGACCTGGGAAGCTCGCTACGCTTTGAAACCGTGAAAGACTATGAAGACTGGCTGGGGCGTCTGCGCTCTCTGCCTATGGCTCTGGACCAGTTCACCGCACTGTTGCGGCAGGGAATGAAAGAGCACATGGTGCATCCCAGAGTCATTATGGAGCGTATTCCGGCGCAAATCGATAAGCAGATCGTGAGCGATCCCACCCAGAGCGGCTTCTACAAACCTTTCAAGAGCTTTCCATCTGCAATCAGTCAGAGTGATCAGCGGCGGTTCCAGCAGGCGGCGCGGCAGGCAGTGGAGCAACAGGTGGTGCCGGCCTTCACGAAATTCAAACAGTTCTTTGTTAGCGAGTATCTGCCCGCGTGTTATGACCAGGTAGGCGCGTGGCAGCTGCCCAGGGGCGGTGAGCTGTACGCGCAAATGATCCGCCACTACACCACCACCAACGAGACTCCGGAAGAAATTCACCAGATCGGGCTCAAAGAAGTGGCGCGAATCAATCTTGAGATGGACAGGATCATGCAGCAGACTGGATTCAAGGGCTCGCGCGATGAGTTCTTCAAGTTCCTGCGAACTGATCCGCAGTTTTTTTACACGAAGCCGGAAGAGTTATTCGAGGCGTACAAAGCGCTGGCCAAAACCATTGATCCCAACCTGGTGAAAGTGTTTCGCACGTTACCCCGCGAGCCTTACGGAGTTGAGGCCATTCCCGCGTCCTTTGCGCCCGACACCACGGCGGCTTACTACCGCCAGGGAGCAGCCGATGGATCGCGCGCAGGAACCTACTTCGTCAATCTTTATAAACCTGATGCCCGGCCCAAGTGGGAGATGATGGCGCTTTCGCTGCATGAATCGGTGCCCGGACATCATCTCCAGATTGCCAGAGCGCACGAATTGGGAGAAATGCCCAATTTTCGCCGCTACGGCGAATACACAGTTTACGTGGAAGGCTGGGGCCTTTATGCCGAGTCGCTGGGCGACGACATGGGACTTTACAGTGATCCGTATTCCAAGTTCGGCCAGCTCAGCTATGAAATGTGGCGCGCCGTGCGACTGGTGGTGGATACCGGAATCCACGTGAAACACTGGACGCGCGACCAGGCGATCAAATATTTCATGGAAAACTGTCCGAAGCACGAACTGGATATCACCAATGAGATTGACCGCTATATTGCCTGGCCGGGACAGGCGCTGGCATACAAAACCGGAGAGTTGAAGATCAAAGAACTGCGAGCACGCGCGAAAGAGAAGCTGGGTGCGAAGTTTGACCTGAAGGAATTTCACGACGTGGCGCTGGGATCAGGGCCGTTGCCGCTGGATATATTGGAGCGGAATGTCGATGAATGGATTGCTACGCGGATTGCGAATGGCTCGGCATCGAATACGGCTCGCCGAACCGCGACAAAGAACTGAATGACGACTGTTGCAGAGACACAGCCAGCGACGGCGGTTGGCGTTAGGAGTGGTGGCCAGCGCGCGGAACGTTTTTACCGTCCCGAGCTGGATGTCTTGAGGTTCTTTGCTTTTCTGGGCGTGTTTATCTTCCATGCGGCTCCACGCACCATGGATTTCTACAACGCTGCTGGATATCCGCATTGGTTGAGCAGCCTGCTTATTCCGACATGTGGCGCGGGCGCTTACGGCGTGGATCTATTCTTCGCGCTCAGCGCCTATTTGATTACCAGCCTGCTGCTGCGTGAGCGCGCCACTACGGGAATTCTGGACCTGCGCGGCTTTTACCTTCGACGTATCCTGCGCATATGGCCTCTGTATCTCGCGTTTGTTGCATTCGCCGCAATTGCCGGAGCCCTGATTCCTGAGCAGCATCTGCCAATGCGGTATGTGGTCGGTTACAGCCTGTTGGCGGGAAATTGGATCTATGTCTTCTATGGCTTGCCTGCATCTTTCGCCGTTCCGCTGTGGACCGTTTCGATTGAAGAGCAGTTTTATCTGGCGTGGCCGCTGGCGCTTCGCAAAGCATCTGTGCGCACGATGGCTATCATCGCCGTGGTTTTATTGTTAGTCGCGAACGCGTGGCGAGTGTGGCTCGCAGTCTCCGCTGCGCCGGTGGAGAGAATTGAATACAACACCTTCACGCGGCTCGATCCTATCGCCTTCGGAATTCTGGTAGCCTTGTTTGGCCACAAGCTGCCGCAACTCTCCCGCGCGATTCGCATTGCGCTGCTCTGTGGCGGAGTCGCCACATGGATTGCGGTTTATGCCTTCACTGTTACCAGTCCTACACTGAAATTCACTACTTGGAGGATGGCCGTGGGACATCCCTTCACGGCGCTGGCCAGCACAGCGGTGCTGCTGTCGGTTCTGGAAGCGCAGCATTCCTACCTGCAGAACAGTGTGCTCCTGTATTTGGGAAAGATCTCTTACGGCTTGTACGTGCTGCATGAATTCGCGCATTTCTGCGCAATTCGCCTGGTGCATGCGGCGACGCCTGTTATGGTCCTGACGCAATCCATCGTGGGGCTGGCACTCACCATCCTGCTGGCAGCGGCTTCCTATCGCTGGCTGGAAAGCCCATTTCTGCGACTCAAAGAACGTTTCGCACATGTGCAGTCGCGGCCGGTATGATGCGCGATGCCAAGCTCCTGCGCCGATCGTTCTTCAATCGAGACCCAAGAACCGTGGCGCGTGAACTGCTGGGCAAGCTCATTGTCCGCCGTGAGGGACGCAAGCAACTGGCCGGCCGCATTGTTGAAGTGGAAGCTTATCTGGGTGCGGGTGATCTGGCCGCACATGCTGCCGCCGGACACACAGCGCGCAATGCGGTGATCTTTGGTCCTCCGGGCCACGCTTATGTTTACTTCATCTATGGCGTTCATTACTGCCTGAATATTTCCTGCCTGCCTGAGGGAGATGCAGGCTGTGTGCTGATTCGCGCTCTTGAACCGGTCGGCGGAATTCGAGAGATGGCGAATGCGCGTGGACTAGCTGATCTTGATCTCGCGTCGGCACGCGACCTGCGCAAGCTGGCCAGCGGCCCAGGAAAGCTTTGCGAAGCGCTAGGCATTACACGACTTCGCGACAACAGCAAAAACATGCTTTCATCAGCGTCTGATCTTCAGGTAGTAAGCGACGGCTTCCGCATGGACGAGATCCTGGTCACACAACGGATCGGTATCACCAAGGCGACAGAGATGCCATTGCGGTATGTAATCGCGGGAAGTTCATATCTTTCGAAAAAGTGAGCCGCCAAAAATCAATTTAGCAGAAAAATTCATCGCGGCGCAGCAGCGTTACCCTTTCCCGTAACCACAATATTGTCGATCAAGCGCGTGCTACCGATATATGCCGCAACGGCAACCAGCGCGCCGCCGGAAATATCGGCAACCGGCTCCAGCGTATCTCGATTCACAATCTCGAAATAATCCGGCTTGATCGCCGGCTCTTCGGCTATTACCTGTTCGCCAGCTATTCTCAGCCGGGTGGAACCGCTCTCGCCGCGATCAGCCAACGTCTGCACACGCATAAGCGCACGGTACAACACAAGCGCCTGCTTGCGCTGCTCAGGGTTGAGGTAGGCATTGCGTGAACTCATGGCCAGGCCATCGGCTTCACGCACGATCGGGCAGACCACGATCCGCACATCGAAGTTCAGGTCAACCACCATCTTGTTGATTATCGCCACCTGCGCGGCGTCTTTTTGCCCGAAGAAAGCAAAATCCGGCTGCACGATGTTGAACAGCTTGGCGACCACTGTTGTCACGCCGCGAAAATGTCCGGGACGGGAACGGCCATCGAGCTTTTCGCTCAGGCCTTCCACATTGACCCATGTGGTCGCGCCCGGCGGATACATCTCCTCGACCGACGGAAGGAAAAGATAGTCGCACTTTTCTGCCGCCAGCATGGCTGAATCTTTTTCCGCGTCGCGGGGATACTTGCCAAAGTCTTCGGTAGGCCCGAACTGCGTGGGATTCACAAAGACTGATGTAATCACCACGTCAGCCTGCACCCGCGCCGTACGCACCAGTGAGAGATGTCCGTCGTGCAATGCGCCCATGGTAGGCACAAAGCCGACGCGCTTGCCGGCATGGCGCGCCTCTTTGCTTGTGGCTGTGACTTCTGCAGCGGAAGTGAGAATGAGCATGGGGTAAGCAAGTATTTGGTAATTAGTACTTAGTAATTGGCCAATAAAACCTGAGTACGTGTAGCTCTTCACAGTCGCGCCGCTTCGGGAACTCTGTTTTCTTTTCCCGCTAACTACCAAGTACTAAATACTAATTACCGGCTGCTATCTTGAATACGCCTTCATTTCTTTGCGGCGCAGAATCGCTTCCAACTCCACCTTGGTGTCTTTCGGCAAGTGGTAGGACTCTGCATCGGACGGATAAGCACGTGTCTCAACGTCGGCTTTGAACTGCTCCACGGCATTGGTGAACAGCGCCGCCGCATCGCCATATCTGCGCACAAACTTCGCCGGCTCGCGGAACGTCAGGTTCACAATGTCATGGAAAACCAGCACCTGGCCATCGCAATCCGGACCGGCGCCTATGCCGATGGTTGGCGCACTGACCTCGCGCGTAATCATCGCTGCAACTTCCCGCGGCACGCCTTCCAGCACAATGGAAAACACGCCGGCTTTGTCCAGCGCAATGGCGTCTTTCACCAGCCGCTCAATGCCGGAAAAATCTTTGCCCTGGACTTTATAGCCGCCCATCTTGTGC
>DASYKK010000021.1:0-9692 GCA_035995565.1 Candidatus Angelobacter sp.
TGACTGCGCTGCGCTATTCTTTCTTCGCTCCCCCGCGCGTCGCCTTTTCCGTGTACAGCTTTTGTGCCACTTTACGGATGGTGTCAGGGACATTCTTATTATGACGCAGGCTTTTCAAGTCATAAACTTGAAGCGTCTTGACCAGGGTCAGCGAAATATCCAGCGGGCATCGCGGGTTGTTGACCAGATTGCGCACCACAGGATAAAGCTTCAAGAAACGCCGTTGGCGAGCGATCTCGCGAAACACGTTCTCTTGAAGATTTTTTGATCCGGCAAACGCTTCCGCTTCCGCATCACTCAGTTTAGGCGAGTTCAGCACTGCATTCTGCACCAGGCGTGCGGTGTCCCGGATCAACAGTGCCCGCTCCTCTTTTCCGCCGATAAAGCCCAGCTTTATCCGCTGTCCGACGTTTAGTTTGGAAACTCTCTGGAACACCGTGAGCTTTTTCTTCTCGGCAACTTCAAACTCATCGGAATCTTCCAGAGGAAGCTCTTCCGGAACCAGCGTTACAGTAGCGGCAGCCGGAACAGCCGGCGCTATCTGCTCTTCTGGCACAGCCTCTTCCGCTAGGCGTGCAGCCAATTCCGCGGGCGCTGCCTCTGCCGCGGGCTCATCGTCCTTCACCAGTTCAAAGGGTTTCCCTTCTTCTGCGGCAATCTCGGAGGCATGCTCGTGCTGAAATGTCTGGAGCGCGGCCACGGCCTCCGGAGGCGCATCAAATTCTTCCAGCATCTCTGCCGGCTGTTGTGGGATGCCCTCCGGCTCAGGATGACCACCCTGTAATTCCTGTGCCTCCACAGGCGTCAAGTTTGCATTTCCCAGCAGCGCCTCAATGACCCCCGGCGTGTTTCGCGCGCGCACGCTGGCCAGCAGCATCTTTACGGTTTCGCGCGATGCGGTTTCCGCGAGTTCCATGAGCAGGTCTTCTGGAATTGCGGGATTCTCGATCAATGCCGGCATCAGCACAGGACGCCGGTTTTCCGGCTGCCAGTAGTAGAGAAGCACCTCCGGCGCCGCCGTATCTTTGCTGAGCACGTCCAGCGCCGACTGCGGCTCCCAGCCCGCCAATGTCATGCGCGCATCCTGGCCAAACAGGGGGTGCTGCGCCATATAAACGAGCACTTCCAGCGTCTCATCCGCGGGCAGAGGCAGAGCGCCTCTGGCGGCAGAGCGCATCACGTTCACAGGCACGGCATTCTTTTTAATCAGTTCAAGAATAGGCGCCATAGTCAGCAATTGGTACTTGGTATTTAGTACTAAGTGGTAAGCTCGCGATTCTGTCGTCATTCCAGCGCAGCATGGATCATCCTGAGAAAGCCAAATACTAAATACCAAATACTACGTACTAATTCTGATCTCGCCTTGCGACAAGAAATGCCCGGATAAACGGTTTCAGGTCGCCATCCAGCACGCGGTCCACGTCGCCCACCTCAAGTTTGGTGCGATGGTCCTTGATCAACCTGTACGGATGCAGGACATACGAACGTATCTGAGAGCCGAAATCAATGTCCAGCTTGGAATCTTCCAGCTTCTTGCTGATCGCGCGTTTTTTCTCCAGCTCATATTCATAGAGCTTGGACCGCAGCATCTTCATGGCGCGTTCGCGATTCTTGTGCTGGCTGCGTTCGTTCTGGCACGCTACAACAAGATTGGTCGGAAGGTGCGTGATACGAACTGCGGAATCCGTGGTGTTCACATGCTGTCCGCCCTTCCCGCCGGAGCGGTACGTGTCAATACGAAGGTCTTCCGGCTTGATGTCCACCTGGATGGAGTCGTCGATTTCCGGCGAGACGAAGACGCTGGCAAAAGAAGTATGCCGGCGCTTGGCCTGGTCAAAGGGCGAAATGCGCACCAGCCGGTGTACTCCGATCTCGCTCAGCAATAGTCCGTAGGCATAGTCGCCGGTCACGGTAAACGTCGCTGACTTGATGCCCGCTTCTTCCGCCGGCTGATATTCGTTAACCTCAGTGCTGAAGCCCTGTCGCTCTGCCCAGCGCAGGTAAAGGCGCAAAAGCATTTCCGCCCAGTCCTGTGATTCCGTCCCCCCGGCGCCAGGGTGGATCGTGACGATGGCATTGCGCATGTCATGCTCGCCGGACATCAGCGTCTGGGTTTCCAGCTTGTCCGCAACTTCTCGCAGTTGGTCGATTTCCTTACGCAGCTCCTCCACCACGGCTTCGCCTTCGCGGGCCAGATCGAAGTAAGCCTGGATATCGTCAACGCGTCGTCCCAGGTCTGTATCCATCGCCAGGGATTCTTCCAGACGCCGCCGCTGACGCATCAACACCTGCGACTTCTCCTGATCAGCCCACACATTGGGATCGCCGACCTTCTTTTCGATTTCAGCTAATTGTTGGCGGAGTGAAGGTGCGTCAAAGATAGCTCCGCAAATCGCGCACTTTATCGCGCACGGCGGTATATTCGCGTTCTAGTTCTTCGACCATCGCTTTAAACGGGGCGGGCTTCGATCATAGTATGCGCGCGGTAGCGCCAGCGCACGAACACCGCCAGCAATGAGATTATCACACAAGTCCACGCAAACACGTCGCCATAGCGGCTGTAGAACGTGCTCTCATTCTGCGACGCAAAAGGAGCCACCAGGGCGGTGCGCACGTTGCGCGGCGCTTGCTTCACCACCCGTCCTAAGGGATCAATGGAAGCGGTGGTGCCGTTGTTTGTTGCCAACAGGATCCAGCGATGGTTTTCCACCGCGCGCATCCTTGCCATTTGCAGATGCTGCGCCGGCGCTCCGGTTTCGCCGTACCAGAGATCGTCAGAAATATTGATCAGCACCTGTGCACTGTTGGCGGTGAACTCGCGCACCTCTTCCGGAAAAACCGACTCATAACAGATAAAAATTCCCGCGTGGACGCCGTCCAGATCAAATACTTTGCGCTGGTTGCCGCGGGCAAAATCGCCTACCTCGCGCGTCAGCTTGCTGGCAAAGAAAAGCAGATTCTGGAAAGGGACATACTCGCCAAACGGCACCAGATGGATTTTGTCATAGCGGCCCACGATGTTTCCGCGGGGATCTATCACCAGCGCCGAATTGAGAAGCTGCTGCCTGCCGCCGGGTTCCTGTGTTTCTCCCAGGCTGCCGACAACCACATATGAATTCTTGTCCTGGGCCATGGCAACCAGCCATCTTTGCAATCGTGGGTCCGCGATGAAAAACGGCGCCGGGGATTCCGGCCATACGATCAATCCGGGACTATTCTCAGGCTGCCGGGCGTCGGCTTCGACGCTCAACTTCACCAGCTCGGAAATTGTCTGGTCGAAGTACCTTGGAGTCCACTCTGCCTGCTCCAGCAAGGGGACATTTTCCTGCACCAGCACGGCCTGACGCGTCGCGACAAAAGGAGCGGGCTTGGCAAAGACTCCAATTTGCAAGGCAATTGCGGCGGCCACGGTAGAGACCAGCAGGTTCTTACGGCGCTGGCCGCGAAGAAGCAGCGCCCCCACTAACGCACAATTGACCAGCATGATGGCGAAAGAAAGCCCGTAAACGCCCGCAGTCTGCGCTATGCGGGCAAACGGAATATTGTCGATTTGTGCGCCTCCCAGCTGGTTCCAGGGGAAGCCTGTAATGCGATCGCGAAACAATTCGATGGCTACCCAGAAAATGGGCGCCAGCAGCAAAGGCCGCCGGTTGCCGGCAGAAGATCGTCGCGCCATCATCACCACCAGCAGTCCGAACAACGCGTGATGTAATCCCATGGCAAAAGCGGCGGCCACGGTAATCGGTGCCGCCAGCAGCCAGTGCAGGCCGCCAAACCCTGTCATGACAGGAAAAACCCAGTAGCATGTTCCCAGATACCAGACGATCCCGCTAAACCAGGCGATCAGAAATCCCTGCCACAACGTGAACGGCCGCAAAGACCTGCCTTCGGAATCGAAGAGCTCGCCTTCACCGCCGCGGCCGCGCAGTAGCGCGTAGAGCAGCGGGGCCATTGCAATCCAGCAGAGGAAATAGAGATTTACATTGGGAAAAACAAGGATCTGCAGCGCGCTGGAGATCAACGCGAGGATCCAGGCTCTGGAGGGAATGTTGCGCACTGAGCACAGATTTTAACAAACCACGCCTTCTACTTTGATTCCTCCAACGCACGGGATTACAATGACAGCAGTGAACTTCCTGGTGCACCATATATTGCCGCTCTTTCAGTACCTGTTTCTTGCTGGGCTGATCGGCGCTGTGCCGGTGATTATCATCACAGCCATTAAGACGGCTCAGAGCATGCTGGAAGAAGACTAGAGATCAGGCTTCGAATCAGGATTTTTGAGGAATTTGCACGGCCCCCTGCGAACAGGCTCTTACTTGCGCCACTGTTGGTAGCGGCCGTTATTTTACTTTTCTAAAATGTCAGCAGGCTCAGGAGCTGTCCCCCCACTTTCGAACCGGGTCCGCATTGTTGTTGCGACCTCGGTCATGCTCACGTTCATTTCTTACTGGCGGGCAGCTGCCATCGTACTGAATGATCTGGGGTCGTCCGCCTTTTATGCTGGCGGCATCGCCGAGCAGGCTGTCGGCAAGTCGGCGCCATGGTTCATTCTGGGGGTCATGCTCTTCGCCTTCGCGGTGCGCTCGGTCTACGTGGAAAGCTGTTCCATGTTCACACGCGGCGGCGTGTACCGCGTAGTGAAAGAGGCTCTCGGCGGGGCCTTCGCCAAGTTCAGCGTTTCCGCGCTGATGTTTGACTACATCCTTACCGGCCCCATCTCCGGGGTCTCCGCGGGACAGTACATTGCCGGCCTGATCAATGAATCTTTTGCTGCCGCCGACGCTCATGGCTGGATTCCCCGCGCCATGCACATGATGTTTCACGGCACGCCGCGCATTGATGTAAATCACGCTGCCGCCGCGTTCGCTGTGCTTGTCACCTTGTATTACTGGTGGCAGAACCTTAAAGGCATTGAAGAATCCAGCGATAAGGCCCTCCGCGTAATGCAGATCACCACCGTCATGGTGGTGATTTTGCTGACGTGGGCGATTTATACCGTCCTCCATACCGGCGCTCATTTGCCGCCGCTTCCGATTCCTGAAAACCTCAAGTTTGCTCCTGAGGCATTGGGATTCCTGAAAAATACCGATCTGGGAAAGACCTTTGGCCTTTTTGGAATCCTCATAGCTTTTGGTCATTCCGTCCTGGCGATGAGCGGTGAAGAATCACTGGCCCAGGTGAACCGCGAAATTGCCAGCCCCAAGCTGCGCAACCTGAAGCGCGCTGCTCTGATCATTGCGATTTTCAGCTTCGTGTTTACCGGCCTCGGCTCCATGCTGGCCGTCATGATTATCCCGGACCAAGTTCGCGTTTCGGTTTATCGTGACAACCTGATCAGCGGCATGGCCATGTACATGGTCGGGCCGCATGTTTTGAAGGTTGTCTTCCGGGTCTTTGTGGTAGTAGTAGGCTTTCTGATTCTTTCCGGCGCGATCAACACTTCCATTATCGGCTCCAACGGCGTACTCAATCGCGTCTCTGAAGATGGCGTTTTAACTGATTGGTTCCGTCGCCCGCACAAGAGATTTGGCACCAGTTACAGGATCGTCAATCTAATTGTGGGCTTGCAGTTGTTCACCATCGTCGCCAGCGGTGGCGACGTTATCCTGTTGGGCGATGCTTACGCCTTCGGCGTAATCTGGAGCTTTACGCTCAACAGTGTCGCCATGCTTGTGCTGCGTTTCAAGTACAAAGGCGAACGTGGCTGGCGCGTGCCTCCCAATATCAAAATCGGGAAGGTCGAAATTCCCATTGGGTTGGTTTCAGTCTTTCTGGTCCTCTTTTCCGTGGCCGTGGTGAATCTGTTTACTAAGGAAAATGCCACCAAATGGGGGCTTGGCTTCTCACTCGTATTTTTTGCGATCTTTACTGTCTCGGAGAAAATCAACAAGCGCAAGTTCGCCCACGTTGAGCAGGCGATGCAGGAGCACTTCCATCTGCTCCACCAGGAAACCATCGAGCGGGAAGCGGTCCAGGTGCGTCCCGGGAACGTGCTGGTGACGGTGCGTGATTACAACACGCTGAACCATCTTCGCTGGACGCTTGAAACCACTGACACCGGTGAAGCTGACATCGTGGTGATGGAGGCGCGTCTTACGGGTTACGGCAGCGCTGATCGCGATCTTGCGATGGAACAGATCTTCAGCGACTACGAACAGACCCTCTTCACTAAAGCAGTTTCAATTGCTGAAGGCTACGGCAAAACTATTTCTCTGCTGGTGGTGCCCGCGCGCGACGTCTGGTCTGCGATCGTGCAGACGGCCAACGCTCTGGAATCTTCCGCCGTCGTGTCCGGCATTTCCAGCAAAATGACCGGTGAAGAACAGGCCTTCCGCCTGGGCCAGGCCTGGGAGGCCATGCCGGAGCCGAAGAGACAGTTCGTCTTTATGGTGGTACGCGCCGACTCCACGGTTGAGAGCTACCGCATTGGTCCGCATACGCCAACCATGAAGACGGAAGATGTTCATCTGGTGCACAAGATCTGGCTGGATATTAAGAAGATCCAGGGCACCGAGGACATTCACCACTCTGACATTGTTACCCTGGCATTAACCCGTCTTTCGCGCGACTACAACATCGACAGAGACGACGTTCTCAAGAACCTGAAGAAGGGAGTGCGTGGCGCTCCGCCTGCAACCACCAGTTTTATCCGCGAACCCGATGCGGATGGCACTTCGCAAAAAAGAACGGAAGCGCCGCGGCGTGAACAGCCCATGCCCCCGGTCACCGGGCCCAAGTAGCTGTCCTGATTTAGAAAATGGAATTTCAGACTCTGTTCGGGATTCCGGCAGCTGCGTGACTCCTGGCGGCGTTTCCGGCGAGCAGCTTCTCGCGCACAAAACCTGCAATCTCTTCCGTGACGTATGGAGGCGGCTGGATTTTGAAGATTGGCTTCCCTGCAAGCGCGTCCATTGAGACGGTTTTCCACTTCGCTCGGCCCTCGGACTGATGCAGAACCACCGCATCAGCGCGGTCCAGAAATTCGCGCGCGGAATCCTTGAAATCTTCCGTATCAGCGTCCAGCACCGTGAGATATAAGTCGGGACGAAGAAACTTGATCACACTGTTGGATTCCATGATCACATTTTCTGCTCCAGCGATCTTGCGTTCGATGTCTGGCATGGCATCGGCCAACCGGCCTTGCTTTGTGCGCACCCAGAGTGACCGTTTCGCGCCCGCCACAAGAAAACGTGACGTATCGCTTTCGCCGCTCAGGTCTTTTTCGTCACTGAGGGCGCGGAAATGGTCATCGCCCGTATCGCAATCGCAGGGCTTGCCATCGGCAGAGCATATCCCATGGCCGAACTGCGTGATTTTCAAGGCGGTCCAGTTGAACTCCGGCAGAGCCGCAATCAACCCAGCAACCACACTGGTTTTGCCCACACTCCGCGAATGTCCGCCAACCACCACTATGGCCATGCTGCTATTCTCTCAGGTTTCATGGGCTTTAAGAAACCAAATCTGGATATGACAAACATTGCTTTTTGGCCCTATGGCCTACAATTAAGGTGTGATTTTCTGGAGCGTGCGCTGGCCCGTCCGTTACCTCATTGCGACAATCGCTGTGGCGCTGCCAATCGCCGTGCTGGAAAGGTTGCGTCCTGAACTCAGCCAGACGAGCATCGCGCTTATCCTCGTCCTTCCAGTAATTCTGGTGGCGGTGACGCAAGGCCGCGGGCCCGCGCTGTATGCTTCCATGCTTGTCGGCCTGTCATTTAATTTTTTCTTTATCGGCCCGTTCTATTCCTTCCTCATTAACCGCCCGGAAGACGTCGCCGCGTTTATTGTTTTCGTCACCACAGCCGTGCTGGTGGGCCAACTTTCATCGCGCCTGGAAAAGCGAACGTTGCTGACAGAAAAGCAAAGCAGAGAGCTGGTGCACGTACGCGGCGAATTTGAGCGTGCCGCTGCCCAGGCCGCTGAAGCAGACGCCTTGCGCAAAAGCGAACAACTCAAGACCGCGCTGCTCGATGCCGTCACGCATGACCTGCGTACGCCGTTGACCTCGATCAAGGCTGCCATTTCCACCATCCGAGCGGAATCGGTCACCCCCGAGGTTCAGCGCGAACTATTTGAAGTGATTGAAGAGGAGTCTGACCGGCTGAACCACTTCATACAGGGCATGATGGACCTGGCCAAACTGCAGGCCGGTCAAGTCACACTGGACAGTAGGAATGTTGCGCCAGAGGAAATGGTGGAGGACGCCCTTTTGCGCGCTGAACCCCTGCTTGACGGCCACGTGGTGGAGGTCGCTATTGCCAGCGGCCTGCCTTCGCCAAAGGTCGATCCTCGCTTGATATCCCAGGTGATTTTCACTCTGCTGGAAAATGCGGCTAAATATTCCGGGCCTTCCGCCAGGATCACTGTGTCAGTGCGACAGCAGGAAAACAACATCTGCTTCGCCGTCAACGACGAAGGTGCCGGGATTCCCGCGGAGCTGCGCGGGCAGGTATTCGAAAAATTCTTCCGTGCAGGATTCCAACCTGGTCTCGGCATGGGCCTGGCCATTGCCCGAGGCATCGTTCAGGCCCATGGCGGAAAGATATGGATTGAAGAGGGTCTCAACGGAAAAGGAACAAGCATGCAGTTCGTGATTCCACTGAATGACGCGTCTTTGGCCAACGTTCCACAGCAGCGGGAACTCACAGAATGAGATTAAACACGTTACGCGGAATGATAATGTTTCGACAACTAAGACCCCTCTTGGTGAGGAAACCCGGTAACTGTTCATGATTGACGATCCCAAGAAAATCCTGGTCGTTGATGACGAAGCCCAGATCACACGCGTACTGCTGCGCGGACTTGAATCCGCCGGATATCAGGTGCGTGTCGCCAATGACGGCCGCGCCGGGCTGGAGACCTTCCGCACATGGCTGCCTGACCTTGTTATCACTGATCTCTCCATGCCCGGTTATACTGGGCTGGAGCTGTGCGAACGCATCCGGCAATTGTCAGAGGTGCCCGTGCTCGTGCTGTCGGTCAAGGAAGATGAGCCGACCAAAGTCAAAGCGTTTGACCTCGGGGCGGACGATTATGTTTCCAAGCCATTCGGCATGGCGGAACTCACAGCGCGTGTCCGCGCCTTGCTGCGACGCTCGGCTACGCCGCCTCAATCCGACGCCGCCTACGAAGCAGGTGATTTCAAAATCGATCCGCAACAGCGACTAGTTGAAGTGAGCGGAAAGGCAATCCACCTCACGCCTAAAGAGTACGACATGATTCAATACTTTCTGGCGAATCGCGGGAAAGTCCTCACCCATCGCGCCATTCTTACCGCGATCTGGGGCAGCAACAGCACGGAGCAGCCGGAGTATCTGCGGGTCTTCATCGCTAACATCCGCAAAAAGCTGGAGCAGAACCCGCGCACGCCAAAATACATCAAAACCGAACCATGGATTGGCTACAGGTTTGATCCGGAATAGCCTCTGCGCGGAATAAAGAGGTTGATCCCGCGCAAGCAACAAATCTTCCCAGTATCCTTGACGCTTGTACGCTTTCTTTCCGGACTCTTTATAACTTCTTAACGCGGTTGCCGACTACCGTTGAAGTAGCGGGAGGTAATCGTCATGCTGCATTTTCTTATACTTTTTCTCGAAGCTTTATTCTTTGTTGGTCTGGCGGGATCAATAGTAGTGGCAATTATGGCTTTCGTTGGCGACTTTGCCGATTTCTTTGAAAAAGACAAGCCT
>DASYKK010000022.1:0-5181 GCA_035995565.1 Candidatus Angelobacter sp.
CTGAACAGTATTGAAGCCACCATGCAGACGGAAGGCTTGCTGAAGCAATCGCAGCAGCTGGCCACCGAACTGCAAACGCAGCAGAAAGAATTGCAGCAGACCAACGAGCAGCTGGCACAAAAAGCCCAACAGCTCGCTGAACAAAACGTGGAAGTGGAACGGAAGAACCAGGAAATCGAACAGGCACGCCGCGCTCTGGAAGATAAAGCCAAAGAGCTGGCGCTTACTTCCAAGTATAAGTCTGAGTTCCTGGCAAATATGTCCCACGAGCTGCGCACGCCGCTGAACAGTATCCTGGTGCTCGGCCAGCAACTTTCTGACAATCCTGATGGCAACCTGACGGGCAAACAGGTGGAGTTTGCGCGCACCATCCACGGGGCCGGCACGGACTTGCTCAACCTGATCAGCGACATTCTCGACTTGTCAAAGATCGAATCGGGAACGGTATCAGTCGAAGCCGAAGAGCTCTTCTTCAACAATGTGCTGGAAATGGTGGCTCGTCCGTTCCGCCATGAGGCTGAGAACAAGAAGCTCAACTTTGAAGTGCAAACGGATCCGAATCTGTCGCGAAGCCTGGTTACTGACTCAAAACGCCTGCAACAGGTATTGAAGAATCTGCTTTCCAATGCCTTCAAGTTTACTGAGCAGGGTGGCGTAAGACTCTCGGTTTCAAAAGTTGATACCGGATGGGGGCCAGGTCATCCGATTCTCGGCGGCGCCGCATCGGTGGTTGCTTTTGAAGTCGCTGATACTGGCATTGGCATTCCGGCAGATAAACAACGAATTATCTTTGAGGCGTTCCAGCAGGCAGATGCTGGGACGAGCCGCAAGTACGGTGGAACCGGCCTGGGACTTGCCATCAGCCGCGAACTGGCAAGCTTGCTAGGAGGAGAGATCCAGTTGCGAAGCGCGCCAGGTAAGGGAAGCACATTCACCCTCTATCTGCCACAGACTTACGTTGGGCCCACAAATGCGGGCTTGATTCCGGCGGATCGTAGCGCAGCTGCTGCTTCTTCCAGGCCACTGCCCACCGTTCTGGTGGAAGGGCCAGCGGAGCGCATTGAAGATGATCGCAACAATTTGCAGCCTGGCGATGCTGTGCTGTTGATTGTTGAAGATGATCCGCATTACGCGCGAGTTCTGTGCGATCTTTCCCGTGATAAGGGCTTCAAGGTGCTCGTTGCGATGCGCGGCGCGGAAGCGTTATCGCTCGCACGCGAGTTTCATCCTACAGCGGTCTCACTGGACGTGTTCCTGCCTGACATGCTCGGTTGGACAGTACTCAACCATTTGAAACAGGATCCTACTACCCGGCATATTCCGGTGCAGATGCTCACCCTGGATGAAGATTGGCATCATGGGCTGTCTCGCGGTGCATTTTCCTTTGTTACCAAACCTACAACTCCTGAGGGGCTGGAAACGGCGCTCCTTCGGATCAAGGAATACACCAAGCCCCGCCGCAAGCGTTTGCTCGTGGTTGAAGACAATCCTGCCGAGCAGCTTACAATCAGGGAACTGCTGGGATATGACGACATTGACGTAACCGTGGCTGCAACCGGATCGGAAGCTTTGACGTGGGTGAACGAAGAGCAATTTGACTGCATGGTGCTGGACCTGCGTTTACCCGATATGACGGGATTTGAGGTCTTGGAGAAACTCGGTGATCAACCAACGGCGAGCGAACTTCCAGTGGTCGTCTTTACGGGCAAAGAGCTGTCAGCAGAAGAGGACGCCCGGCTGCACACTCTGGCGCGCAGCGTAGTGGTGAAAGACGTGGAATCGCCCGAACGCCTGCTGGATGAAACCGCGCTTTTCCTGCACCGCGTTGTAGCTGACCTGCCGGAACACAAGCAGAAGATGCTCGAGCGCCTGCATCGTTCTGATGAAGCTCTGGTGGGCCGTAAGGTGCTCGTGGTTGACGATGACGTGCGTAACATTTTTGCTTTAAGCAGCGTTCTGGAACGGCGCGGTATGACTGTCTTGACCGCCGGTACAGGTCGCGAGGCGATTGCCACTCTGGAAGCAACGCCTGATGTCGCAATTGTGCTGATGGACATTATGATGCCGGAGATGGATGGATACGAGACGATGCAGGTGATTCGCCAGAACGTTTCCTTCAGGCGGCTGCCCATCATTGCTCTCACGGCGAAAGCTATGAAGGGTGATCGTGAAAAGTGTCTGGAAGCGGGCGCATCGGAGTATCTGGCCAAGCCGGTCAATACTGAGCAACTGCTTTCCGCCCTGCGGATGTGGCTGCACAGATAGAGTCGATCGAGGTAAGGACAAATCAATGAGTGCAAACGACAAAGTCAATATCCTGATGGTGGATGATCAGCCGGCTAAGCTGCTCAGTTATGACGCTATCCTCGCTGAACTGGGGGAGAACCTCATTCGAGCTGCATCAGGCAGAGAAGCTCTTGAAGTCTTGCTCAAGACCGATGTCGCAGTCGTGCTGATGGACGTAAGCATGCCCGAAATGGACGGATTCGAGATGGCGGAGATTATTCGTCAGCATCCTCGATTTCAGAAGACGGCGATCATTTTCATTTCTGGCGTGCACCTCACGGACCTGGATAAGCTTAAGGGGTATCAACGGGGCGCCGTGGACTACATTTCTGTTCCCGTAGTGCCTGAAGTGCTGCGTGCCAAGGTAAGTGTGTTTTCCGAATTGCACCGCAAACGCAGGCAGCTCGAATTGCTCAATCGCGACCTGGAGCAGCGGGTACTGGATCGTACGGAACAGTTACAGGAGAGTGAAACGCAATTCCGTACCCTGGCCAATTCCATTCCGCAACTCGCCTGGATGGCTGATCCCGGTGGCGCCGTCTTTTGGTATAACCAGCGCTGGTACGACTACACCGGCACCACATCCGAGGAGATTCAAGGATGGGGTTGGCACAGGTTGCATCATCCAGAACACGTCACCAGGGTCATTCAGGGTCTGCAACATTCCTGGGACACCGGGGAGCCGTGGGAGGATACTTTCCCCTTGCGGGGAAGAGACGGGGAGTACCGCTGGTTTCTTTCTCGATCGGTTCCCGTTTTTGACTCGCATGGGAAATTGACTCGCTGGTTTGGTACCTGCACAGATGTTAGCCGCCAAATGGCAGCGGAAGAGGCGTTGCGTAAGACAGAGAGACTGGCCGCAATGGGCCGCGTTGCCGGAATCATCGCCCATGAAATCAACAACCCGCTGGAAGCCATTACGAATGCGTTCTATCTCCTTGATGCACACCCATCCCTGGATGATGAAGCCCGTTCGTATGCCCGTATGGCCGGTGAGGAGTTGGCCCGCATTTCTCACATCACAAGACAGTCTCTGAGCTTCTACCGGGAGTCGCAGCAAGCTGTTCCCGTTTCGGTTGCCAAGGTCCTCGATGATGTTCTCGAACTGCAGGGGCGTCATTTTCGGCTGAACGGCGTGGAACTGAACAAGGAATATAAAAGTAACGGACTTATCCTGGCCTATCCCGCCGAGTTGAAGCAAGTCTTCCTGAACCTGGTGGGAAACGCTTTGCAGGCGATGCCTACAGGTGGGCGTTTACGCGTCACGGTACGCGAAACAGAAGAAAGAGGGAAGCTGCCCCGGGGCATCCGAATTTCCGTGTGCGATACTGGGTCTGGGATCCGTCCAGAGGACGCTAAACGTCTTTTCGAGCCGTTCTTCACGACCAAATCCACGAAGGGTACGGGGTTAGGACTGTGGATCAGTAAAGGCATTGTCCAGAAATATGACGGTACAATTAAGTTTCGCAGCGTACGGGTTAACGGTGGAAGCGCCACTTGTTTTTCAGTGTTCATTCCTGGAGCACTAGCTACAGAGGCCTCGGCGCTAACCGCCTTGTCCGGCGCACAGTAACATTGAGGGGTTCGAGGGAAAATTGTCCGAATCGAAGGCTGTGATCTTGTGCGTTGATGACGAACCGAACTCCTTGGTGTTGCGGAAACTTGTCCTGCAAAAAGCTGGTTATGATGTGCTTACGGCGAATTCCGCAATACTGGCCCTGGATGTTTTAGCCTCTCGCCAGGTCGATCTGGTTCTGTCTGATCAATTAATGCCCGGACTCACCGGTACGGAGCTTGCCCGCCAGATAAAAAACAGATGGCCATCTCTCCCTGTCATCCTCATCTCCGGTGTGAATGAGATTCCTGCCGATGCGGGCATTGCTGACTTGTTCATGAGCAAGGTGGAAGGCCCCGTCATGATGTGCCGAAACGTCACTGATGTTTTAGCCAAGTCCAAAACTATTTAAAATTCACTCAAGACTTGATTCTTCCTCAGGCAGTTCTCATCCTGCGCTGCTCGAAGGTTCGGTGATATACCATTGCAAGTGAGATGACAAAGAGATTGCTGCTCGCCTGTTCACTATGGTACATGGCTGCAACGTGCTCGTTGCTGGAAGCGAACGGGCAGACCGCGCAAACGCAAACCGCCGGAGCAGAGACAAGCGCGTCAGCGCCGCATCAGGAAGCACGTCCGCAACCGACTCCTACGCCTTCGACAAAAGAAGCTAGGACGGGGAATTCCAAGGCAAGCGCCGATCAGAGTACTACCGTGGGAAATCTGGCTTCTTCAGTTCCGCTCAACGTCAAAGGCAAGCTGCGTTACTTTGCGATCGAGTCATTTCGGCCAGGCATTTACCCGGTGGCGGCGTTTTATGACGGATTGACGATGGCCAATCCGCCAAAGGCCTATCCGCCGGAATGGCGCCAGGGCTTCCCCGGCTTTGCCCGCAACTATGGTGACTTCATGGCGAGTTGGGCATCGGTGCAGGGCGGAAAGTTTGTTGTAGCGTCGATGCTGCATGAAGATCCGCGTTACTTCACTTCCGGCAGCAGAAACTTTTTCGCGCGGACATTGAATGCCGTCCGCTATGTTGTAATCGACCGCAGTGACGCTGGCCGTCCGCGTTTGGCTTTGGCGAACGTGGCTGGCGCGTTTGCCGGCGGCTTTATTGGCAATGCCTATCTGCCTGATCCTTACGCCAATGCTTCTCACGGCCTCAGCCGCAGCGCGCTCGCGCTTACTGGCTTCATCACCAGCAATCTGGCAGATGAGTTTCGGCCGGAAATTCACAAAGTCGCCGAGAAATTACACCTGCCCTTCAGGAGTAAGTAGAATCTGATTTCTATCAAGGCATGTGGCTTTCGGAAACCTGGGTCTTTTTGTTCCTTTGTGCT
>DASYKK010000023.1:0-10260 GCA_035995565.1 Candidatus Angelobacter sp.
TGGTTATGCCAATGCCGGAGTCTTTGCCAACGACGAAGATGCATACCAGCACTTCACCAGCGCGCTGAAACGCTCCGGAGAAAAATTCTGGCGTCTGCCGCTCGACCAGGAATACCTCGACCAGATTCGCTCCAACATCGCCGACCTTATGAACACCGGCGGACGCTGGGGCGGCGCCAGCACCGCGGCCGTCTTCCTGAAAGAATTCGTCGACGACACGCCATGGCTTCACCTCGACATCGCCGGCACCGCATGGATGGAGGAGAATAAAAGCTGGATCGCCAAGGGTCCATCAGGAATCGGCGTACGCAGCCTGATTGAGTTCGTCAGGAGCTTTGAGAGCGGCAAATAGATAATGCTTGGCTCTTGTTTTTGGCTCTTTGCTTTTGGCTCTTGCTTTTGGCTCTTGCTCGTCGCTTTGGCTCTTGCTTTGGCTTGATTGCGAAACTCCTCTTTATGGGGAGACAAGTATCAGGGCACGACCCAGCCATCACCTTCAGGTCGGGAGAGCGAAGCGAAAAAAGGACCGCAAACCTTGCTTAACCTGCCGATTGATTTTCCGTTTAGATCCATCAGCGCCACACACGAGAAATTAGTGGCCCACGCTGAAGGCGCGCGCATCCTTGCAGAGCAAAGAACAGCATGGTCGAAGACCATCAAAAAGATGTTCAGGAATTTGCCGACAAGTCGCAGACCGCCAAAGATCCTGACGTAAAGCTATGGGCCGGCAAAACCTTGCCCGCGCTGCAAAAACACTTGGAAAAAGCCCAGCAGATTGACGCCAAACCAAACAAGAGCCAAAAGATCGATGCACTGAACAAGGCAAAAAATTGATGCGAAACTGGACAGGCAAAAGCTTGATGCCAAACTAACTAAGGGAAAGATTGATACAAAACTAACGAGGCAAAAGCTTGATGCTGTGGACAGGAGCAAACCGCTATTACCAGCCTAGCGGAGGCAGCCGGTAGCGAATCGATTAAGCCAGATTTGTATCAAGACGAAAGTGGCTGCAGCCTCTTTATTTAGCATGAGCCGAAGGAACGAAGATATTAGTGCACAAAGAATTAGTAGGTCCCCAGCATAACTATGCCCGAAGCATTAGTGGGATCCGGAGCATTAGGTATGACCCAGAACCATTAGTGCTACCCGAGCCATAAGATTACCCCAAGCCATCACACCTTTCTCTTCATCGTCCATTTATGAGACGCCATAACCCTCTGCTTAGAAGGCAGAGGGACGGGACATGTCGGCTGGGGGCTGTCATCTCTTGGTTATCAATGGTCGCGCAACCCATCCCAGAGAGAGATTTTTGGAGCGTATTATCTTGCGTAAAAGCTATGGAGTTCATAAGTTGTCATCTTTTACATTTCAAATATTAGTTTAGTTCAAGTTGACAAAAATAAGGTTATTTTAAACTTGGTAGAACAGGGTTAAGTCGGCAAATACGTATGTGCTCTTTTAAACTTACAGTGAATTTCATTCAAATAATTTTTTTCTGGCAATTTTCACTCTAAGCTATCTTTATTATAGTCTCAAAAAGATGTATTTCTTGGACAGATAGCATTAAGCGCTTCCGCTTTGGCGTTTATCCGAATTCTGGAATAATAGCGGGACATTTTTATCGATTGGTGTCCCGCGATTGACATGATCGTTTCATCGGGCGCTCCTGATTCAAACAGTTTTGTGATGATCTGGTTGCGAAAGTTTCGTGGCTGCAGCCATTCCAATCCGGTCTTCTTGCGCATCGTCCTGAATGCCGACCGTATAAAGTATGGCGACGCCGGCTTGGTCACGTCATAACTCCCGCGCTTCAGCCGGTACGGAAAGATATAGTGATCCGGATGCCACGCTCCCAGGCGTTTTGCCCGTTCCACGATCCTGCGCACCTGTTTTGCAGCGACGGCATTCAGCGGCACCACGCGCGCGCGAAACTCATTCTTCACTTTGGTGTCTGGGATATGGATGGTTGGTGGCTCGTGCTCCAGGAAGACATGCTTCAGCTGCAAGTGGCGCAGCTCAATTCCCATGGCTGACGTATTATTCGTCAGCGACACCGCCCAGTACGCCACGCTCCAATCCGGATTCCCCGCCACCACGCGAAAGAATCTTTCTTCTTCCTCGGCGGTCAGCACCTTGGGCGGCGTCCAGTTCGGCAGCGGCAGCGGCTTGTAATGTTTTTCGATCAGGTCCCACAGCTCGGCCGTCTTTAAAATCTGCGCCAGCGTATTCAGCTCATGGTTCACGCATGACGCTCCCGCCTCCAGCCGCCTTTGCCGCTGATATTCCAGAAAATGCCCAATATGGATCTGCGACAGCAACACGCCCGCAAACACTCTCTGCAAATTTCTTACATACCATTCATACATTTCGATGGTACGCGGCTTCTTGCTGTGCATTTTCTTGATCTCCAGCCATTGTCCGGCTGCTTCTTCAAAAGGAAGTATGCGAAACTTTAATGGCGTAATAAATCTCATAAGGCTCGTACCTTGCTTTGCAGTTCTCCGGCCGTAGGATGTACCGGGCGATCTGCTTACTTGGGTTCGATGGCTATTCTAGGCGATTCGTTTTATATTCGCTACAACAAAATATAGCGCCTTCAAGGGTCCCTGACCCACAACATATAGCTTTGTGCCAAATCGGGCCGGAAGACTGTGCAATTTCCAGCTCGATCTGCGACCGCCACCGCCACTGCCACTGCGGATTTCAAGTGCGGATCGCCCATCCACGTCGCTGCCTTCGGCGCTTTCATCCCTCGACCACCGGCTGCAATGGCGTGCTTACTGGCATCAGCGACATTACGCTATCAGGCGTGATCTCCCTGCCCGCCGCATCATGCGCCGCCTGAATTGCGATTGCCGCCAGGTTGGCAAACGCTTGCGTTAGTCGCTCCGCGGCTGCTGCGTCGAATCCGCCGACGCCCTCGGCTTCACCGATAATTTGCTCGATGAACAACGCGGCATCCGTCACCATCTTAAGTTGCTGCTTCAGTTTGTCTGTTGCGGAAATGCTTGTTACAGGATTTATTGCCAAGATTGCACCTCGTGAAAATCGGTATTTGGTAATCAGTATTTGGTATTTGGTATTTGGTACTTAGTTTTTAGGTTCGTCATCCCGAACCCCGTAAGCGAGGGCGCGCTTTCTACCCGGGGTCCCCAGCAAGCGCGGTTTTCGCTTGATAGGGTGGTCGTCAGCGCCGGAGTAGGGGTGAGGAACCTTGTGTTATTGGGCCGTTAAGTTCATCTCCGGCTTCAACGCCGCAATCGACAACACAGGATCCCGAGCATCCGGCCACTGACTCTCTCCCACCGGTTTTTTGCCCATCAGACCGCGCACTGCATTCAGCAACGCCGGAAACTGTTCCAGCAGTCCGACAACAGCCGCTTGTTTCTCCTGCAACGTTGCTGATTTATCCTTTGCCACTTTGGCCACGGCATAGGCGGCAAAAGCATCCACTGCGGTCACCTGTGCCTGTCGCGCTTTATCCACGGCCTGCTGGGCTTCGCGCGTCTGCGGCAGATAAAAGGTTTGCGGATCAAACGCCACATCCTGCGTGGCATTCTGTGAATCGGCGCCGCATGCGTGCCGGATATCGGCATCAAAGTGGTTGTAGCCCGCCACCGCGCAATCGATCAGCGCTTTGCTCGCGGCCAGTGACGCATATGTCGTCCGATCCCATGAGCTCACGCATCCTGCCAGCAGCCCGCCCGCAGGGATGATCACGCAAAATGCCAGCAGGCTGGCAATCTTTGTCCAGTCAGTAGTCCGGCCCTGCTGGCTTCCCGGCAGCGGCGACTGCTTCAGATACAGCAGCACTGACTTCACGCCAATCACCAGCGCGGCCGCTCCCACTTTCGTCAGCCCCGCTTTGGAAAAATTAAAGCTCGCCGGATCCAGTTGCATCGTGGCCAGCGCGGTAATCATTGAGCTCAGCGCAAACACGCCCAGCCCTTTGAACCAGGTTGTAAGGTTCATGGTGTTGTCCTCTTTTCGATTGAAATTAATTTTTAATGCAGATATTGGAAGAGCTTTTGGCTTTTGGCTTTTGACTTTTGGCTTTTGGCATTTGGCTGCTGGTTTAAACGACTGTCGACTTACGAAAGTATTCGCTTGTCGCGTCGCCGCTTACTGCTGTCATCCTGAGCGCAGCGCCTGAAGAGTTGTTGTCGAGTGCGGGAACTTAAGCGCGGAGTCGAAGGATCCCTGCACTGCTCACCCTTCGATTCAGCCTCAGGGAGTTCTCACAAGAAACCGGCCATCGCGAGAAACGAAGCGTACCCTCTCACTCATTCACTGAACACACTTCCTCATCAGCCGTTTCATTGCCGATGACCACTGGGGCCGCCTCCACGTGTCGCCACGACGTCCCTCTGGCAATGCATCCGATCGTCGCGGGTGTCACGCCATATTCGCGCGCAATCTCGCTCATATTCATACGATCCTCCGCCAACATCCTCTTGATCCTGCTCACCTTTTCCGCTGTCAGCTTGGATCGGCTGTGCTTGTCGCCATGCGGATTCCTGCCCTTTTGCTTCATGTCTCTCATGTTGTCCATCATCGTTCCCACAAACAGATGCTCCGGGTTAACGCACGCCCGCACATCGCACTTGTGGCACACCACCAGGCCCGGCGCAATCTCGCCGCGAAAAAGCTTCCATGCCAGCCGATGCGCCATGTACATCTTTCGCTCAAAGCGCACCATGCCGTAGCCGCTGGCAATCACCATCCCCCGCCACAGCCAGCACCCACTTTCCCGATCTGGGCAGACTTTGGCTAGAAAGCGTTCCCTTATAGTCAATTTCATTAGGAGTGCCTCCTGGGTAACAATCTTTTTTGCAGACTGGATGAAACGCTTTCGTGCTTCTTGTCACCTTTCATCGAGTGCAGCACAACACTCGGCAAAAGGGAAAATGCTGTTGATTTGGTTCAAAGGAATGGCTGGGCATTATCCAACGAGCGCTAAAGGTTCTTGTATGCGCTTCGAGAAATAGGAGACTGCAAATGCAACAAACTGATACTGGACACTACGACGTGGTCCAGGGTGAAGATGTCACTCTTACGATTACCGCCAACAAAATAAACGAAGACGTTGCTGTATCATTAGACGGAAAGACGCTGCCCCCAACGTCTAGCCGCCCGCTCGTCTACAACTTTCCCATTACCAAGTCCAAAGGCGCTCACTTCGTCGATATTGAATGCCACTTCACGGCGACAGATCCTGACGACGGTTACTACCAATTTTCGGTTCAAGGCTCAAAAGGTGGCGGCAAGTTCAATGCCAGCAGCATCAGAAAAGCCGATAGCGACTGGGAAGCCGTTCTGCAGTTTACTTTGCCCTAGATCTTTGGTGATTGAGGTGAATCAATGAAAGTTCATTCTTCGCACACGGCGCGGTCAATCATTTTGCTCCTCCTGGCGGTTCCTGTCGTCACTTTGCAAGCACAGATGAACGTCGGCGTAGGAATTTCTCAACAATCCACCGGACCAACCGGAACGGCGACTGCGTCCACCGCCCAAAACTCGGCCACTGCAGGTCAGGTTGCCGCCACAGCAACTCCCGCTCTTGTAGCTGCTCCTGCTCAGATGCCGGGTATCGTGGAGACCGCAGCGCGAATGACGGCACAAACAATCGTCGATCGCAAGAAAAAGAAAGCTGATCCTGAAGGATATTTTGGCGTTGCCTCCACCAAGATCGCGATTTTTGCTGTGGCTGCGGCCGTCGATCCTACGCAAGCAAAAGCTGTGCCTTATGCCGCACCGTACATCGCCGCGGTGGAGACGCACAGGACCGATAAACAGGTGGGGGCGAGCGCCGCCAGCAGCGGCTCCACCAGCGCGGCAGACAAACCAGGAATCCCTTACCTGCTCGGGCTTGCCCTCGAGCATGGCGCCATCGCGCAGAATATCAGCGGCTCTACCCTTACCCTCACCACATCCCCGTATGCGCTCGTCACCACCATCGCCGAGCATCAGGACACGGCTGAAACTTACAATAAATATCGCGGCTTAACCCGCCTTGCCGTATCCGCCTCGTACAACCTGCAAGACACAAATGACCCATTGGCCAGCGTACGGCGACAGCAACTCGCCGAATGGGCGGTCAAGTTGCGCCTTTTCGGGGACCACTCGGCCCGTTCTGAAGAGGCCCACCAGCTTTTTGTGGACACGGTCCTGCCCGCGCTGGAAGCAAAGGCCAATACCATGGCTAAGGCCCTGAATCAAGTTTTTCCTGACGAGTGGCCTCGACTGGTAAGCAATTTCTCCCGTGACACCGATATCAGAATCAGGGCATATCTTAAGAACAGCAATGACAATGACGCCGCAGCGGAAGACAAGATCACCCAGATCATAGTGGACGGCGTGAAGGATTATCTGTACCCAAAGATAGATACGATTGGACTGACTCCAGACCAACGGCGGTCCGCCTCAGAGTTCCTGATGCGATTCAAATCAGATACCAATGAGTACGTGCGCTCGGCGGAGGCCCTGGACACCGCGCTGAAAGCGCTCGACAAGAAGGCTACGCTGACGCTTGGTTATTTCAACGAGCGCGGCAGCAGTGGAACGCCCAATTATTCCGTGGGCAAGTTGATGTTTGAGAAAAAGCCGGAAGGCTTTATGCAGATTGACGCCAATCTCAGCGCGTCGGCTTACGGCAATCCTGACCGGACCAAAAACCAGCAGACTTTCCGCGATGCCACGGCCGCGCTGCAGTTCCAGCAGAATCTGGGGCGCAGTCCGTTTCTCTCCAACCCTGACGATAAAAACCCGATCAGCCTGGCCTTTGCCGGCCGGTATGAACGGCTCCAGGAGAACCGGCACGTACCCGGCAAAAAAGCCGATATTGCCGTGGCCAACTGGAAGATTGAAATTCCCGTTGCCCCGGGAGTCAGCCTGCCCATCTCTATCACTTATGCTAATGCCACCGAACTGATCAAGGAGCAGGACGTGCGCGGCAATTTCGGAATCACCTTCGATCTTGACAAGCTGCGTGCCTTGGCGACGGCTAGATGACCCTAGGACTGAATCGAGGTTGGACAAGTTGGTTTTCATTCGCGAACTTTGCGTTTATTCGCGTCTAAATCTTTCTTAACCGCCGACAGCCGCTTAAACGCTGGCCGCATGTTTTCCGTTCGCGCTGATGCCCTTGCGCTCGGCAAAGTCCGTCCACATCAGCTTGTGCTGGTACACGATGATTGACATCTTGCGATAAATCCCCAGCAGCACCAGCAGGTTCGCTGCCGTAACAAATTCGGTAAAGTGGATTTGCATGAGTCTTCTCTCCAGAAAAATGATTTGTTCAAAATCAAAAAACAGCTGTTCAAAGTAAAAGCGTCCCAGCTCTCAGCTAAAATGCCAACTGTGCAACCGGTCGCATTTCGCAAATCTCGTTTGTTATTGAAGCTGCTGTTCAGCCGTCCATCCGAGCTTTATGACCGCGTCAAGACGAAGGCTGAAGGAATGCTTTCGCCGTCGCCGCTTCCCACAGGTTCCACCGGTCTTGATCTTGGGGCCATTCTTGATCTGGGCTCGAAATATCTGGGTGTTGACCTGAACAGCTTTCACCACGAGCCAGCCGCGGTGGCCGTTCGTGAGCACATTGCGGCCAGCAGGGCCCGCTTAAACCGGCCGGCGTCGGCGGCCGTTCATGATGCCGATGCCGGACTGCCTGATTTCTGTTATGTGATTTGCCGCGCATTAAGGCCGCGCGTTGTAGTAGAAACGGGGGTCGGCAGCGGCGTGACGACTGCTTTTATTTTGCAGGCCCTCGCCGCCAATGGTGAAGGCCATCTCTGGAGCATTGACCTGCCGCCCATTGGCGCCGAAGAATTTGCGGGAAGCTTTGTGCCACAGCACCTGCGCAGTCGCTGGAATCTTCTACGCGGTCGTACCCGCGATTTATTGCCGGGCCTTTTGCGCGAATTGCCCGCTCCCGATGTGTTCCTTCATGACAGCCTGCATACCACCCGAAACATGACGTTCGAATTCAATGCCGCCTGGCAGAAAATGGCTGCCGGGGGTGTTCTTCTCTCCGACGACATCCATATGAGCAAGGCGTTTGCCCGCTTCATCACCAGCGAACGACTTGGCCTGTCTCTGACGGGAACCCGATTTGGGGTTGCGTTCAAGAGCTGAAAAGCTGCAAACGCCTTGGAGTTGAAGTCCGAAATGGGCTACTTGGCTGGTGATATGCAGGCCTTTTCACCCCCGCAACTTAAATTTTGTATCCCCGGTTTTCTCAATTTCGCCGGCTTCCGCCATGCGGCGCAAAACGGTATGAATGGACGACAACAGATTTACCTGACCCACGCCGATCCCCATCTTTGTCAGGTCGTCACGGATATCAGTCGGGCCTAGCGGAGTCTGGTGTATGCGGAAGAGACGCCGGATGGATTCGGTGAATCCTGGCTTGGCGTCAATGGCAAAGCCCTCCACCAGAAGCAGCTTGTCGATCTCTTCCGGGGCGGCGCCACACAGATCGCCCAGAGCCTTGACCGTCTGTTTCAGCTTACGGATTTTCTGGTCTAGGTCGTCCCGCTTCTGCAACTGTTGCAGTAAGTCTTGCTTGGCTGTCGCATAAGCCTGTTTATATGTTTCTCGCGCCATAGGCCAAAGTCTAAGCAGTGTCTAAACGATTGTCTAGCTCTAGACGGGAAGTCAGTCATAAATCCCTTCCACGAACCACTGACCTGAACCGCAATCCTTAAAAATCCGGTAAACAGCCGGTTGACCATCCGTTGCCAAGCCGATGTCCCACTCCTCCCGATTCCATTCCCTAACTTGGCTCCACCATTCGCACCCACTCCGCCACGGGCCACTGACATCAGTGACCCTTGCCCTTATTCCCGGGAAACTAATCGCGAATGGCGCAGCGTCCTTCACTTTGACTTTCGCCAGCAACGGAGGACGAAACATCCGCAAGGTCAGAGTAGTTGCTACTTTGTCGCGTGGCATCTCAGTAGCACATTCCCGCGTCAGTGAGAAGATCGGCATGACTTGGAAACTGTCCAGCCGATGCGTATCCATAACTGCGGGAAAACCCACACGTTCACGACCTTGCTGATCTTTTTCTCCAACCACCGCGCGCAGCCTGGCTAGCGTGATTTCAAGCTTCGCCGGTTCGGGCGCCGAGGGCTGAAATAATCCTGTTTGCGTGGTGCGCAAACGCACCGGACAAGCTTCAATCGTAATTTTCTTAACTGCCGCCTGGGGTGGGTGCGCAGCTAGATCCAGTTGCAACAGTTTGAGCAATACCTTGGCGTCCTGCGTGGGAACGGGAAGCTTCAACCGGGTTTGGTGCAGCGGCGCTGGCTGAGGCGTCAAAGAGTCAGCATGCAATTGTTGGTCGGGGTGATCTTCAAGGATCAGATCAACCAGCACGTGATCGGTTGCCAGGGAACGTGCCACAAAACGTTGGCAGAGCTGCTCCAGCAACCGGTTGAACACAAACCCCAATGGCTCCAGTAACTCGACAGCTTCTTCAAGTTCAATGCCCTCCCGAAAGACTTGCGGCGGCTCGGCTGGAAATAGTTCCCTGTTGATCTTGCCCAGGGCGAGCTGCTGTAAGTGCAACCCGCGCTGGCCCAGCCTGGCGGAAAGGGGAATTGGCGGCAAAGCAGAGAGAACCTTAAAATTCCGCACTCCCCAGCTCTCCAGGGTCTCAAGAATTTCTATATCTGCCGGCAGCACGGAAACCGGCAATGATGCAAGTCGTGATCTCTCCTCTCCTGGGGCAATAACCGTGATACCTGCAAATCCTCGGGCTGCAAGAAATGCAGTGTCGGGATTGGCGGCCATTCCGATCGAGACATCAAAGCTGGTACCACATTCGTTTTCGATCTTCTCCGCAATCTCCTGCGGGCGGCCCAACAGACGCTCTGTCCCCTCCAGGTCAACGATGATCGTTCCCGGGCAAGTGGACTCTACGCGAGATGCGAACTTGAAGCCGCAGTCGATCAATTTCTGCTGAACTATCTCTTCATCTGCAGAGACGCGTTTCCGTAAAATAATTCCCGGACACGCCTCGGCTTGTATTTTGCTCATGCCGGTTCGTACGCCTGCCTTGCGTGCAGGTCCATTGCAGGCCAGCACCTTCATAAGGGAGTCCGGGCCATCCAAAACAGCCGCCGGGCATTGTTTGGCTAAACCCCTTTCATGGCGGAACGCAGCCTGTACCGAAAAATCAGGTACATGGACACAAGCAAATAATTTGATAGGACCAGGGAACATGATTTATGCCCAGACAGGTGTCGCTCGAAATCT
>DASYKK010000024.1:0-6885 GCA_035995565.1 Candidatus Angelobacter sp.
CCGCGCAGGACGTCGAACTCCTCTTCACGCGTTTCCAGCTGCTCACGCAGGCGATTGGCATCGCGCTCCGCGGCCGCCTTGCCTTCGCGCGCCGACTTCAACAGCTCAATGGCTTTATAGATTTTTTCTTCCAGCGCGGGAAAATCGTCACCGTTTCTTGTTTCCGTCTCAGGTTCCATTTCGCGAGCAAGTTTCAATGACATAGCTGCACTACACCTCGGGGGATGATGTTCTTTGCGGAGTATAACGCACTGCGTTGTGGAAAGGAGGAAGAAAGAGAAAGCATTCAGCACTTAGCTGTTAGCATTCAGCCAAAGAACTGAACCGCAACGGACGCAAAGTGCGCAAAGAATTGAAAACCACTTTGCGGCTTCCGTTGCGTTCTTCGCGTCCGTTGCGGTAAATGTGTTGGCTGATGGTTATTGCTGAATGCTTTCCTACGCTGACCGCTTATCCAGCTCTTCCAACTGATTGCCTTCGCCGCTGCCGGTGAAGTCGGTAAGGCCCGTGACTGTGGCCAAGCCGAGGCCCTGCATTCTGAAGAAACGGGATTCAGGCTCGTCGCTGAAGCGGAGCATATCCGGGAGACTGGCTACCAAACCACTCAGACCGAAGTCGATGGTGCCGTGGGTTTCATAGGGAATCTCTTTCACCACGCCGCCGGGATAGTCGGTGCAGAGAGCAGTGATGGTTTCTGCCGCGCCGCAGACCAGTGCGCTTACCGCCGCGCGCTTGTTCCGCCGCCAGAAAAAGGCTGCCATGCCGAAGAAAGAAGCTGCCATCGCGTAATCAATAATGGCGTGGGCCTTTGGGGTGATCACCTTGGGCATCTTGTTGGTGGTCCATTTGGCGGCTTGGTCCAATAGCGGCATTGTTCTCTATCTCCCGGGCACATGAGTCTTCTTAAGAGATGGAGAGGGGACGCGGAAAGTTGTCTCCGGCGCGGAAGACACGAGTCCGGCTTGGCGTGGAACGGACTGTCTATTCGCCCGCAGAGAACCTATTTCGTTGCTGCCAACCTGTCCCAGGACTGCCAGAAAGCTTTCATCTGATCCGGCTGGCCCAGGGAGATTCTCGCGTATGTGTCCATAGGCGGGAAAGGGCGGCCGATGCGGATGTTGTCCGTCTTGAAATGATCAATCACGGTGCGGACGGGGCGCTGGGTGTTGAACATCACAAAATTTGTCCAGGAGGGAATTACCTGCAGCTTACGTGCTGCTGCCTGGCGCTGGAACTCGTCACGATCAAAGCCGTTCCGCATCACGGCAGTCTTATGTTCATCTTCATGCTCAAGGGAAGTCAGTCCCGCGCGCAGAGCCAGGATGTTGGTGCTGTCCTCAAGTTTGTGGGCTGCCATGGCTTTGCTGTTTCTTGCCGACGTGACGGCATATCCCAGCCTGAGGCCGGCCATGCCGTAAATCTTAGAGAACGTGCGAGCCACGATGACACGGTCTTCGTCAATGGGAGTCGCCAGAAAAGAGATGTAGTCTGCTGCCACCGGGACGAAATCGTGATAAGCCTCGTCCATCAGCACATAGGTATTCGGCGGCAAGTTGCGGATAAACGTTTCCAGACTGCGGCGCGGGGTGACGCTCGCCGTGGGATTGTTGGGATTGCAGATGTAAATCAGCCCGCCGTCTTTTCCAACGGCATCGGCCATCTGGACTAACTGGTGCGAATAGGAGGCAGCAAGTGGAATCTTCACGACCTCGGCATTGGCGGCCCTGGCATAAAATTCGATCGCCTCAAACGTCGGGGCGGCCATTACCAGTTTTTTCCCCGGACCGGTAAAAGCACTGGCGGCAACTTTAAGGATCTCAGTGGAGCCGCAACCCAGCGTTACCTGCTCGGCTTTGACCTTATGCATGGCGGCAATTCGCTCAATCAGCTTGTCATAGCCGCGATCCGGATAGCGGTTCGCGTCCTGAAATGGGTTTTTCATGGCCAGCACGCTGGGGAAAGGCCCATAGGCATTCTCATTGCTGTTGAGCAGGATCGGCCCGCCGGGCACCGCCGTGCGCGGCGGTTCAGCCCAGCTCATCAGTTCGGTGGGGAAGCTTGCGCTGGCGGCCACGGCAGCGCCAAGGCCGGCGGTCTTGAAAAAAGATCTGCGGGAAAGCATGGCAGGGATTGTACTCTGGGCCGCAAAGTCTTTTCTAGCCGGATAAACCACAGAGGACACAGAGGAACACGGAGATGAACTCCTCCGTGCAGCTCTGTGCCCTCTGTGGTAAATCTTTTCTTGATCTAGGCCGCTTTGGCTTTTTCGTTAGCGCGTTTTGCGGTTTCGCACAATGCCACAAACCCTGCGGCGTCATTCGTCGCGATGTCGGCCAGGATCTTGCGGTCCAGTTCCACGCCGGCCTTTTTCAGGCCGCTGATGAACTGGTTATAGCTGATGCCCTGGGCGCGTGAGGCTGCGCCGATGCGGACGATCCAGATTGCCCGGTACTGACGCTTCTTCTGCTTGCGGCCGGAGTAGGCGAATTTAAGGCCGCGCTCTACCGATTCTTTGGCGGCGCGATAAAGTTTTGATTTTGTTAGAAAATACCCGCTGGCGCGCTCAAGTATCTTTTTGCGGCGCTGGCGGCGTTTAGTACCACGTTTTACGCGAGGCATGTGTTGCTCCCTTTTTTTTGCCGGATTCCCGGCGGTTATCGCGGCTGCAGGGAAGGTTTTAGGTCCCTGTTCGCTCGCGTTGGCCCAACCTTTCGATTGCGCCCGCTTTTCAGGTCCGGCCTCAGCGCTGATTTGCATCAGGCGGGCTGAACTCTGTCCCTAGTAAGGGATCATCCTCTTGACTTTTGGCGCGTCGGCCTTGCTCACCAGAGTGTCGGTATCGAGGTGGCGTTTACGCTTGGTGTCCTTAGAGGTAAGAATATGGCGCTTGAACGCTTTACCGCGCTTGATCTTGCCGGTCGCGGTCTTCTTAAAGCGTTTGGCTGCGCCTTTGTGTGTTTTTAGTTTAGGCATAATTTCCTGTCGCGCTTCTAACGGCGGCAATTAGTAATTAACACTTAGCCAGCTGCTTGAGAATCACTTCTGGCTATTGCCAATTGCTATTTGCTAGCTTACGGTCTTGCTCGGGCTGCTCTGGGTTTGGGGCTGCTGAGGCGGTTTGTCCTGTTTTTTTGCACCGCCGCCGGGCACCTGCTTTGGCGGAGCCAGGATCACGTGGACGGTATTGCCTTCCATGCGCGGCCTGAATTCCACAATGCCTTTGTCGCCAACCTCGTTGACCAGTCGTTCCAGGACTCTTCTTCCCAGGTTCTGGTGGGCCATTTCGCGTCCGCGGAAGCGAAGGCTGGCTTTGACCTTGTCACCTTCTGACAGAAACCGGAAAACATGGTTCCGTTTAGTGACGTAGTCGTGCTCGTCCACGTTGACGCTGAACTTTACTTCCTTCAGGACGATCTGTTTCTGGTTCTTTTTGGCCGCGCGTTCCTTTTTTTCCTGCTCGTATAGGAACTTGCCGTAATCCATGATTCGGCAGACAGGCGGCACCGCGGTGGCCGAGATCTCTACGAGGTCAAGACTCTGTTCCCGGGCCTTTCGTGTCGCATCCTGTGGCGTCATGATGCCAAGCTGTTCACCGTCCGCGCCAATCACGCGTATCTCGCGTGCCCGGATCCGCTCATTCATCTTAATAAAGCGTTTATCTATGCGATCCTCCAAAACCTCCCGGCAAACTCACGCTTGTAGTGGAATTGCAGGGGGCGCCACACACAGGTGGCAAGACTTCAAGATTATAACATGTTGCTTACTGGGATGAGGTATGGGGTCGAGGGCTAGCTGACAACGCGCATGGCTCTAGGTTGGAGCGATAGCAGGAGATTTCACGCTCCGCCACGGCCACCAGATCCTCACCGCCCATCTCGGTCACATTTACCCTCAAGATTTTATTTGCTTCGTGTCGTCCCGCCAGACGGATCTTCAAAAAATTGTCACTTAGTGCTTCCGTCCAATCGTCATCATTACCCGATTGCAGGGTAATTACCTCCAGCGTGCGCCCAATAAAACTCTGGCGGAAGGCCCGATTCTTTTCTGTTGCCAGTTCACGCAGAACGCGGCTGCGTTCGCGTGCAACGTGCACCGGCACCTGATCCGGCATGGCCGCCGCCGACGTACCCGGCCGTGACGAGTATGTGAACACATGGAGGTAGGTGAATGGCAGGTTCTCGATGAAGCTGCGGCTTTCTTCGAAGAGTTCGTCGGTCTCACCGGGAAAGCCCACCATTACGTCGGCGCCAATCGCAGCTTCCGGCATGGCTTCATGGATCTTTCTAATTTTTTCCGCGTAGTGCCACGGCCGGTATTTGCGATGCATACGTCGCAGAATTCGGTCACTGCCGGATTGCAACGGAACATGCGCGTGCCTGGCGACGCGCGGGGAGCCGGCGACGAGAGCGATCAAATCGTCGCTCCAGTCCATGGGCTCGACCGAGCTGATGCGGATCTTTTCGATACCTGTATGTTCCAGCAGCGAGCGGACTAAATGCTCAAACTTTTGTTGTGGCTGAAAGTCACGGCCCCAGCGACCCAGATTGATGCCGCTGAGCACGATTTCGCGATAGCCGGCAGCAACCAGCGCGTTGGCCTCTTCGATTACGCGGTCGAGCGTCATTGATCGGCTCTGGCCGCGAACGCTGGGAATGATGCAGAACGAGCACCGGTTGTCGCATCCGTCCTGGACTTTGAGGTTGGGTCGCGTTTTTTCCGCGATGCTGTCGCCGGCAAAAACCGGAGCAGCGATCAGTTCAGTATGAGCAAAAATGTCGCCTACAAGAGTGAACGCCGGCGCAGAGAGGGACACGGTTTCCAGAGAAACAAAATTCTGCGGCGCACTGCCCCCGCCATCATGGCCACTCTCTTGAACTTCAGGGATGAACTCGTCCGCGGCAGCAATCTCTGCCACGCGATGCTTATGCGAATTTCCCACGACCCATGTCACGCCCGGGATTGCGGCGATTTCCTGCGGGGCGCGCTGGGCATAACAGCCTGTCACCATGATTTTCGCGTCTGGGTTTTCGCGATGAACGCGGCGGATGGACGCGCGGGCATCCTGGTCGGCGGCGGCCGTGACTGTGCAGGTATTCAGGACGACTATGTCAGCTTCCAAGGCGGAATGAGCCTGAGACAGGCCCTGTGTCGCAAGTTGACGTTCCAGGGCGGCGCCATCCGCCTGGGTGGCGCGGCAGCCAAAACTTTGCACAAAAAATCCGGGCACGAACGGTATTATAATGGGACTTCCAAAGCAGCACCCGTGCAGCAGCTCACAACCAACGGAGTTGCCGCCTGCATCCTAAGTTAGCGCGAGAAAGCAATCAGGTAGTGCAAGAAACGCGATTCCAAGAATCCCTATGGAGTTCCCATGAAACGCCGTATCCTTTTGGTTGACGACGAACTGGCCATACTGCTCACCCTCAAGACCATTCTGGAAATTCACCATTTTGAGGTGGAAACAGCAAGTTCAGCCAAGGAGGCCATCGCCAAGCTGAAAGCCAATACCTATCACATGGTCATTACCGACATGAAAATGGAGCATGAGAAGGCCGGCTATGACGTGATCCGCGCGGCCAAAAAGATGGAGTATAACCCTGCGGTGGCCATTTTGACGGCCTATCCCCTGCTGGGAGGCGATTGGAAGACACAGGGCGCAAACTCCATGCTGGTAAAGCCCATGAATACTGACGATCTCCTGCGACGAATTGAAGTGCTCTTGATCCAGCATGAGGACCAGAGGCAACAGAGAGTCGCCAAGGCCGGGGCCAAGACGAAAACCGCCCAGGCGGCCAAGAAGCCGGCCTAAGACACACCAAGACCCTTGCGCTCAAGGGCCCAACCTGCGGAGAAGATTTGTCTAGGCTGTAGCAGCGGTCGTCTTACGCTGCTGGAAGCACTCCCGGCAAAACACTGGGCGTCCCTGTGTGGGCTTGAACGGCACAGTAGTTTCCCGCTGGCATCCGGAGCAGACGGCCTTGGTTTCCACTCTTTGGTAGTTGCCACCATTCTGCGGCAGTCCCAGTGCCTGGGCGCGTTTACCTTTGCAGTTTTTGCAGCGTTTGGGTTCGTTTTTGAACTGTTTATCGTGGAAGAAGAGTTGTTCACCGGCGGTAAAAACGAAGTCGGCGCCGCAGTCCACACACTTGAGAACTTTGTCCTGGAAGTCCATCTGAGAATGCCCCCTTTTCTTGCCTTCACGCCCAGGAATCCGGCCAGAGCACAAGGGTGACTCAATGGAAATCCCAGAAGTGAATCCCTACCTGTCGGGTTCGGCCCACGCGGCTCACGCCGTGTTCACAACTAAAACTGAGAGACTAGTTCCTATAAAACTGCGGACGGCTATATAAAAGGGACCGTCGAGGGAACGGCCCGATGAACATGCTGAGTTTTGCAGTGTCTTTTGTCCAAGTCAAGGGGTAAGTTGCCGAAAACACAACAAAATCGGAGTTCAGGAGTGTCTTATTTTGAGACGGATCGGGGTGCGTTTTTTGTCCATCCGTAGAGCCTGGCCGCATTGTCATGCAGGGCCATATGGGCGAGTTCCAGCGCGCGTTCGCGGGAGATTTCGCCATCCTGCATCATTCCCGTCAGAGCGATGGCCAGCGCCTCGCGCGAGGATTGAGTCGTCTGCCAGCCAATTTCCTCCCAGTTAATTTCCGGAGTGTTGGGATAAAGATCCGTGCCGAACATGACTTTTTCCGGGTACCACTCCAGCAGGTCGCGAATGGTGTCACTCAGCTTCCTGGTGGAGATCAGCCACGTCTGTTCGGAAAAGTCAGCATAGACATTCGGTTTCATCAGCAGGTAATTGGCGTATTTGGTAAACGCGCCCGCTCCGGCATGTACCAGGACGAAGTTAGTCTTGCGCAGAGAAGCGTCGTT
>DASYKK010000025.1:0-10760 GCA_035995565.1 Candidatus Angelobacter sp.
GCTTAATCACAGGTCAGCTCTCCTCAAATTATCAGAAAGGGCGTAACTTGCAGATGCTATTGGACTTCTACGCATGTTGTCAATGGAACAGTTTCGCCTATAAGATGGCTTCTTTGGCGCTCCACCAAAATCCCCGCAAAAACAAGGAACCTTCTAAGAAAATGGCAATTAAAAGTGACCGCTGGATCCGCCGCATGGCGCAAGAACACGGAATGATCAACCCTTTCAATGATCGCCAGGTGCGCGAAGGCGTTATTTCTTATGGCGTTTCCTCTTACGGGTACGATCTGCGCGTGGCCGACGAATTCAAGATCTTTACCAACGTCAATTCCGCCATTGTCGACCCCAAGAACTTTGACGAACGGTCCTTTGTCAGCGTGCAGGCCTCTTCAGTTCTGGTTCCGCCGAATTCTTTTGCCCTGGCGCGCTCGGTGGAATACTTCAAAATTCCTCGCGACGTGCTGACCATCTGCGTCGGCAAATCCACGTATGCCCGCTGCGGCATTATCGTAAACGTGACGCCCTTTGAGCCCGAATGGGAAGGCTTTGTAACGCTGGAAATTTCCAACAGCACGCCCTTGCCGGCCAAGATTTATTCCAATGAAGGCCTCTGCCAGATCCTCTTCTTCCAGGGCGACGAGCCTTGCGAAACCAGTTACAAGGACAAACAAGGGAAATACCAGAAGCAGACCGGGATCGTGCTGCCGAAGCTGTGATCATTTCGATCCCCCGATCACGTGCGATCACCGGATCACCCGATCTTCTTGCGGCCCTCTGCCTGCGTCCTTCAGCCAGACCCCCACCCCCCATAGCACTTTTATTGCAAACAAAAGCCCAACCCCAATTCGACAGTACTGTCGAAAGGCTGTCGAAGCCTCTTTTTCTTGTTCTTTCGGGGTCGAATCACGTTCAACTCGAGTTGCTAATTACTAGTTGCCACCTCCCGGTCGGCAGAGGGGCGCAATGCTCTGCCAAATACCAAATACTAAGAACCAAATACCGGTCGCTTTTGACTAGTTGCCAGCCGCTAGCTGCCAGTTACTAAGTTTTCACAGATCAGAAACTGCTCACACCCTGGGGCGCAGCTCATCTTAGCCAATTTTTAGGAGCGAATCAATGACGAAAAGTGTCATTCGCCGGCGCCGTAGGCGCGTCGCGAAGTTAGCCCATGCTGGAGGCGAGCACCGCGAAGCCGGAAAGGGTGGGTAAGCACGTGAGCGCATAACGTTTGGAAATGACTGGGCGTAGGCGAGGGATCTGCCCCGCTACTCTCAAGGGCTACCCGGTGCTTTGCGGAGCAGATTCCTCGGCCTCACCTATGCCTCTGTAAGCTTGAAGCAGCAATCCCGGGCTCGGCCTCGGAATGGCATTTCCTAGTGGACAAATTCCGTCAGAACTCTCCGGTTGAGCGCTGGACATTGTCTTGTCGAATCGCAGCGCCGTAGGCGCGGCACATCTTTTACAAAGTGTGTTCCTTTTACGCAAGCGTCCGCCCTCGATACAAGTGTCAGGGCATGACTTAGCGTTTAGCCAGAGATGATCGCAGCGAATCGAGGATGCGAAGTCGTGCCGTAAAGACAACTGAAAAAATTCTTCCTTGCGCCGCAGGCCCGACGTGCAGCGTAGCGGAGCGCGCCAAAGATCAGAACAACATGGTATTTATTTCCCGCCATTCGCAAACACGCGAAGGACAGGGCACCCGATTGTTCTCGTGATGGTAGAAAAACCAACGCAAACCTAGGGCACCGCAACGAATCAATTAGTACTGAGACACATTTTGAGACAACATGGACTTGGCTAGAATTTGGTTCCACCGTCCATCGATAACTTTGAAATAGCATCCGTCTGTGTCATAGACGATCTCCCAGTTCTTCCCAAGTTGATTAACGAGTTGGGTTTCATTAAACCAATGTAATTGATAGCCTAGCCCTTGGAAGAATTTGCAAATCTCTATTACACGCGGGGTCTGGTGGCCGACAGACTTAAAAAATCCAAATTGTCGCTCAACATCAGTAGTGGGAGTCTGCGTAAAGAATTGCCAAGACTGCTTTGCAGTCAGCCACTGCAAGCGGCCATTGAGCTTAAAGATTGGCGGCACAGGGTCAGCCTGCCACATGATTTCGATAATTCCACTTATTGGAATGACAACCTCTTGATTAGAGGTAGTTCTTTCCAGTCGCACAATCCGTTCGTCAGCTGATCTCATATGAAAATCGAAAGCAGGATCATTCGGAACTCCCGGACTGACACGTACTCTGTGCTGTTCCATAACCAAACCTGCTAAATCTCTTGCCAGTTGTGATTGTGGCGTGCTGTTGAGCGATTTCCAAGGCTGGAGCAATTCCGGCAGTGCTGCGAGCACATCAGCCTCTTGAGCGAAAGTAATTGGATTGAGGTGAAGTAAATCCCTAATCCCTTCGCGTCCAACGGATTCGTGGATAAAGGCAATAACTGGCAGAGGCCTTTGTTCCACCCGCTGGACATAAGTTGCAATGGCGATCTCCTGTTCAATCCATACGGATGCGCGGATCTGGCTCGTGCCATTTGGCCGGACTATCCTGCCTCGCGGATGCACCACCGTGATGAATGCAGCGCAGTCCCGCAATGCCCGCAGAATATTAGCATCCAGACCGTTGAGGTCCTGCACCTGCTCAGCGAAGAAAGCATCCAAGCCAGTTATGCTCTTGATCACCTGCACCAGAGACTTACCTAAAGACTTCTCTGCATCTGTATACTGACCGCACGACACGAAGATGAATGGTTTGCTCATTCGAACGGCTACTTAAAACCCTTCGCCAAAGTCTTTGCAAAAGGCCCGAGATTGAGGCCGTATTTTTCTTCCTCCAGTTGAATTGCGGAAAGTCGCTCACCAACAAATACTCGCTGGATGTACCCCTCGTGTAGTCCATAACGCTCATCAAATGGACCGGTAAGGATGTCTCTTCTAAGCGGATTTGACGCATAAGGATTGTCGAACACAACCGTTCTCAAAATCTTTTCTTCCAAATCGTTTCCCCTATTCTTGTGCTCCTCAATCCAGGCAAAGAAGCCATCCTCGGATATCTCTTTACCAACCATCTTTTCCTCTTCAGCGGTCGCAATCTCAAATCTCCGCTGACCTAAAGGTAAGAAATCAAGGGCCACGAGAGCACTAATGGTAGTGTTTTGAGGGGTCATGTTCCCATAGTTAATCATCCTCCCTCTCTGTCCAAAGCCGGCCTTTATTTCACCCGCTTGGAATCCAGTATTACGATCCATTGGAATGTGGATTGTTAGGTCACCAAGCATAGCGCCCATAACAATCTCTGGCGATTCAAGATCGATTTCGGGATGATATTCGCTATAAAGAACACCACAGCATGAACGGCCCTTATATTCGCGGAACTTTTCTTTTAGTTTTCCTATCTTTGCACGAATGCCAGCATACGGGTCATATGCTCCGCCCGCTCCGTCAACCGGCGTCTGCGTTTCAAACTCTTTCACTTCAAAAAATATCTGGTCGCCCTGAACCGTAACTCGATAGTCGGGCTTTTTTGCTTTCCCCCTAATTGTTGGTTCATACTCCCATTGCCGCAGCCCTGCTTGATTCAGACATTTCTCGAACAGTATTTCGGACCTCATCCGTGCTTGACCCATTTTCTTGAGATCATTCATAAGTATCCAGACCTTCGACACGGTTGTGCAATCGAGAGTTCTTATGCGCTCTCGGAATGAATGCCAACACTTTCTACAGTTCCAACGAAATATCGTGGGGCAGCTTTGTGTTGATTATAGCTTTCTCAAACGTGCTCATTACGTTCTGTGATCTTCAAGGCTGGCGTGTGCAGAAGCCGGCTACCCATTGGTTCGCGCTGTTTACGGAAGTGGAACTGATAATGCAGGGTGTCCCCATTCTTTCGCAGAATCTGGCCTTTGCTTTCTTCAGCAATTGCGAAAAGGTGGGATTCGATTCAACTATTCCTTACGCGCTTGGTCCATGTGACAAGTGTCAGGGCACGACTTAGCGTTTAGCGTGAGATGAGCGCAGCGAATCGAGGGCTGCGGAGTCGTGCCGTAAAGAGCGTAAACAATTCCTTCCTCGCGCCGCAGAGCCTGCCCTGAGCGCACGAATCGTTGATGGAAATGGAGAGTGCTCAAACCGCATCTAACCACAGGATAGGAGAACGACTAAATGAAGATCACCGAACTCTTACTGGCTGAGCTTGATCGCGAAGCCGTGGGAATACGCAAGACGATCGAACGCGTCCCGGAAGGAAAGAACGACTGGAAGCCGCACCCAAAATCGATGCCGCTTGGCCCGCTGGCGACAATTGTGGCCACCATCCCGGCATGGCTTGAGATGATGGTGAACATGGACGAGCTCGATATCAATCCGCCCGGCGGTTCCAAGTTCAAGCCACAAGACTGGAAAACACGCCGCGACCTGCTAGAACAGTTTGAGGCCAGCCTGAAGAAAGGCCGCGCGGTCTTGCAGAAGACCACCGACGATCACTTGTTCAACACCAAGTGGCGCATGCTAAATGCGGGCAAGCTGGTGAGTGAGCAGACGCGATATGAGGCGGTGCGGGACGGCATTCTTAACCACATGGCGCACCATCGCGGACAGTTAACCGTTTATCTGCGACTGAACGAAGAGAAAGTTCCCGCGATTTACGGTCCATCCGCGGATGAAGGCAAGTAATGAGTAAACGAGCAGCCGCATGAGGCGCAAAAATCCTACGCAGCCTCTTGATCTCTCTTTTTCTTTTTGGAGTTTAACTGTGCTGCCGGCTCACCGCATTCCTGCGCTGCATCTTCTGCGTCATGATGGTTGCGCAGAATCGAGTAGGGGATGCGAAAGACCATTCGGGAATGGTCGGCCACCAGGGTTTCAACTGTCGGCTCTGCTGCAGTTTCCATGGCCATTGCCGATTTCAGAAGCGTCTCTCCCAAAATTGCCTGCCCCGCCATTTTTGCCTTCCCTGTGAGGAATGACTGCTGGAGAACGGAAAGTGTTCTGATATTTGCGGCTATTTTGGATGAAGAGTGCGCTTCTAAAATTCAACGCTGGCCGATGTGGCTCAAGGGCACCGCTCCTCCGAGGTCTGCAAGCGAGAAATAGAGTGGGAAGAAGACTGTGGGTATTCAAAAAAACCGGCCTCTCTTGTTGGAGACCGGCTCTTGCCTTGTCAATGATGCTTAACTCTTACGGCGCTGGAACCGCCACCCGGTTCCCCGGCACTATCTGGGGCTGATACGAGAACACCTCGCGGCTGTTTGCATTCACGACCACCTTGATCCAGTTCACGTCATTGGTGCCGTTTGCCTGGTTGTCACCAAACGTTTCCACGCGCGTAAAATTTTCCAGGCGCCGTCCCTGCGCATCGAGAAACGGCTTATCAAGGCGGAAATAATGCGAGTCTCCATGTACATAGGCGACTGGTTTGCGGAAGGTCGTTACTTCATCGCGCAACGCGACCAGAAAATCGTGAAAGCCGTCGGGCAGGCCATCGGTTTCTACCAGTGTCTTGGGGTTGCGCAATGGCGCTCCCACGCCAGTCGATAGGTCCCAGCCGGGATCGGCCTGCGCAATCAGCATGATTGCCACGGAGCCGCGAGCTTTTGCAACATCAAAGGTTTCTTTCATCCACGCTGTGGTCGCCGCGTTGCGGGCGGCAAACTCCAGTGGATCAGGGTTCGTGTCGCAAAGATTGTTGCATGATCCCTGAATGTTGAGCGTTGCGTAAGTCACGCCACCCACAGTCCAGCGGCGGTTCTCAACGCAAGGCACTCGCCCGCTTACGCCCAGGCAAAGCGGCGATGACTGTACTTCCAGCCGCATCCGATGCTGGCCCAGCGAAAATGGCGTGTTGAAGAAGAGGCCACGCTCATGGTCGAGTCGCTCAAGTGAGTTGAATCCTCCGTTTGAGGGACGATCACAATCTGTCCAATCGTTATCGCCGGGCGTAAGAATCGCCGGCGCTTTCAATGAATTGAAAAATCCCAGCGCCTGCGTGTACAAAGCGTCAACACAAGTAGTTGGCGTAAGCGAGCCGGGCGTGCCGTTGCCTGCTTTCAAATCGCCGTCATGGACCGTGAACGCCAGCTCTTGTTTGTTCATGTCGGCGAGCAGGTTGGGAACGCCGGTCAAGGCCTGCACATCTGAGTAAGGCAGGTCGCCCCAAAGGCCGATAGCGTATGGACTGTGATCATCGTCTTCCCGATCATTGTTGTTTCTGCCTGATTCGCCTTGTCCGAACATTGTCGCCGCGAACATCACAAGGGTTGCCGCAAGTGAAAAGATCTGGCGCATCCCGAACAGGCGGGGCTGTGGGTGCAATGGACATCCATTCAGTTTCATCATTGATTTCCTCTCTCAGATAGGGCGTGTGCTCGTTGGGCCATCGAAGTGACACTAGTGGGAACCGTGTTGTTGACGCCCGTTGCGATCCGACCCAATCTAATGGCAATGGTTTAAAGCGATGTGAATGGAAGGTTAAAGTTTGAATTACGCTGTACTCGGGTACGCTAAAGCATCCGCGAGCGAGCACGCGCTCTTTTCCGCTCTAAAACAGCCGGGGGCCCGGACTCAGCCGGAGCCCCCATTCCCACTGGGAGTTGGGAAATTTACCGCAGCGGAGTGCAATCCTGTGCTGGCGGCAACGCCACACCGACCCTTGTGTTCAATGACGGCGAGGTGTTGAAGTTAAACATATCTTCCAGAGTATTGGCATGCTGATCGCGTTTCGTGAGATGTGGGTGCGCTGCAGTTTCATCCTCATCGTCTTCTTGTCTGCTGCCGGCTGGCGTCATGAAGATGGTTTCGATCAAAGCCAGAATTGAAGTATGGTCGCCCACAGTGTGGGAGACATAACTTGGTTTGGAAAAGGGTGAGATGGCCACAAACGGTACGCGAATGCCGTACTGATCAAAGTTGGCACACGTTGCGGGAAACGGTCCCGTGGGATTGAGAGCGAACTGCGGACATAAATCAGCTGCGTCTTTGGTGGTTGTGTCGGTCTTGCTTAACAAATTAGTCGAGCATTCCGCGCCTTTGCCGGGTTGCAGGCTTGTCGGAGGATTGGAAAGGTCAGCGCACTGGCCCGGGCTGATCCCATCGGGGTTCGGGGCATGACCCTGGCGTGCCCGAGGCGGAGTCACGTGATCATAGAAGCCGCCGTGCTCGTCGTAGGTGAAAAGAATAATGGTGTCATTCCAGAATTTACTGTTGCGTACCGCGTTCACAACCTGGGAGACAAAAGCCTGCCCGCGCTGAATATCGGTTGGCGGATGCTCATCATTTTCTTTGGTGATGCCAAGCACGCCGAGGTTTGGGTCGACGAATGAAACTTGCGGCAATGGCGGCAGGGCAGACGCGCCGGCAATCTGTCCCAGGAAGAAGGGAAGCGGAAAAAAGTGCGGATCGATAGGGGCGGGGAAGGGACGGAAGCTGCCGCCCGCCGGGACATCCTGGAAGTATTCCGCCCACGTGACGCCCTGTTTTTCCATCAGGTCAAAGATTGTTCCGTTGATGGGCTTGTAACCGCCGCTTCCCGGAGGCGGGAAGCTGTCACTGGTGGTGAGATGGCCAAATGAGGTGCCAGCCAGCAGGTAAGAACGGTTGGGAAACGTGGGACCAAGGACTGAAGAAAAGTAGCGGTCATTCACTGAAAATTTCTGGGCCAGCTCATAGTAGAACGGGATCTCGTTCTGGTTGTAGAAAGCCATGGTCTGATCGTCAGTGGCGTTTTCTACGCCTTTGTCCGGTTGCTCGGTCTTGTCGTTGATAAGAACAAAGCCATCCATCAGGCCCTGGAACAGCGAGCTGTTGGGACTGTTGAAATTGGCTTCGCGGTGGGTGTTAGCCCAGCCGTGGTCCAGGTCTGGCGACACGCAGCGGCGTGAATCATGGAAAGCAAAAACCGTGCTGCCGTTATCGTCCAGGTTGGAATTGCGGCACGTGAAATTGCCGGCGGCATCCACTCGGCAGCTCAGGCCGTCCACACAGGAATGATCGTCTTTCCGGCAACCGCTATTATGGTCATCACCGTCTTCCCGGCGAGGGTTGTGATACGGGCTGCCCGGCGCAAAAGCCAGGGCGCCGAAGTAGTTATCGAAGGAATGGTTCTCCTGCATGATTACGATGACGTGTTTGGCCTTGTGAGGATCGCCTTCGGCCATGGCTGTGGTTCCAGCCACTAGTAATGCTGCAAAAAGCATGAACGGAATTGCCCCGCGATTGCCGAACCAACGCATATTTCTCTCCTTGTTTTCTATGAAACCGCGACGTGAAAGCAGAAATATCCTGCCGCTGCATTAGACAGGAGCGAGCAATGCGAGTGGTGAAGATCTGGTTAAAATCGCAGTCGACTGGCGAATCCAGGGCGTTGAGGCTTGTGCGGAAAGACCCCGGAAACACTGGAATGGAAGCACCATGCAAGACTTTGCGACGCGGCTTTTTTTGCTGCCTAAGGCCACATCTCGCTTGACACCAGAAACTCTCACGTCCATACTTTTACGCACCCAAGTTCCAGGTAAAACGGAGATGCGCCAGCACCCCCCTCTCCCACAGGTACCCCAGGCAAGAGGCCTTTACCGGCCAAGTTTCGCACTTTAAATAAGAAGGTTCGCTGTATGAATTGCTCCAGGGCTCTTCGGCCGTTGGTTGCGGCCATGCTGTACTTTTCTGTCTTGTTTGCCTTCGCTCAAAGCCCATCGGCTGGAACCAACGTAAACATGGTTTCCGGTACAGACTGGACCACAGGCGATCCGTTCCTGCAACGTCAAAATGAACCCTCGTCCGCGGTGTCCACGCGGAACGCTCTGCATCTGGTGGCGGGAGCGAATGACTATCGTACGGTGGATCTCCCGGGGCTTCTTGGAATTGAGGAGCGCGGCGATGCGTGGCTTGGCATCTTCAAATCGTTTGACGGCGGACAAACCTGGCAAAGCACCCTGCTGCCCGGATATCCCCTGGACTCCTCTGCCGACGGTCTGGCCTCTCCCCTCCGCGGCTTTCAGGCTGGCGCTGACCCTGCCGTGCGCGCGGGCACGAACGGTCTTTTCTATTACAGCGGCATCGCTTTCAATCGCGGCACCAACGCGCTAGGCGCGGTATTTGTTGCTCGCTTTATTGACAATGACAATCGCGAGAACGGTGACGCTACGCGCACTCAGGGTGCCATCACCAATGTGACTCCCGCAGACTCGATCCGTTATCTGGGAGAGACAGTTGTAGCCCGCGGCAGCGCAACCCAGTTCCTGGATAAACCATGGCTCGCCGTGGACGTTCCCCGCGGTACGGCAACCTGCACCATCAATTTCACCAATCCTGACGGCTCCGCAGGCAGCGAAGTCGTCCCGGCAGGCGCAGTGTTTGTGACCTATACCGCTTTTGGCGGGACCACTCAGATGAGTGACAGCGGAAAGAGCGGTAGAGAGGGAAGCGGCCGCGATGATAGCGACGATGACGAGGGAAATCCCAACAACACGAAGATACAATTTGCGCGCTCCAATGATTGCGGCAAGACATTCAGCCTTCCCATAAGAATTGCCGGCGGCTCCATCAACCAGGGTTCCGTTGCAGTTGTAGATCCCAGCAGCGCCGGCAACCCCGCAGCTACCGTTTATGTTGCCTGGAGGCGCTTTGCCGACTCTTTTCATCGCGGCGGCATAGCCATAGCCAAGTCCACCAATGGCGGCGTGACGTTCAGCAATCCCGTTGACGTGGTAACTTTCCCGCTGTCCTGTCTCGCCACACCCACGGGCGTCGGCTGCCCTATCGATCAAGGGCTTAGCATTGCCGGGGGTTCGTTCCGCACTAATACGTATCCCACAATGGCAGTGGATGACAGCGGCCGGGTTTATGTTTCATGGTCGCAGCGCCAGAGCAACGGCGATGCCCGCATCATGATGTCGGTTTCCGCCACTGGCGTGAATTGGTCCGGTGCAGGAACGCCCGTCGATCTCGGTTTGGTCGCCGACGACAATGGCAACGCATTTGTCAATCTGACAAACCCGTCTCGCGGACACCAGATCATGCCCACGCTTACCTTCAACGCGGGCAAGCTGATGCTGGTCTATTACGATCTTCGCCAGGACCATACGCTCGGCCTCTTCACCTTGACGCCTGATCTCACCAGCTATGTCGAAACGCGCAAGCTGCTGGGCGAACTTGATCCAACCGATCCGAACTACAATCCGTTAGGCGTCTTCAATTCTTATATGACCGACGGCGCAAACGGTGTCGGCACCACGCTTACCGTTCGCCGGCATACCATCGATCTGGAAGGCGCGCAGACGAGTCCCGCTGCGGGCGGCAGTCTGGTGGTTCCCAGCTTTAATTCATTCCGTATTTCCCGTTATCAATTTGGCGTAAATCCATTTGACTCCACCAGTGTCGCCGAGCAACTCCAGGTGAACACGCCGAACCTGCCTCTATTTGTCTCTGGCACGCAGCCGTTTATCGGTGACTATATTGACGTTGCCGGAGCATCAAGCTTTGTGATCAACAATGGCAAGTGGAGCTTCAATACTTTGCCGGGCAGTAACCCCGTGTTCCACGCCGTGTGGACGGACAACCGCGACGTCAAGCCGCCGCTGGATGGAAACTGGGCGAATTACACGCCGCCATTTTCCGCTTCGAACCCCACCACGCCGCACCCCAGCGTCTTCGATCCCTCGCAAATTGTGCCTGGATGTTCCGATGATAGCCGTAGCGGAATGCGCAACCAGAATATTTACACCGCGCGCATTGCTCCCGGAATTTTCGTTGCCTCGCC
>DASYKK010000026.1:0-2832 GCA_035995565.1 Candidatus Angelobacter sp.
CCGCCCTTGCGCGGACACAGGCGCACACGATCACCGGCCCTGACGTCTGTTCCCGCAACGACAATGTGGTCTACCACTGTCTTGTCTTCCAGCAGTTGCCACTCCCACTCATTCATGAGGCCTCCTTATCGAGCGGGCGAAGATTGCGCAGTACTCCGTGCAGTTTCATCAGTTGCTCCGGAGGTAAGGTTTCAGTGCGTTCCAGAATCTGGCGGGCGCGATCGTCGGAGTCGCGCATTTCGCGTTTCTCCGCATCTGTCAGAGTCATAATGCGCAGGGAAAGAATCTCATCAATCTCGGTGCCGTCAAACAGATCGCCAGCGCTCTCCGGAGCAATTTGCGGATAGTCATACAGAATGATGGGAGAAGAAAGCATCGTGTCATGACTACCAGCTTTGCCTATCAGGACGGGCCACGTCCCGGTGTTCTGGCAGTTTGAAGCAAGCTGTTGCAAATCCCCAGGAGGTTCCAGCAAGGAGACGAATTCGCAGTTCTTACCGCCAAGGACCGTGTGGACTGAAATCAACGAAGACGCCAGCGCTTGCTCGCGGGTTTTTTCCGTCGGCGAATCAAACGATGTGGTGTTACAGATGCGAACTGTAAATTTGAAAATATCTTCGCCACAATGTTCCAGTCCGACATCCACCGCGGCAGAAAGATTTTTCGTGTCGCGGATGACAACTCCCACGATTTGGCCGTCTGCTTCTATCGGCTCAAGATGCCTTTCCGCGGAAAAACTGCATTCATGGCGCGTTGGGCTGACCGAGGCATCGCCACCAACCTCTAACGAGATCTCCTGTTCCCCGGCTTCCTCCCATGGTTGAAAAACGCGACCGCCGGCGGACAGAGAAGGCAGCACGTTGAATTCGGGCGTATTTTCTTTCGACCATTGCAGTATCGGATGAACAAGCTGTCCGACGGTGCGGTCGATAATTTGGAGGAATCTGACTTTGATTTCAATCGCAGGAAAGACGCTGCCACGCACCAAGCATTGCGTTTGTGAAACGCAGGGATCGGCGCCTTCCTGTGCTTCCGAATATGATTGCGGATAGAGCACGCCGAAGGTCCAGCGCTGCTGGTTCTTCACTGCGGACCGCCGGTAAGGATAGAGCATGTATCCTTCATAGAGGATAGCTTTGGCGATTTGTTCAGCGGCGGACAAATTCATCGGCGTGCTGTCTCCTCTTCCGCCAGCATTGTTTCCATAACTTGCTCCCAGGTGGGAATACCGTGTTGCATTTTGTACAGGTTGAGCCGGTCAAACACGTCACGACGCAGGCAGACCCAGGCAGTATTGGGGTAATAAGCATTCATCATTTCTCGCCAGAGGCCTACAGGCAGCTTGAAGCGCGATTCCTGGTCCCATGAGATGGGCCCAACCTGCAGATTTCCACCGGGCGGCGCATAGAATACGGTGCCGCTGAATTGAAAACAGAGTGGGATTTCTCCGGCTGAGAGACTGGAAAAATATTTCGTTGCTGCTACGTTGAAATCAAAGGTGCAAGGTACATGCAGGTCTACCACTGTCTCGCCCTGAAAGGATGGGATCACCACGCTGGCGTGGGTCCAGAGCAAGGTGCGTAGTGTCTGGCTCCAGCGTTCGGGCTCGCCGTAAAGATCCAGCATGCGGCTTTGCTCTTCCGGCGTGTAGCGGCGGCGGGTGGTTTCAATCTGTATCTGCGCGCGCAGCGCAACGGTGTGGATAATCTCGCCGGGGACACGGTTGCTGACTCGCAGCTTGAAGATAATTGACGACGTGGCTGCGAACTCCGCCACCACTGCTTCTTCAATCTGAAACGTAAGTTCAGGCATGGGTCTCCTCACTCACGTTCATGGCCCGGGTTTTTAGATCGGCAAAGAACCGGCCAATTTCCTGCCACACCTCAGTCCCGCCGGATAGACCGCGCCAGTGTGCACGGATGAGGCCGACCAGCTTGTAGCACTCATCGATGGGGACAAGGTAATATTCCGCCGGAACGTCGGCCCGCGACCTCCCAACTCTATTTACCAGCAATGCTTCCACATCTGCTTCCATGCCTCCCAGTGCGGGATTGTCCCGTACAATTTCCGCCCAGGCTTCCAGGGGCAGCAGCGATTCCACAGCGCCCGCCGGGCTGGGATAAAGCACGACGATTCGATTCTCAGTGTTGGAATTGAAAAAGAAAGCCATGTTAATGGGAATCATCAGACCGCCCCACTGTCCGTCCGAGAGGTGAAAGTCATTCAGCGACAGAACGCGCCGGGATACCCGCTTATACTTCGCGCCAGTGCGACCGTCAAACAGCAGGGCACAAGCGTTACAGGCACAGACCATTCTGCGTGCGGCAAGTTCAATCAGGTGAGGGTGCTGGTGTGCCAGTTCCTGACTGCACAATTCACAACGCTCCACCGGCTTACGCTTGCGGGCAAACTGACGCAATGCAGCGAACGCGCTGTCAGATTCCGGCCGCTCAACCTCGGTGATCGGTTCTTCCTGGTTGCCAGGGCCCATAAATTTATCCATCTGCTTTCTGGCTGGCATGATGGCCATTCGAAGGGGAAATGGCGCCGCTCACCAGTGCGTCGAGCGAGACAAAGCCGGAAGCGGATTTTCCTTCCAGGCCTTCAATCACAAGCGAACCCACTTCAGGGGCAGCTTCATAAATAGCTTCTTCCACGGACGTCCGCAAGGCGCTCGTGGTGGAACCGCAAGCATGCGCGCTGGGAGCGACTCGCACTCGCACCGCGGCTTCGCTCACTTGAAGCAGTTCTACTTCGACATCCTGCTTGCGCAAGCGCAGGCGCAACCTCTCCACCGCGCTGGTCACGCGAGTTTCAAAGTCGTCGGGATGG
>DASYKK010000027.1:0-19983 GCA_035995565.1 Candidatus Angelobacter sp.
GACGAGGAATCCCGCTACGATGAAGTTGTTCGCGAGCGGGCCCGCGGCTGTCCCACGCAATACATCACCGGCCACCAGGAATTCTGGGGGCTCGATCTGCTGGTTTCGCCCGCTGTGCTGATCCCGCGTCCTGAAACCGAACATGTGGTGGAAACCGTGCTTGAACTGGTGAAGGAATATGGCTTCAATGGTCCGGGACATCTCAAGTTGCTCGACGTGGGCACCGGCTCCGGCTGTATTGCCCTGGCGTTGGCCAGCGAACTGCCGCACGCGGAAATACACGCTTGCGATATCTCCGAAGACGCGCTGGAAATGGCGCGGACCAACGCCGCCCGCCTCGGTTTGATCGAAAGAGTGCTCTTCCGCAAGTCAGACCTGCTTTCCGTCTACGCTGACGAAAAGTTCGACTTTGTCATTTCCAATCCGCCTTACGTCGGCGAAGCCGACGCCGACAAAGTACAAAAGCAAGTCCGTGAATTTGAGCCGAGGATCGCCGTCTTCTCTGGCGTTGAGGGCATGGACATCTATCGCCGCCTGATTCCCCAGGCATTTGATGCCCTGCGGGCGGGCGGCTGGTTCGCTGCCGAAATCGGTTACTCAGAAGAAGAAAAGGTACGAAATCTGCTGGCTGGCTGGTCAGACATTCAGGTAACGGCGGACCTTCAGGGAATTCCGCGCGTCGTGGCGGCGAGGAAATCGGAAACCGAGAATCCACCACGGAGGCACGGAGACACGGAGAAAAACTGAGAGTAATGGTTTCTTTGTCTAAAGCACCTTTGCGGATCCCAATTTCTATACCTCTTACCAGCGGAACATTATTCAATCCAGGAAGCCAGCGCCAAACCACCCTGGTTCTCTGCCCACGGAACAATCAAAAAGATTTTCTCCGTGCTTCGTGTCTCCGTGGTGGATGTTCTGCGCTAGTTTGCTACACTAATCAGTTTTCAATTCACCCTTGGAGGTGAAGTTTGGCTGAAAGAAGCTCTCCTGTTCCCGGAGGACTGGGCCGCACGTTGCGGCGCGATGCATGGTGGATGGAAAACGTCCCTGTCATCATTCTTCTCGGTGGATTTGGCCTGTATGCCACGTTGCGCGCCTTCGAAGGGAAATTCTTTGAGGCTGGCCCTTATCTCTCTCCGTTTTACTCGCCCTTAATCGACGCTTCGCACCAGTGGTGGCATTTTTCTCCCGCGCTGTTGATCCTGGTGTTTCCGCTCGGGTTCCGCATGACGTGCTATTACTACCGCAAAGCCTATTACCGGGCGTTCTTTCTGGACCCGCCGGGCTGTGCTGTGGGTGAGCCGGCACATCGCAACTATCGCGGCGAGACCAGTTTTCCCTTCGTCCTGCAAAACCTCCATCGCTATTTTCTCTATGGAGCCATCGTCTTCCTGTGCTTCCTCTGGTATGACGCGATTCGCGCCTTCTGGTTTCCGGGTCTTGATCAGAAGCTGCATTTTGGCATCGGCGTGGGCACACTAGTTTTGCTCGTCAACATCGTGCTGCTCACGCTGTATCTCCTGTCCTGCCATTCCTTGCGGCACCTGATCGGCGGCAAGATGGATTGCTTCTCCTGCACCACGTTTAATCTGAAGCGCCACGGCGCATGGAAGAAAGCCAGCTTCCTCAATGAACGCCACATGCTGTTTGCCTGGTGCAGTTTGATCTCAGTGGGATTTGCCGACTTCTATGTCCGCATGGTGGCCAGCGGCACGATCAAGGACCTTAGAATATTGTGACGAACCAGACGAAGTATGAAACTCATGAGCATGATGTCCTGATCATTGGCGCGGGCGGAGCGGGCCTGCGCGCTGCGATTGAAGGCCTTGCTGCGGGCGCGCGCGTTGCCGTGGTCTCCAAGTCTCTGCTGGGAAAAGCGCACACCGTGATGGCAGAGGGCGGCATTGCGGCTGCCATGGCCAACGTGGATAAAGCCGACAGCTGGCGGACGCACTTTCGTGACACCATGCGCGGCGGTAAGCTTCTCAATAACTGGCGCATGGCCCAGCTCCACGCCCAGGAAGCGCCCGAACGCGTCCGCGAATTGGAGCAATGGGGCGCGCTCTTTGACCGCACCTCAGACGGTGACATTCTGCAACGCGCTTTCGGCGGTCATACCTTTAAGCGGCTTTGCCACGTTGGCGACCGCACCGGCCTGGAGATGATCCGCACGCTGCAGGACCGCGGCGTGCAAATGGGCTTTGATGTCTTCATGGAATGCACCATTATCCGCCTGCTCACAGATGGCAAGCGTGTTGTGGGCGCATTCGGTTACTGGCGTGAGCAGGGCCGCTTCGTCGTGCTAAAGGCAAAATCCGTGGTGATCGCGACTGGTGGCATTGGCAAAGCCTATCGCATCACTTCAAACTCCTGGGAGTACACCGGCGACGGCATGGCACTGGCTTATGACGCTGGCGCGGAATTGCTGGACATGGAGTTTGTCCAATTCCATCCCACCGGCATGGTGTGGCCTCCCGGCGTGCAGGGAATTCTGGTAACGGAAGCGGTTCGCGGTGAAGGCGGCATCCTGCGTAACAAAAATGGCGAACGCTTCATGGAGAAGTATGATCCTAAGCGCATGGAATTATCCACTCGCGACGTGGTCGCGCGCTCCATTTATACCGAAGTTCGCGAGGGCCGCGGCAGTGAGCATGGTGGCGCTTTTCTGGATATCTCCCACAAGCCTCCTGAATACGTAAAACAAAAGCTGCCCAGCATGTATCACCAGTTCAAGGAGCTGGCGGACGTGGATATCACCAAAGGCCCAATGGAAGTCGGCCCCACCTGCCATTACATGATGGGGGGCATTCGCGTGGAAGCCGAAACAGCGGCATCTTCATTGCCTGGTCTTTTTGCCGCAGGCGAAGCTGCTGCCGGGCTCCATGGCGCGAATCGTCTGGGTGGCAACTCACTGTCTGACCTTCTGGTATTCGGCCGGCGCGCCGGGCTGGGCGCTGCGGCCTATGCTGACAAAGCCCCTGCTGCTGCAATCGACGACCAGCAGATCGCCGATGCCGAACGCGATATGCTCGCGCCATTTGATCGCGGTGAGGCCGAGAATCCTTACACCGTCCATCGCGACCTGCAGGAAACCATGCAGAACCTGGTGGGAATATTCCGCATTGAAGAAGACATGAACAAAGCCATGGGCGAACTCGAAAAGCTTAAAGCTCGAGCTGCGCGAGTTCGCGTGGAAGGTTCGCGGCTGTTCAATCCCGGCTGGCATCTCTCCCGTGACTTGAAGTCGATGCTTACGGTTTCGGAGGCTGTTACTCGGAGTGCGATGGCCCGCAAGGAGAGCCGCGGCGCGCACAGCCGCATCGACTTCCCCAAACTCGACGATCAAGTCTGGGGCAAACAGCACAACCTGATCACCCGTGATGGCGAACGCATGAAGCTCCAGCAGATTCCGGTAGATCCGATTCCAAGTGAGTTGAACGAACTGTTGGCAGAAGACAAATAAGGGGAGGAACGATGGCAGACGCGATTCTGGAAGTGTTCAGGGGCAATCAGGAAGCCGGCGCAGCGAAGCAATATACGGTCCCAATCGCTCCGGGCATGGTTGTTCTAGACGCGCTGCATTACATTCAGGCCAATCAAGCCCCTGACTTGGCGGTGCGCTGGAACTGCAAGGCCGGCAAATGCGGTTCTTGCTCGGCGGAAGTGAATGGCAAACCTCGCCTTACCTGCAAGACCCGCATGGACGCTCTTCCCACGGACAAACCCATCACGGTCTATCCCATGAAATCTTTTCCCGTGATCAAAGACCTGGTAACCGACGTCTCGTGGAATTATCGCGTCAACAAAAAGATTCCGCCGTTCTCTCCCAAGCCCAAGACAGACTGGAAGATGTATCAGGAAGATATGGACAGGGTGCAGGAGTTCCGTAAATGTATTGAATGCTTCCTGTGCCAGAACGTCTGTCACGTGGTTCGCGACCACCACAAAAAGGAAGAGTTCGGGGGGCCGCGCTTCTTTGTGCGTGTGGCAGCGTTGGAAATGCATCCTTTGGATAACGTTTCTCGCGCCAAACTGCTGAAAGATGAACTCGGCATCGGTTACTGCAATATCACAAAATGCTGCACTGAGGTCTGCCCGGAAGAGATCAAGATCACGGACAATGCCATCATTCCGCTGAAAGAACGCGTCGTCGATGAGTTTTATGATCCCATCATGAAACTGGTTCGCAAGATACGCGGTGCGCCAAAAGCGGATTAGAATTGTTGCGGTGGTAAATCATCATGGAACGCCAACTGAAGACCATCTCGAAGAACGGCATTGCTGAGGCGCTGGCGAAAGTACAGCACTACCGTTATCTCAACCAGGCCGAAGAAGCAGAATCAATCTGCCGCGATATTTTGGCGGCCGATTCCGAGAGTCAAATGGCGCTGCGACAACTTGGACTGGCAATCACTGACCAGTTCACCGGCGGGATCGCAGACCGCTTTAATGAGGCGCATTCCTGTTTTGAGAAGCTTACGAATGCTTACGAGCGTTCCTACTATCTGGGGATCGTGAATGAGCGTCGTGCCAAGGCACAGCTTCGTGCCGGCCACCACTCTCACGCGCTGCGAACAAGCTTTGAAAACGCGCTGCGCTACTTTGAGGAAGCGGAAAAGGTTAGGCCCCAGGGCAATGACGACGCGCTGCTTCGCTGGAACCGTTGCCTGCGCCTGATGCAGGGCATTCCCGACCTGGACGGGGAATCTGAGTCGTTTGACGCGACCGACGCGCCTCCGATATTTAGAGATTAGTGCGTCGATACCTTAGTCTTAACTTAAGGTCGCGACTGTGTTGCCGGCCGAGACTCCCCGAATCTTTCAGGCAATACCAAGTACTAAACACCGCTTACTGCGCCGCACTCTCCAGCACGCGCACTTTCCAGCGATCTTCCGCGCCGGTCATCACGGCGTAATACTGGATCTGCGCCTGGTCTGAGTGGATCACCGTGCCGCCATCCAGCACCTGGGTCTCGATGCTTGCGGTATCTTTCAGCTCGATAGCCGCGCCGTCAGGCGAATAGAAGATTGCTTCCACTTTGTGGCCATGGTCAATGATGCGCGTTGTCAGGCCATTTTGCTTCTGATCTTTAACCCGCTGCGTCAGCTTATCCAGGGCGAAGCCGGCAAAATTCTCATTCAAAGGCTGGAGCGTATTATTGGCCAGCGATGTGCCAATGGCCTGCCAGGCTAGCGTATAGTCGCGCAGAATTGCATTTTGCGTTACGTCTTCAACCTCGCGCGGCTGCGCGCTTTTCACGTTAAGCTGCACTGAGGGTTTGCTATCGGCAAAAATCCGTTCGAGCAGAGGCACTGCGCCGGAGATCGCCAGCGCCACTCCAAAAGTAAGAATCACCAGGCGTGCGAGCTTCATTGTCTGCCTCCCACGTGCAGTTCATTGCCCAGCACCACGCCGGCAGCCACAGTGATGGTCGCATTGTCAGATGCCGGCAATTCCGCGCGTGCGGTGCCCTTCTTGATGCGCGCGTCCACCGTGCTCTTGCCGGTTTTGTCGGTCTGGATGAACGTGACGATGGTTCCATCCGGCACCAGATTGCCGCTGCAATCGCGGATGGGATCGGTTTCTACGACCGTTCTGTTGCCTGCATGGCCGGCCACATGCATATGGAAACTTCGCTCACATGGATCGGCAGCCACCTGCTGAACCACGCGTGTTACTGCCGTGTCACCGACGGAGGCAACAAATTGCGCCGCGCCCGCTTTCGGCGCTGACGGGCTGTTGATCCAGGCAACACCAGCGTGGCTGGTAACACTCTTCGTGGACCCTGCTCCGCCGACAGACAGGTTGAAGTTCACCGGCGTGGGATCCAGGATGAGGTTCTGATACTGGTCGAACACGAATGTTACGCCGCTGATTACATTTGGCCGTGCGACTGGCACGCGCGAGGGGCGTGCCAGGAAGTTGAGCTTTCCCGGCTTGCCTGGTTTGACCCAGAAAACCTGGGACTGATTCGCATCGCCGCGTATCACGGCAATCCAGCGGCCGGCGCTCCGCAGCTCTTCGCCCTTGATTTCCACGTTGCCGCCGGATTTGAATTCTTTCTTGATGACCTGTCCCGGCCCCACCAGATACAGCGTTCCGCTTCCGCCGGTACCGATGCTGAGAGGCTGTCCCACCACAGCATTCTGCGGCAGGTGCAGTTCCGCGGCGCGGGCGCAATCAGCCGCAAACCAGCACAGCGCAATCACCAACCCGATATAAATTACTTTACGCATAGTTAGTTCTCACGGTTGTTCAGGCTGTAGTGATTTACCGTCACGCGATACGTGTGTACGCTCGCCGCCAGATCGTCGCGCAAGGCCACCGAGAACGGTTGCGGCGTCTGTGGCAGCAGGGCATGGTCAGAATAAGCGTCTGAAACCCAGAGCACCTGCCCGGCATTGTCATAAAATGTGGCCAGAACGTGAGGAATGTTCACGGTGGTACCGCTTTCATTCAACAACTCGCCCTTCAGTACGGTGCGACCGGTTAAGTCTTTTTCGATTCGCTGATGCAGCACCGCGATCACTGGATCGGCCGATGCGGGCACCAGCATCCAGTTATGCGTCATCCGGACAGCCTTCACGTCAGCTTTTTTAATGCCTGGAAAGTCGATGCGGTATGGTGAAACTTCTTTCGGCAACAGGACGTGTGACAGCTTGTCAAAACTGCTCTCTTCTGCCACATCTTTGCCGCTGTTGTCGGTTAGAATCGCGCCGACGGTAATAAAAGCCGGGACGGTATCCTCATTCACCACTTCGCCCATGATGATGAGCGCGCCGTCGCGCTCCACAGCATGCATGGAGAGAATACGACAATTCGGATTTTCCACATTCTGAGCTCCCCAATCGTCGCCCACGCCGCGCCACACGATGTCCCAACGCAGATAGTTCACCGGAATCACCTGCGGCGGCACGTTGACTTCTTTTTCCGCGGGCCACTGGACCTTCCACGTGCCGTCATCTTTCACAACTTTCAGATCGCGCGTCTCAAAAGAAGCTCCCACGGCTGTCGCGTACTTTAGTTCTGTGCGGACGGTGGCTTCATTGTCAGATTCATGCAACACGCGAGTGTTGACTGACTCGAGCTGTGAATACGTGCGCAGGCTGCCGTTGCGTCCCGCCAGATCGCGGACGAAGCCGCCTTCGTCAACGTTGCTGGATCCGGCGACAAGAGAATACGCGCCGTGCCAATCATGCGCCTTGACGTTGTCGAACATCGATTGCACCGCACCTTCTGGCGTGGATGCATGCGTGGTCTTGCCGCCGTGAACCGAGCCCACGGCGATCAATCCCACCGTCAGCACTGCAAAGATGATTGCTAATATGCGGCCCATTACCGTGCCTCCCGGAGTACAGGTTCTTCGCTGGAGCTCAGCGGGAACTCAATTGTTTCAAGTTTGCGTCGTTTGTCTGGAAATGCCAGAACCAGAAGCAATGCAAGAATGCTGCTGCCAATTGGAAGCGTTCCCCAGAGGAACCCTTCCATAGCCGTGGGGGGAGTTCCGTAAGGTGTTTTGTGCGCCGGGGGAATGCCATCTTTCACCCAGAGGGTGACGTTGCCTCGGTCATAGATTTCAGTCTTGCGCCAGCCGGCAAATGCAATCAAGGGCTCGTAATACGTATCGCGTACAAAGATATATTTCAATCCATATTGGTCCGCGTGCTTGAGCACCGCCCGGAGCGACTCGATTCCGTTGGTGCCGTAATACTTGGAGTTGGTGAGCTGCGCGGAACCGTATTGCGTCATTTCAGGCAACAGACGGGCGGAGTTATATTCGCCGTCCACGCTGCTGGCAGTGGCGTTGATTCCCACTTCAGACATTTTGTTGCCGAACCCAAGCGTGAGATAGCGGAACTTGTCGTGGCCATCGCGGTTCAGGAATGAGACTACCTCAGCGGTGCTGAAAGGCGCATCGTGAATGGGATGGTACACCGGCCATGCGACTGCCATGGCCACACTGAACGCACCCAAAGCCCCCAGAACGAAAGCCGCTTTGCGCCCATAGCGATCGATCAACGTCACCGCACCCAATGCCACAATGGGAAGCGCCATGAGGTTGGCCCAGAAGCTGAAACGCTCGAACGTCAGAATGTCAAAAGGATTGTGGACATTCGCGCCGGTAATCGCGTTGACCACACCAGCGAGCATGCCCAGCAGAATTCTCGGCAATGGCGTAGTGCCACCCAGACCAAAAATCATCGTCACCCAGAAGCCGATGAACAGAGGACGGAGCCTGGATTCCTTCAGGCCCTTGAGGAAAATGAAGGGCAGCGCCAGGAGCATTGCGCCCCACGGGACCACGATATAGTTCACCGCCAGCCAGCCCTGCTCGAAAAAGTTCTCGCGGCTACCGTGCGGGATTGGCATTTGCTTGATCGGGTTTGCTTTTAGCGCCAGCCAGTAAGGCAGCAGCACCACGATGATTCCGACAAGGGACAGCCCAGCAAAAATCGCTGATCGTATGATGACCCCGGCGGTTGTTGCATCATTCCCATCGCGCTTGCGATCCATGATTGCCGTTACTACCACGGGAATGGTGAAAATCACGCTGGCAAACAGCAACGTCACGTGGTGGGCAGAGGCAGCGGCCATGGTGAGCGCCAGCGCCTTTAGCAAAGACATCACCCTAGCTTCACGCGCCCATTCGTAAAAATACGCAAGCGCCATCAGGTAAAGCGGCGCGGCCCAGGTCGTAGATAACTGTCCGTCAACATATACGAGAGAAGCCAGCGAGCCCAGCAGCACGCTGCCGATGGCGGCATAACTGGCTGCTCGTTCCCCCACCCAGATTCGGGCATATTTGTACACACCGATGGGAAGCAGAAGAATCGCAATCAGCTGAACAAAAATGTAGGCCAGGTTAAGGCCCATCACGTGCGAAAACAGCGCCATCCATTGCTGTTCCATGGGCGGATATGTGGTCTGGGAAAAACCGGTAAACCACTTTTCATTCCACGGATTGAACCAGTGCGTTGCATAGTGCGCCGCAAAAAACTTATGGAAGTTCGCGTCGTAGGAGTCGTTGGTAATCTGCATCAGCAGCAGTGGACCGTGTACCAGCAGCGCCAGCAACAGCACCCAACTCAAAGGAATCGCCCGAGTGGGCAATGAAACCTGCCTGCCCGGCGCGATGGATGGGGAACTCATGAAAAACCTCCGTGAATGCGAGTTGCGATGATCGCGAAATGCTAATCAGCGAGTCGGCGTTAAAAGGGATGCCGCTAGTCAGCAGCAGTTTTGCTTCAGCAGAGACTTCGATTCCAAAAGAGGTGCTAAGGTTTGCCTAGTGGCATTCGGATTCCCATTTTTGGAGCATTTTTGGGAGTTTCGGCCTGCTGGCAATCCCTAAGACCGAAAATAGCATCTTGATTCAGGATGAGAACAGAGCTGCTGCCGCTGTCTGGGCATGCCGCTTTCGCTAAATCCTGGTAGCGTACGTGGAACCTGGTGGCCACGTGTTCTTTCTGCGACTCTGACAACGGTGGTCCCGTGAAGAAGAACTTTTTGCGTCTCGCGCTTTTCTGCTCCGTATTTCTGGTCAACTTTGGCTGGGCGCAGACGTTTGACTTGAACAGCAAGCCGCAAGACCAGAAGACCCAGAACCAGAAAAACCAGCCTAAGCAGAATAACAAGCAGAGAGGCAGCCGACTTGCCGCTTCGGGAGGCCCCGGTGCTCCCTGTGGAACCACGGGCAGCGGTTGGGGCGGCAGCATTGAAGCTGGCCGTTATGCGCGTGCCGCTGAAAACGCGCTGAAGAACGGAAATCCTTCGGCAGCAATGAACTATGCCGAGCACCTTACCCAGGCAGCCCCAAGCGATGCGTGCAACTGGTTCCTGCTCGGTTACACCAGCCGTCTGGCGGGAAATTCCAAAGTTTCACTCGATGCCTACCAGAAGGGTCTATCGCGCGCGCCAAATTCCGTGGAAGGCCTTTCCGGCATGGCGCAGACCTACATTCGCATGGGCAAGGCCGACGAAGCCAAGAAGCTGCTGTTGCAGGTGATTGCCGCGAATCCTCGCCGCGCTACTGACTTGGCGATGGCCGGTGAACTTTTCATGCAGTCAGGCGACCTTCCGCGCGCTCAGAATTTGCTGGAACGCGCCGAAGGTGTTCAACCTTCATCCCACGCCGAGCTGCTGCTGGCCATCACCTACATGAAGCAGAAGCAGACCGACAAGGCAAAGCAGCTTCTGGATCGGGCAATGAAGCGCAGCCCGAAGAACACTGAAATCTTCCGCGCTGTGGCCCAGTACTACCGCGAAGCCCATGATTACAAGTCCGCTCTTGCGATCCTGATGAAGGCGCCGATCAAAAATGCCGACGTCATGTCCGAGTTGGGTTACACGTATGAGTTAGCCGGCATGAAGAAGGAATCGGCAGACACATACGAGAAAGCTGCCGCTCTGGCGCCGAAGTCGGTCAATGTGCAACTGGCCGCCGCTCAGGCGCAGCTGCGCGTCGGCAATCTGGATAAGACCCGCACTTACCTCTCGCGCGGCGAGCAGCTTGATGCCAACTACTACCGCTTGCATGCTATCCGCGGCGACCTGGCCAAGATTGAGCGTCGTGACTCTGACGCCGTGCGCGACTACCTGGCAGCTTTGGCCGCCATGCCGGAAGGTCCGGCTGAAGGTATTTTGTATCCGACGCAGTTGCGCCTCAACCTGATCGATACCTACCGCAACCTGGATGACGAAGCGGCTATCCAGCAGCAGCTCAACATCGCACGACAGGAACTGGCCAAGATACAAGTGGAAGGTCCGCAGCAGGTGGAATACCTGCGGCTTCGCGCTGCAATCAAAGGTTTGGCCAATGATGTCCCTGGAGCCGAAGCTGACCTGAAGCAGGCTTTGCAGCTTGATCCTGAGAATGACAACGTGACTTTGCAGTATGGCAGCCTGCTCTGGAAAGCTGGTCGCAAGGCTGAGGCTCGCCAGATGTACAGCAATCTGCTCAAGCGCGATGATAAAAACCGTTACGCGCTGGAAGCCCTGGGTTATCTCTCTCGCGATGAAGGCGACAATAAGGGTGCGGAAAACTTCTTTGGCCGCATGGCTGCCGCTTACCCGAATGATTACGTTCCCTACATGGCATTGGGCGACCTGTACACGTCAATGAAGGAATATCCCAGGGCGCAGGCCAGCTACGAAAAGGCCCACAAACTGGCGCCGACAAATTCGCAGATCGTGGCCAGCGGATCTAACGCCGCCATTGACGCAGGCAAAGTTGACCTGGCTGGTGAGTGGATCGCCCGTGCAACCGGAACCATGAAGAATGATCCACGGGTGATGCGTGAGACCGAGCGCTACCTTTTCCTGAAAGGCCGCTATGCTGAATCCGCCAGGCTGGGCGAGCAGGCAATCGTGAAGCTGCCGCGTGACCGTGATGCGGCCGTTTACCTGGGTTATGACTATTACAACCTGGGGCGCTATGACGAAGTTCTGGCGCTGGTAAGCCGCTATGAGAGCACGATGCCGAAGGAACCGAACTTTCCACTGCTTGCCGGCCACGTTCATAAGCAGAACCAGCTGTTGCAGCAGGCGATCGATGACTTCTCTCGCGCACTCGACAAAGACCCGAAAATGTTTGAAGCGCTGGTAAACCGTGGCTACACACGCAATGACATGCAGGACGCGCAGGACGCGATCCATGACTTTGAGCCTGCGCTCAAGATGAACCCGAACAGCGGCATAGCCCGCCTTGGCCTGGCGTTCTCTTACCTGCAATTGCATCGGTCACGCGAGGGTCTGGAAGAAACCAACAAAGCCGAAAAGGCTCTAGGTGAACTGGGCGCAACGCACATGGCCCGGGCTACCGCCTATCGGCAAATGCGAATCCTGGATAAGGCCGTGCAGGAATATCGGGTGGCGCTCAAGTACTCGCCCGATGACCTGAAGCTGCATCTGGCCCTGGCGGACGCTCTCTATCATGCGCGGCACTATGCTCAGTCGATCAATGAACTGGACGCTTCGCTGAAGCTTTCGCCGGACGATCCGCTCATCTACGCCAATCTGGCCTCGGCGCATGCGCAACTCGGCCATCGGGGTGAGACGTTCAAATACATCCAGTTGGCGGAACAGGAAGCGGTGGACCAATCTGCAATTTTACTGGCCACGGGCGATGCGCTTCTGACGCTGGGTGACCGCCCGGCTGCGCTGGAACGCTTTACGCGCGCGCTGGATGCTCCGGACGCCAACCGCGTTGACGTGCGCATTGAGTTCGCAAAACTATTTGTCCGCCAGGGAAAATTTAACGACGCCAAGCAGGAAGTCGCGCTGGCCTTTGCCGAGTCGCGCATTGGTGAAGCATCTCCCGTGACCGCCGACAATCTGGTGGAAGCGGCCAACATTTTCCTGGCGGCGCATGACTTTGATCTGGCCGAGCGTTACTTCGCGAAGGCCAAAGACCTGGGCGCTTCTGACGACACAGTCGCCATCGGCCTGGCAGACACCTACATTGCGCAGGGCAACGATCGCAAAGCGGAGCAAGAGCTGACTGCGCTGGGAAACTCCGCGGACTATCAGCAGAGTTACGATTATCAGCTTGCCTGGGCCAACATCTATACCCAGCGGCATGACAATGTGCATGCCATAACGGCATTTGCCCGGGCCAATCAGCTTGCGGCAGACGATCCTACAGCCGAACGCGGCCTCTTGCAGGTTTCCGGCGAGGAAGGTACGCCGTTGCCGTGGCGGCCAGGCCTGAATATCCAAAGCGAAGTGGCTACAGGCGCAATTTTTGATGACGCCACTCTTTACGAAATGGACAATAAATTACTAGGCGCGCCGGTACCGCCGCATGCCTCCCAGGAAACTGATCTCACTACTGCGTTTCGCTACATCGGCTGGAAACTTCCCATCAATGGCCTCTTCGGCGTAAACAACTACACCGGAACAACTTTGTTTCCCAACCAGCTTCAACCCCTTCGCCGAAACACTTTTGACACGATATTTAACGTTGGCACAACATGGGTGCAGCGCCTGGGAAACGCGCACATCGTTCTTACGCCGGGCATTCAATTCACCATTCGCCGCGATACGCAATCGCCGGTCCAGCTCAACCAGCAGCTCTTTCGCCAGTATCTATATGTAAGCACTTCGCCGTTTTTCAATTGGCTCACCGTTCGTGGAAGTGCAATCCATGAATCGGGCCCATTTACTCAGCAGAACCTCAGTTCGCGCGACCTCGGCGCAAGCCTGGAATTCGAGGTGGGACGTCCCTGGGGAAACAATGCGGTGGTCACCGGCTACTCGGTTCGCGATCTCCTGTTCCACCCCGCGGTGCACGAATTTTTCACCACCGACACATGGGTAGGGATGGAACATAAGTTTGGCGAAAAAATAAGGGTCACGGCTTTAGCAAAATATATCCGTTCATGGCGCGTACAGGACCTCACGTTTGCTACGGCGCAGGCGCTTATACCTGGAGCGCGCTTTGAGTATAGGGCCAATGAGCGGTGGTCGGTCGACGGATCCATGGACTTTACCCGCGGGGAAGGATTCCACCTCTATGACAACGTCCAGAGCGGATTCCTCATCTCGTACGTGAAGCCGCTTCGCCGCAGCGTCAGCGACGTCAATGGACCGCTGAATGTCGATTACCCGTTGCGTTTTTCGATCGGTTTGCAACAGCAGTCGTTCTTTAGCTTTACCGGCACGGGAAGCACATCATCATTCCGCCCGGTGGTTAGAATTTCAATCTTTTAGAGTTTCAGGGCCCAAATGAAAATATGTTTCGTAAGCGGTTTCCCGCCAAGTAAAGCGGTGCTCAATGAATACGGCTTTCATGTGGCCAGAGAGCTACAGGCCGATCCACTGATCAGCTTGACTATTCTGGCTGACGATTATTCAGGGTCCGAACCTGAGTTGCCTGAGTTGCCTGAATTCGACGTGCAGCGCTGCTGGAAGGAAAACCGTCTCACCAATCACGCAAAGCTGCTGAAAGCAATTCGCGAATGCAAGCCTGACGTCGTCTGGTTCAATTTGGTGTTCTCCAGTTTTGGCAACAAAGAGAATCCTCTGGCCGCTTTTTCCGGCCTTACGCTTCCCGCCATGACGCGCATGGCCGGCTATTACACTCACGTCACGCTGCACCATCTGATGGACCACATTGATCTTAACGATGCGGGGGTGCGCAATAAAGCGCTCTTCCGGGCTGCGGGTAACATAGCCACCCGAGTGCTACTGATGGCCAATTCGGTCTCGGTACTTCTGCCGGCCTACCGCCGTACACTGACGGAAAAATATCGCGGCGAGCACATACACTACCGTGCACACGGAATCCTGTCCGCGCGACCGGAATTTCCTGACTTTTCCCGGCGTGGCAATCCGGAGCACCGCATCCTTGCGTTCGGCAAATGGGGTACTTATAAGCGTTGCGAAATGCTCATAGAGGCATTTGAAGAACAGGTTTCGCCGGCATTCCCGCGCGCGAAGCTGGTGATTGCGGGAGCGAACAATGGTAATTCACCTGGCTATATCGAAGGTTTGATGGCCAGATATGGCAGCCATCCGGGGATCGAGTTCAAGGGGTATGTGGAAGAGAAAGACATTCCAGACATGTTCGGTACTTCATCATTCATGGTGATGCCGTATACCTCGGCTACGGGCGCAAGCGGTGTGGCCAATCTGGCTGCGGCTTATGGCGTGCCCATTGTCTGCTCAGATATTCCAGATTTCCGCGAAATGGGCGATAGCGGCGGTCTGGCCATTAAGTTCTATCCGGTGGGAAATAAAGCGGCACTGGCAAAAAACATGCTCGACCTTCTACAGAACGAGCAGGAACAGCACGACATGGGGGAACAGAATTTTTCTTCGGCCTTGCGCACTACCATGCCCCAGATCATTCGCCAGTACGTCCGTGCCTTTGACCGCCACCAGAGAGCCCGTGCGCTGGAAGCTGTCTCGCGCTTCCGCCGCATCCCGGCCTGGGTACCTTCACGTTCCGCGATCTTCAGGGCCTCGCGCTGGGGAAGCTGGAGCTAACCAGGGCGCGTTAACCCTGATCTGCGCTGAAAAGTTACAAAGATTGCAGCAGCTCTTTTGCCGCGCGCATTCCGGTGGCAATAGCGCCGTGCACAGTTCCGTTGTAGCCGTCACCGTTCGTTGCCTCGCCGGCAAAATAAAGTGTGTTGGCAATGGGAGCCGCAAGTTTCTCCGCGGCATCCATGCCTCCGACAGCAGTATAGCTATAAGCGCCACGCGAAAATGGATCCGCCTGCCAGTCATGCATAAATGATCCGGTCAGCTGTTCGCGAAGTTCAGGCTCCGCAACTTGCATGATCCGGGCCAGGGCCTGCATCGCGCTCCCGGCGATTTCGTCTTTGCTGCGCCCGGTATGTGCGCCTGCATTTGGACCGGCGGCCCATGCTGTAAGAATGGGATAAGGAAGTGGATTGCTCGTCCACCAGGTTGGAAATTGTGGATCGTGAGTGAACAAGAAGCTAAGGTCGGCCCTTTGTGGATCGCGCTCCCAGAATTTTCCCTGGAAGCACAAGCTCACCCTGATCACGGGGCCCATTTCCAGAAAGCTTATGGCATTTTGCTTTTCCGGCAACGCCGGAGAAAAAATCACGCTTTTTGATTTCAGCACACTCAGCGGAAGAGTAACAATGGCCCGCGGAGCCTGATACTCAGTTATCGCGCCGCGGGCGATGACTTGTCCCCGGCGCCAGGCAATTTCATGGACCGCAGTATTCGTGACAATATCGCAACGTTCTCGGTCGATTCGATCTGCTACAGCTCGCACCAGACTTTCATAGCCGGTGGCGATCCGGTATTGGTGATCGCCTTCTATAGCTTCTTCCGCCAGACTGTCGCGTCGCAGCGAACGAGCGCTGATGAGCGATGGCTCGGCAGCATGGAAGCCTTCAACATACCTGAGCGCTTGTTGCTTTACTTCTTCGTCCGTTCCGCTGCGATCCAGGTAGTACTGAAACGACTGATCAGGCTCGTCCTCTGGCAGTTGGGCAAAAAGCTGATCGACCTCTTCCATGAGATGGCCGGCGTCCATCCACTCGCCGTTGATCTTCTGGCGCAATCTGCCCTGAACCGGCACGAGCGGTGCACCGGCTTCGGCCGCAAGTGCAAGAATTTCTTGCGGTCGTCCGTGAACAAACTCTGCTCCCAATTCCACCGGGAACTGAGGCGTATGTTCGGTATAAATGCGTCCGCCCAGACGATCGCGCGCCTCCAGCAGCGTGACGCGCAGTCCAGCCTCGGTGAGATGGCGGGCGGCGGTCAGGCCGGCAATTCCGCCACCGATGATTATCGCGTCCATAGTTTTGCAGCCGTCACTTCTTGTTTAGTTGCGCCGGAAACGGGCATAGGATACACGCCCAGAGCCCGCGCAGCGCCGATGTCGACGGTTAGGACTTCATTCTGTGGAGTCCTCTTGAGCCACGCCTGAGCGCGGGCGATTGCCGCCGCGAATGTTCCGCGCGGCAACACGGTCAGATCAAGATAGAGAAAGTCCTGCGAGTTCGGTCCCAGTCGAACTCCCGTAAACGCGTGGCCTGGAACAATCACGATGACAGGTTTCATGCCAAGATTCTCCAGCGCGGACGCGTATGCCACGCTCACGTCAATGCAATTGGCGTTGCTAAGTTCCAGTGTCTCGCGCGGCAGCCGAATGCGCTGGGTCTCGTCGGGATAATTTCCAAAAGTATAAATGCTGCTTACATAACTGATTCCGGAACGGCGCATGGCAGTGAAAATTGCCGCTGCCTGCCCACGTACCTGCTCCGCCAGGTCGACTCCAGGCACAAGGTTGTAGCCGCGCATTCGTCCACCGGGAACCAGGCGTTCCGCGCGGGCTACCAGTTGCAGGACTTTTTCGTCGTGCGGAGTTACCCAGCGTGCCAGCAACTGCGCATTGGCGAATTTTCTGCCCCAGAAGAAATCAGAAGCGCTGTGAATGAATACCGGACGCTGCTGAGCGAAGGTGTGTCCCGTTGCGGGGTCCTGGACTTCGACCACTAATGTAGCGGGATGAATTTCGCCATTCTCATATGACTTGGCTAGCAATTCCGGATCAAGGCTGAAAGTCCGCACCTCATGCGGTCCGATGACCGCCGTCTGCCGCAGTTCAGCGCTCCAGCCGCGAACCTCCGACGAGATAATCTGCAGCACCGCTTTGTCTGATGTATTCGCGATGCTCAACACTGCCACAGGCCAATAGTCGGCGGCATGCGCTGCGACAAGCGCGGGAAAGATCTCGCCACGTCCTGGCATATTGAGTTGATATTGCATTTGCAGAGGCGACGCCGGACCGGAACTTACCTGCATCTTTGCCGGCAAGGGTGGATCGGGCAGTGGCTTGAGCGCCAGCCGAGTGACAAATATCCACGTCCAGGCCAGTGTGCAGCCCAGACCCAATGTGGTAAACAGAAAGACCCACGCGAGAACGCGCGCAACTCTCCCTGGTTTTTTGGAACTCGCCATCTACTGAATTGGGTGACAAAGAGAGCTGACGGGTTGCAACAACTTTCTGCCGGCATCAGGCAACCACGCAAAGGCTATTTCGGAGCGTCTGCTGGTTTTCTGAGCGGCGCCTGTCGCTGCAATGGTGCCGACGAGCGCCAGAACTCGGGATCATCGGCAATCCATTCCCCCGCTGGATTGCTCATGCCGGGATTGACGGAAAACAGCCACGTTTCAGAGCTCTGCACCGCACCGCGCGTGTAATCGTCCAGCCGATTGCGGGTGGAATCATCGACATCAGCAGTGTAATCGTCAACGGCCGGATCAAGCGCGATGCCTGCGCTTTGCAGCGAATGATGGGCCGAAAAAATAAGATAAATATTCTTTGGCATGCCAGAAGCAATCTGGTAGACCACGCGGTTGTCCGCAGCGCCGGCCTTTTGTCGCACTGACTTCAGCGTGCGATGAATCTCTTCGAACTCGCGCTCATGCCCCGCACGCACCGTGACGAACGTTACGGTAAAGAAGCGCGCTCGCGGCTGTATCAGTTCGACATTGCTGCTTAGATCGTCGCGGTAGTGCGCAAACACCACCCGAGCATCCCCGACAAGATTGGCTTTGGCTTCCATCAGCCGATTCAGCTCAGCGCCCAATGCTGCATTCCTGATAAATGGTTCCGAGCTGTGCTCTACCGAGGCGTAAGAATCAAATCCTTCGATGTACCAGACCTCAATCTGTGGGCCGGTGATCGCTTGCAGCGTGAGATAAGGCCATGTGTTGGCGCGATGGCATGCCAGTGCCGCTTCGCCTTCAATCCGCGTGTATTCGACCATCTTCGCGGGCTTCACGGGATCGCGGTAGATCTCCAGAATGGCCGGAGGCGCCGCAGACTGCGCTTGTTGCGCCTGGCTGATGGCGACACAAGAAACAATGGCAAGCAGCAAGCAAATGGCAGCGCGCTTATTAGACATATGCGCCATTTAAGCAAACAGAGACGCTGCCTGCAATCGAGAAAATAAGTCGGGAGTCGCAGACCGTTTGTGCGGTCCACCATCAGCGCATTGCAGCCGGTACTTTGTTGTCCACGAAGGCGACGGCTTCTTCAAGGATTTCCTGCACCAGATCCGGCGAAGAGGCTTCCACATAGATGCGCATCAGCGGTTCCGTGCCGGAAGACCGCAGCAGCACCCAGGCATCCGCGCCTTTGTCTTTGATGGGCGCATCCAGAAAGAACTTGATACCGTCCAGGTTTTCTTTTCGCAAGACTTTGTAGCGACCCAGTTGGGTTATTTCACTGCTGCCGGCACGGGCAATCGCAGCATCTTTCACTTCATTGGGAATGCGCAGGTCACGGCGCGCGTAATAATGGGGACCGTATTCTGACTGCAGCGCGGCCACCAGTTGGCCCAGGCTCTTGCCTTCATCGGCCATCACATTGGCCAGAAGCAGAGCGTTGAGCAGCCCATCGCGTTCCGGCAGGTGGCGCTGGAAGCCGATTCCCCCGGACTCTTCACCACCAATCACAATCTGCCTTTCCAGCATGAGGTCGCAGATGTATTTAAAGCCGATACCGCATTCCAGCAGCGTGCGTCCATGCTTGGCGGCAATGCGGTCCAACATGCGCGTGGTGTTGAACGCGCGTGCCACATCGCCTGGCCAGTCTTTGTGTCGCGTCACCACCCATTGCAGCAGGATGGAGAAAATTTTGTGCGAATCCACAAAGCTGCCATCTTCAGCCGCTGCCCCAATGCGGTCGGCATCACCATCGGTGATAAAAGCTGCATGGCATTTTTCCTTGACCACAATCTCCTGGGCAGCGCGCACGTGCGGCTCAATAGGCTCAGGGTTGATTCCCGGAAAAAGTGGATTCACTTCATTACGGATCTGCACGTACTGAATGCCGCGCTTCTGGAATATTTCCGCCAGCACGTTGCGTCCTGCGCCGTACATGCAGTCGATGGCAAATTTGAAGTTGGCTTTCGCAATCTTGTCCAGATCGGCAAATTTGCAGATCGCTTCAACGTAAGGTGTCTTAAAGTCTGCCTCTTCTATTTTCGCTGCCTTGCCTTTCGGCATCGCTCCTTCGCGGACGTACCCTTCAATCTGCTTGATGATCGCAGGCGTCGCCGATCCGCCATAGGTGGCTTTAAACTTCACGCCATTCCAGTCCCAGGGATTATGGCTCGAGGTAATCATGACGCCGCCCGCCGTTTTCAGTTCTCTCACTGCATACGAAAGCGCGGGGGTTGGCGTGTAGTCATTTGAGAGCTTGATGGGAATTCCGGCAGCTGCCAGGACTTCAGCGGCGGCTTGCGCAAAATGGCGCGAGCCAAAGCGGGTGTCATAGCCGATCACCAGGCCACGCGACGGGTCTTCGTCTTTTAAAACGTAAGCCGCAATGGCTCCGGCAACGCGCCGAACATTTTCAAAGGTGTAATCGTCGGCGATAACGCCGCGCCATCCATCGGTCCCAAATTTGATTTCCTCTGCGGCCATTCATCCTCTCTAAATCAGCTCGGTCAATTTCTTTTCACTCAAGTATTTCACAATTTTCCCTAC
>DASYKK010000028.1:0-4040 GCA_035995565.1 Candidatus Angelobacter sp.
AACATTTTCAAAGGTGTAATCGTCGGCGATAACGCCGCGCCATCCATCGGTCCCAAATTTGATTTCCTCTGCGGCCATTCATCCTCTCTAAATCAGCTCGGTCAATTTCTTTTCACTCAAGTATTTCACAATTTTCCCTACATCCTGGGAGTGCTCGCGGGTGGTCACCAAAATCGCATCGTCGGTTTCAACCACCACCAGGTTGTGGACGCCCACCATAGCAACAAATTTTCCCGTAGCGTAAACGTAGTTGCCGGTGGCATTCAGCGCATAAGAACTCGTTCCGTGGATCACATTCGTATCATCTTCTTTTTGGAATGCGGCATGGTGCTCATATAAAGCGGCCCAGGATCCCAGGTCATTCCAGCCGAAGTCGGCGCGCAGGCAGAACAGGTTCGATGAGTGCTCGCCCTTGGCTGAGCGCGGCTCCAGGACCGCGTAGTCAATGCTGATGTTCTCGCACCTGGGATAAAGCTGCGCAAACGTTTTGTCGAAGTCCTTGGTGCCCCAGGCCGCGGCAATCTGTTCCAGATAAGGCGCGGTTTCCGATAGATGTTCGCGCAATGCCCGGGTAAGCGTGCGTGCGCTCCAGACAAAGATTCCGCTGTTCCAGTAGTAATTGCCCGCAGTCACAAACTCTTCCGCACGCTGCTGGTTGGGCTTCTCCGTAAACCGCTTTACCCGAAACAGTTCTGACTCAAGTTTTTCCCCGGTCTCAATATATCCGTACCCGGTTTCGGCCCGCGCTGGTTGCACACCCATCACAACGATGTGATCATCACGGCCGGCGATCTCAATGGCACGCTGAAGGACTTTGCGAAACTTCTTTTCGTCGGCGATGACGTGATCTGCAGGAAACATACCGATAATCGCGTCAGGAGCCACCTTCTCCAGCAGGAAAGCGCCCAATCCGATGGCGGGAGCCGTATTGCGAGCTACAGGCTCCGTCACAACCTGGCAGGCGGGAATTGCCGGCAGTTGCCGCTGAATTTCTTCCGCCAGAAATTCATTGGTGATGACCCAGAAATCCTTTTCGGTTCCTAGCGGAAGCAGCCGTTCCATGGTCTTTTGGATCATGGTCTGTTTACCGTCGAGCGCCAGGACCTGCTTGGCCTGCTTGCGGCGGCTTCGTGGCCAGAAGCGGGTCCCGCTGCCGCCGGCAAGAATCACTGGATAAAATGGCTGTTTGCTCACATGCACCCACAGGGCTGAAGCCCGTCATTTTTCGTTGTGTCTCGCAATGCAGTTTGTTGCTCAGCGCTGAAGCGTTGAGAAACTTTTTTCTAACAAGACAGTCGCCGGTTGCGCAACTGTTTCCACTGGAAGTGATGCACACAAGAATTCCAGCTCCCATTGTGGCTTCAACAGAAACTTTTCCACCGTCGCCGGAATGACCACGGTTTCGCCGCTGGTGAAGGTTACGGGCGCCGCGCCTTCGGTCTCAATCACGCCGCAGCCGCGCGTTGCAACGAAGCACCAGACGCTGCTCCGGGCATGCCGTGGCCGCCGGAACTCCCACGGCCGTTTCATCTTGAACTGGTCGACGATAAAACATGGAGACGTTACGAGATTGGTCTGCTCTTTGCCCTGCTCGATTTGCGGCTGCCCTGCAACCACTCTGCCTGCGTGTGTGTGTTCCTTGGTAACGCGCAAACCGTCTTCAATATGCAATTCGCGCGGGCGGCCGTAATCGTAGAGCCGATAGGTGGTATCGGAGTTTTGTTGCGTTTCAACGATGACCGCTCCCGCTCCAATGGCATGGACCGTGCCCGCATCCACGTAAATCATGTCGCCTTCATGGACGTCAATCCAGTTCAGCAAATACTCCATGCGCTTTTCACGAATAGCAACTTCAACCTCGGCTTTGGTCGTTCCTGGTTTCAAACCCAGTCCGATCTGCGCCCCAAGGTTGGCGCGCAGCACATACCAGCACTCGGTCTTACCACATGGCTGGCCCACTTTTGCGGCGCCCTCGTCGTCTGGATGTACCTGCACAGAAAGCTTTTCTGTGGGAAAGAGAAACTTAATCAACAGCGGAAAGCGGGATGCATCTCCGGCGGCGTCCCCTAGAAATTGCTTGCCGAATTCTTTCGCCAGCTCAGCCAGCGTTCTCCCTTTCAGAGGCCCGTTGGCTACGGTGCAGCTGTCGCCGGTCAGCCACGCCTCGCCGATTGGCCCGTCTGTAACGGCGCGGGCATAGAAAGGGCTTAGGTCGCGAGTACCCCAGACGCGCTCGTGAAACTGCGGTTGCAAAAGTAACGGATAAAGTTGAGGCATGCGTGTATTGGCGACCGTACTGTCAGGGACCTAGAAAATCTTAGACTCGTAAAAGCGCCTGGGCGTTGTCCAGCAGCAGCTTAGGAGTTACGGCGTTCAAGCGTTTTTAGCCGCCCTAAATTCGCGATTATTGGGAAGCTCTAGAGTTTGCCGAACCACTCCTGCATGCGCTCCAGGCCGCGTTCAACCTCCGTGGCTGAGGTGGCGTAAGACAGGCGAATATGATCGCGCGTTCCAAAAGCTTCCCCGGGAACCGTAACCACATGGGCCTCATGCAGCAGCCGGTTGGCTACGTCTGCGGCGGAAGTGATCCCTGACTTGCCAAAGTAAGCTGAGACGTTGGGATAGACGTAAAATGCGCCTTCGGGCTTCACGCAGGTCACGCCCGGAATCAGACTCAAATGGCCCAGGGTAAGGTCACGCAACTGGACATAATCTTTCTTCATTTTTTCTACGCAGTCCTGCGGGCCGGTCACTGCAGCCAGGCCCGCCATCTGGACCATATGCGCCGAACTGGAAGTGCTCTGGCTCTGCAGCTTAGTCATGGCATTGATGATCGGAACGGGCGCAAGCGCATATCCCAGACGCCAGCCAGTCATGGCGTAGGTCTTGGATAGTGACCCCACAATCACCAGGTGCTGCTTCACGTCAGTGATTGACCCGGCAGAGAATCGGCGCGGCGTGAAATTCAGGTAGACGTAGCATTCGTCGGCAATGACATAGATTCCGCGCTTGTGCGCAAGGCGCAGGATCGCCGTGAAATCGGCTGGATCAAGTACCGCGCCGCTCGGATTATTAGGCGTGTTGATGATGATGGCGCGCGTCCGCGGCGTAATCTGGCGCTCGATCATCTCCGGCGTCAGCCGAAAATTCTCCGCTTCGTCAGTCTCGACAAAAACGCATTTTCCTCCGGCATACTCAATAATGTCCTTGAATGAAACCCAGTAGGGTACCGGGACAATGACTTCGTCGCCGTGGTCAACCAGCACCTGGAGAGCATTGAACAGCGCAAGTTTTCCGCCGGTGGAAACCATGCAGTCCGCAGGCTGGTACATGGATCCGAAATCGGCGGCGTGGCGGCGTGTAATCGCAGTACGCAACTCCTGTACGCCACCAACGGCGGTATATCGCGTGCAATTGTTGTTGATGGCAGCAATAGCCGCGTCTTTGATGTGCTGGGGCGTATTGAAATGCGGTTCGCCCGCGCCAAACTCTACCAGATCGGCGCCGTTGGCTTTGAGTTTTGCCGCTTCAGCAACAACCGCCATGGTAGCGGAAATTTCAATGCGGTTCACGCGGTCACTAAACTGTTTTACTGCAGGCAGAGTCGCCATTTTGGACCTCTTTTAAATTGTGGCTGCGGTGCCATGGAATTTATCCCGCAGTCGTTGTTCCACCAGTTCCGGCACCAGCCCGCGCACGGAACCACCAAGGCGAAAAATCTCTTTAACCAGCCGCGAACTCAAATAGGAATAAGCTTCCGCGGGCATCATGAAAACGGTTTCCAGTTGCGGCTGCAGCTTGCGGTTCATCAGGGCCATCTGCAACTCATACTCGTAGTCGCTGATGGCGCGGATGCCGCGCAACACCACCCGCGCCTTCTGTCGCGAAACGTAATCCACGAGCAAGCCATCGAAGGTGTCGATAGTGACATTGGTGAATTGCTTAGTCGTGGCCTTCAGCATGTCCACGCGTTCTTCAATGGTGAACAGCGGCGCCTTTTCAGGATTCTTCAGAATGGCGACGACCAACTCGTCAAATAT
>DASYKK010000029.1:0-3229 GCA_035995565.1 Candidatus Angelobacter sp.
CAGCGTTCCCACCAGCGCGCAAAGCCACAGGTCCTTGCGACTGATGGAGAAAATGCGGCGGCCAAATCGTAGTAAGAGGATGGGGCCAAAAACCAGGACGGCGAAGGTGGTCCTGGCCTGCGTGAGCACCACAGGAGAGATCAAGGCATGGCCAGCGAAGAGACTGCCGTTAAAAATTGCCTTGCCCACGGCGACAGCAGCGCCCCAACAGAACGTGGCTGCGGCGATGAAAAAATAGCCCCGCCATGGATGTTGACGCTCCATCGCGGGGCTTACGGATTGTTTGGCCGGGAACTCACTCTGCAAGCATTGCGTCCAGGCGCTCAGGATCGAAGCCGACCATGACCTTTTCTCCCACGATAATGGTTGGCGTAGAACGACTGTTATAGGTGCGGACCAGCTCAAAAACCGCCTGCTGGTCACAGCTAACGTCTTTCACTTGAAATTCAATACCTTTCTCCGAAAGGTAGGACTCAGCCCATGAGCACGGCGGTCAACCGGGCTGGCTATAAACCACAACTTTCTTTTGCGACATGAAAAGAACTCCCCTGTTTGCTGATTAGATTCTTTCTACATCGTCAATGTTTCTTTATTTGGCTTGCCGGATCTATTTTCCTGGTGGACCAGCGATTTCCGTAGCCCCGGAGAGATGCACTTCAGTAACGATCTTTGCCTTGCATTTAAGCATCGCAGAAACCCCGCAATACTTCTCTTCTGACAGCCTGACAGCGTCCTCAACCGACTTGCGTGAAACCTGGCCGGAAACCGTATAGATGAGCTTGATCGAAGTATAAACCGTGGGTGGTTCCGTGGCGCGCACCGCCTCTGCTTTGACGTGAACGCCGACAAACGGCTCACGCTTCTTGCGCAGGATGGCCACAACATCGGTGGCGGTGCAGGCGCATAGGCCCATCAGGACCATCTCCATGGGACCGGCGGCGGTGTTTCGCTGGCGGTCAGAGTCAATCACGATGGCATGGCCGCTGCTCGCGTTGACGACAAATCTCTCGCCATCCGTCCACGTTGCCTGAGCTTCTACGTTCATGGCTTGATCCCCCCAACGCCGCGAAAACTCTATCATACGGCAGGATTACGGAAGGACGTTCCATCCGTCTGACTTGGCATGGCAACATTGCGCGGTGAAACAAACACAAGGTCCCTCACCCCTACTCGGGCGCTAAAGAGAATGCGCCCCTCGTTGACGCGGTTCGGGATGACGGTTGTTTAGGGCTCATCAAAAACCGGAAAAACATTGTCAAAAAATAAATGGAACGATTCTTCCAATTCGAGCAATGGATAACAGGAGCGAGGGCAGCGCCCAGTAGAGCCATGGCAGAATCGCCGCTCGAAGATCAAGAGCTGCTCAGGCAGCTCAGCAAAGGGAATGAGACGGCCTTCACTGCTCTCTATGAGCGCTACCAGGGCCCACTCTATCGCTTTGCATTGCACATGAGCGGGAATACGGCTACGGCGGAAGAAGTGACGCAGGAAGTGTTTATGTTGCTGATCGGAAACCCGAAAGGATACGACGCGGAGAAAGGGCAGGTCAGCAGTTATCTCTTCGGGATTACGCGTAACCTGACGCGGCGCGTGCTGCAGCGTTCACGGCTGGACATACCGATGGAAGAAGAATGGCTGGATACGGGAGACGCAGGCTTGATCAGCGATCTGGACGTTCTCTCCGAACTCAGCAACTCTGAGCTGCTGGAGTATCTGCGCAAAGCCGTGCTGGCCTTGCCGGAACAGTATCGCGAAGTGGTTGCGCTGTGTGACCTGGAAGAGATGAGTTATACCGACGCGGCGGGCCTGCTGGAATGTTCGCCGGGGACAGTGGCTTCGCGCCTGCATCGCGCAAGGACGATGTTGAAAACGAAATTGAGTTATCAAAGATGCATGAAATAGATCCACAATCCGGAGAGCCGCTAAGAGATGACGCGCTGAAGGTAGCGCTGGGCCGGCTGGCAGCATCTTCCCGCCAGGGCGCTCCAGCAGGAGTGGGAGCGGGACTGGCGACGGCATTCCGGCATCATCATGCTCGGCGCAAGCTGGTACGCAGGATGAGCTTAGCTGGGCTGGCCGCGTGCGTGTTGTTAGCCGTCGGTTTGATCTCCCTGCGTTCCTCGCAGCGGGAGCCGGAGAAACGGCAGACTCAAGAAGTTGCCGAAAAGGTTGAGACGAATCCTGCAAAGGCTCTTTCCGCGACCAGCACTGCAGCAACCCCAGTGCGACGCCCGGTAAGGCACGCCAAAACTAAGGGCGCAGCGGTCATGGTGGCGTCGCGTCGCGAATTCCTTGCTTTGCCGGGATACGATCCTGGCGTACCGGCCGAACAATTAAGCGTCGTCCGCGTTCAATTGCCAGCAAGCGCATTATGGCAGATGGGAGCGCCGGTGAGTCCGGACTCTGGTGCCAGAAAGTTTATGGCTGATTTTGTCGTGGCCCAGGACGGAACGCCATACGCAGTGAGATTAGTGCAATAACAAACTCTTAAGGAGAGTGATTTATGAAACGACTCGCTATTTTACTGATCAGCGTATTCCTGTTCGCCGGAAGCGCCATCGCGCAGCAATACACCCCGCAGGAAAAATTCCACACCTTCACTTTCAAGCAGGATGAACCTATCACGATGATGGCGCCGTTCGGGATGATGCAGTACGAGCGTATGCCGGAAGGGGAGATTTCATTCTTCTCCGCGGAAATGGCCGGGGCCGGCGAGGTAGTCACAGCGGCGCCTTATACGGCCACGGCCACCACTGAGAGCACGCAATTGCTGGGCGACGGAAACCGCATCGTAAACAAGACCTCGTCCTTCGTGGCCCGTGACAGCCAGGGTCGTACGCGACGGGAGACTGATTTGCACCGCATTGGCACAATGCAGGTCGATAGCCCAAAAACAGTGTTTATCAACGATCCTACCAAACATACACAATACATCTTCAGCCCCGGCGGCGAAGCGACAAAAGTCATACGGAGTGAAGGCAGTTGGAAAGAAGGGCCACAGATCATTGACCTGCGCGGCACGCGTGAGCGCAGAGTTAAAGATAAGGTTTTCGTTACGACGCAGGGTGTGCGGGAGATCCAGCAAAGTAAGGAAAGCAATGAACAGATCAAGCACGAAGAGCTGGGAACGCAGACAATCGAAGGCCTCGCTGCCCAGGGCAAGCGCGAAACAGTAACGATTCCTGCAGGCCAGATCGGCAATGAACGACCGATTGAAATCGTCACCGAG